>CAKUZG010000031.1 GCA_934717805.1 uncultured Candidatus Saccharibacteria bacterium | reverse complement strand
CCGAAGAACCAACGTCGGGAGAAATTATTGTTGATGGCGTAAAAATTACCGATAAAAAAGCTGATTTAAACAAGCTACGAAGAGAAGTTGGGATGGTTTTTCAGCAATTCAATCTTTTTCCGAATTATAGTGTGATTGAAAATATTAAATTAGCTCCTAAAAAGCTTCGAAAAGTTTCGGATAGAGCAATTACTAAAAAAGCAAAAGAATTATTAAGTGATGTTGGTCTACTAAATAAAGCTAAAGCGATGCCAAATAGCTTATCAGGTGGTCAAAAACAACGTGTAGCGATTGCGCGAGCTCTAGCAATGGAGCCGAAGATTATGCTCTTTGATGAGCCAACTTCTGCCCTCGACCCTGAAATGATTGGTGAAGTTCTTGATGTCATTCGAGAAGTTGCTAAGAAGGGAATGACGATGGTGATTGTTACACACGAGATGAAATTTGCTCGAGAAGTTGGTACAAGGATGATTTTTCTAGATAAAGGTGTGATTATCGAAGATGGAAAACCATCTGAAGTTATGGATAATCCAAAAACAGAACGAGCAAGACAATTTTTCAGTAATTAAACATATAATAAAAACGGCTATAATTGGCCGCTTTTATTTTTAAAGACTACTTTTTTATAGAGTATAAAATTCCAAATTAAACTGAAAATAGTTGCAATTAGTTTTGATAATAACAGAGAAATTTGCTTATTCTTGAATAAGTTTTCGAAAATTGGCATTGCGATTGAGATGATAATATTTTGAATAGCCCAAAGTCCAAAAAGAGTTACAATAATAAATAAAAGCATTTCGCGAATAAGCTCTTTTTTGTTATTCGAAACAGATTTAAAGGTTATTTTTTTATTCATTAAAAAACTAATAGTAAATGTAATTCCAGTTGAAAAAATATTTGCGATAAAAATTTTTATACCAAAAGCTGTTAATACAAAAAGAATTACAAAATCAAGAGTTGTATTGATTCCACCAATTATTGAAAACCAAAAAGCTTGGCTATTTTTGAACTTTTTTTGAAGATTTTTCACGTTTAAATTCCTTGATTTCTTGCGCTAGATAAACTGGACGATTTTTTGATTCGATAAAAATTTTGCCAATATATTCACCAAGAATACCAATTGAAAGAAGTTGAATTCCACCAAGAAATAATATTACAGACATAATTGAAGCATAACCGTTTCCAACTGGTACGCCAAAAAGAGGGCGAATCACTAAGAAAGCAATCCAGATAAACGCACCAATTGAAATTAAAATTCCAGTAAATGTTGCAATTCGAAGCGGAGCAACCGTAAAACTAGTGATTCCTTCAATAGCTAAATTAATGAGTTTAGCATAATTCCATTTAGTTTCACCAGCAATACGGGCATCTCGTTTATAAGTAATTTCTTTCTTTTTAAAACCAATCCAAGAAAACATTCCTTTTGTATATCGGTTTGTTTCGCGTAAGGTTTTTAAAGCCTCGACAGCTCGCCGATCGAGTAGGCGGAAATCTCCAGTATCTCGC
>CAKUZG010000030.1 GCA_934717805.1 uncultured Candidatus Saccharibacteria bacterium | reverse complement strand
TCTACGCGAAAATCACTATCTAAATAGCCCTCAGTGCCAAAGCCTGCGACCATCTCAAAAACATCAATATTGTGAAAGTTGGCGGGGGCGGTTACGCGCGCCGGGGGCAAAGGATTTTTAAAAGCGCGTTTATTAAGTAGTTCTAGCGCGTTAATCTCCAAAATATCAGCTAAAATATTGATTTTTTCAAGGCTTGGCGAGATTGGGTCGGTGTTTTTAAACCACGCTTTAACAGACGCTTCGCTTAATTTAGCCCCGCGCGCAATAAACGCGCTTACTAATTCCTTATAAGTCAGTTTTTTTTCTTTTATTAGCATTTTTGCTAGCTCTTTGTTAAATTTTGTCATTTTCTCTCTCCTTAAAAAGTTCAAAAATTATAAACTAAATTCAGCAAAAACACAAATTCTTTTTTAAACTTTTATCATTTTTTAAGTATATCACAAACCCACGCAGTTTAAACCATCAAACATAATCTAAAAACCGAGTAAAAAAATTACAAATTATCTCAAATACCCACGCCGCTTAAAACGCATAGCAAAAAAGTATATGTTTATACCGCAATATCCATTTTTGCTCCTGTTTTAATGCTGATTTGATCTGTGCTACGACCTCTAAACTCAACTTTTTTAAGCTCAGTTTTATTTCGTTGCCGTTCTTTTTGCTTTCTTTTTCATATCACATTTTAAAATATTAACTATTTTTACATAAAATTTTATGTATTAATTTACGCATTAAAGCTTACACACATTACGAGAAAAACAAAAAAATATAAAAATAAACTATTTAGCTTGTTTTTTTGAAAATATTTTAATTAAAAATCCATCTCCATTTTATTTTTTTATCTTTTAAAATTTGAAATTTTAATCGTTATTTTTAGATTAAATAAAAGCAAAATTTTAAAATAAAATATCCACAAATCACATCGCAAACTTATGAATAAAACAATTTAATTTACGCATAATCTCGCCACACTCTCAGCCACACGCTTTATGCCCTGCGCACCGCTTTTATGTTCTCGCCATTTGTGCCTGTTTTTCGCCCGCGCTAAATCCGCCAGCCACGCGTTTTTAGTTTTGCTTTTTTTATTTAAATTCTGCACGGATTTTGAAAAAGATTTTTGAAATTTTAAGATTAAAAGATTTTTAAAAATTATAAATTTAAAGAATAAAAATAAAAAGCCCCGCTAAATTTTAAAATTTAACGGGGTGAAATTTAATTAAATATTTAAATTAGATAAATTTAGAAATTTATCCCACCTGAGCCGCCGACTTGAATTTCACAAGTTGCGTCAACCTTACTTTGATCACTTTTACCGCACATGGATCTAACCCCAGGTAATTTTTTTAATTGAACACACACGGCATCATTCTCTGTGAAAGCTAAGGTGATTTTAACATTTGTGTCAGCGGTTGTAGAATCAGGAAGTGTTACACCTACACATTCTATATTACTTTTAACTTTTAGCTTACCATCTTTTGTTAGCGCATTTGTAACTTTGCTAAAGTCAGTAAGTTTCGTACCTTTATTCCCTGAGGTCGTATATGAATAAAACGAACCCTTGGCTGTGTAATACGCGGTTAAATCGCTAATGGCAGTAGTAAGATTTGTCGCTGCCTTTGCCACCTCTGCATCATCTCTTGTAGCTGCTAGTCTTGGAATCGCCACTGACGCCAAAACACCTAAAATTAC
>CAKUZG010000029.1 GCA_934717805.1 uncultured Candidatus Saccharibacteria bacterium | reverse complement strand
GCTAAATCCAAAAATATCTCAGCCTTGCCAAATTTTGTATTAATTAAATTTGAGTTTGCATAAGAGTTTAGGTAGTAAGAATTTGGAATTAAGGGCATGGAATTTGTGTAATTATCGCTATTGGCGTATCCAGCATTTGGAGTGAATTTGTTTGCGTAGCTGTAATTTCTAGCAAAATTCATATTATATTCAGCGCCTGTGAGATGTCCGTTTGAAACTAGCGATTTTCCAAGCATAAAGTATGTTTGCTCTGCTATCATATCATTAAGCATTTTTCGCATAAAATATGCTTCATCTTTTATAATAGGTGCGTTGTCTAAGGCATCATTTTTAGTAAGTAAAAACATTTTATCAACTAAGCTTAGTTTTGAGATTAAATTTGTGTCGGTATTTTTGTTGATAATATAATTTGAATTAGTGCCTTCATAATATAATAAATCCATATTATTTGAGTATATAGTATAATCTTTATATCTTGTGTATGTTATAGGCTCATTATTTTTTATAGCTATGTAGTTTTCATTTTTGTTTTGGCTGATTGTATTAAAATTTCTATCGCCATAAAGTTGAGTTCTTGTTTTAGATATTTGTGCATTTTGTTTTATGATATCGGCATATTTGTCAAAATTTAAGTTGTTTAAATCTAAATTTGTTTGAAAAGATTTTATATCCATAAATTATTCCTGATTACATAAATTGCCAAATTTATTAATATTCTCTAACATCTGCGATAATATAATTATCGTCAACATAAACCCTAAGTTGATTAGCGGTAAAATTATTTTGCCCTATAAACAAATCGCCATAGACTTTATTTATAAAATTTGTATCTACAACAAGGCGTGTATTTGGCTGAAAAACTGTATTGTTACTAATATCTGTTTTATTCATATCTGCAAACATTGTAGTTGCACCATTCCAAAAGAAATTGGATATAAAGTGAGTATTTTTTTTGCTGTTATAAAAATTTCCAGTTTCTATAATTTTATTTATAAAATCAATTTTTATACAACCTGAATTTTTTGCGGTAATTGGTTCTATAATATTAGGACCAGATTGGCAAGATGTTTTATTGTTTCTAGCTACTGTATGTTCATCTATATCAGCTGGTATGGCAAATCCTTGATGAGAGCCACTTGCTCTTGAACTAGTGCCATCTGCTGTAATCCAGCCTACTTCATAATTTATCCCGCTATTATTTGCTTGTAAATAAACATTTTTATTTAATGGAATAGGCTCTGGCGAACTTACTGTATCAAGTCCGCCTGTTATTAGGGTAAATTGTGCTTTAAGCCTGCCATCACTACTAACAAATACTTTAAAATGTGGCTTATTCCCCATAAAGCTATTAGATCCGCCAGCATTACCTCTTTTTGCGTTTATTCTATTTATTAAAACAAAATCACTATCATTAGATGGATATGCATTAAAATAAAACCAGCCACCAATGCTATTCATTGCATATCCCACTTGTGAATAATAGTCTTCATAGTTACATATCGGTGCTTGTTGTGCTATATAATCGCATGCATAATTTTCATTTTCAGTTAGATTTACTAAAAGTTCGCCACGAGGCTTTGTAGGGTCATTTTGAATTTTATTATAAGCTAAATAAAATAAATGTTGTCCGCCACTTGAAACGCTTATAAGCTCATCCAGGTTTTCATCAAAAACAAACTGGTTTATAGGTAGTGGCGTGTAAGCACGAACTTGTGGGCTTTTTTTAGATTTTAAACTATTACTTTTTTTAAGTTTTTTGTTAGAAATTTCTTGCATATTATTTACTTTTTCAAAAGTAAAATTATCTGCTGAGAAAAGAGTGTGAGCTAAAAGCATAATTGCTAAAACAATTTTTTTCATAGTGATCCTTTAAGTTTAAGATAATTTTGTAAATCGGCAAGCAAACAAAAAGCTTTATATCAAATTAAAAATATTGTGAAATTTGGGCTTAATCCCGCTATCTTTTAAGCCCAAATTTTAAGTGGCTTTGGATAAAATTTCTCTTTTTCATCAATGGCATTTTGG
>CAKUZG010000028.1 GCA_934717805.1 uncultured Candidatus Saccharibacteria bacterium | reverse complement strand
GAGTTACCTTTTCTCCGATAGCGGATTTTTTGAGAGCTTTTAGCCGTTTGAATTCGGTTTTTGTAACCGGCACTGGCCAAATTTGTTCTTCTGAATTATCTCCACCCTTAGGAATACGCTGCGCCAAAACATAATATTGCCCGCTCGGCAACAGAATATTTACGCCTGCAGCATAAGGAGTTTCTGCACGAGAGTACCCAACAGTATCAATGAATTTAAATTCAGATCCTGTGCTTTGCGCATCATAAGAACAGTTAATAATATCTTTACCGTCTTCATCCACAAGTTTAATTAAGGGGCTAAATCTCAATTTTGTTGAAATTGAAAAATATACCTTATCGATTTTTTGACCATTTGTGTCTGTAAAAGTTAAACCTTTTGCTTCAAATGGTTCAGAGAAATATTCGTCCCTGTTCTCTTTAAATTTGTTCCATTTATCTTTTGAAAAAGATTTTCCTTTTTCGAAATAGTCTTTGAAACTAACCTGATCAACGGTGTTTTTGTGTTCTTGCGCAAAAACTTTAGTTGAATATGAAAACGAAAATAGCGCTACGAAGAGCACTAAAAAGAAGTATTTTTTCTTCATTTTTTAATTCCTTCTAATGCACTCAAAAAACAGCTAAAAGCAAAATTTCAAGGTGCATAAAATTATTTAACACCCATATAATACCATAAAATTAATAAAAAATCAATATGTTTGATTTTGGAATAAAAAAGGTGTAAAATATACAAGCTTTCGGGCAAAAAACGTAGGGGGTGAAAATTATGACAGCAAAAATTATAGCTGGAATACTTAAACACGCTAATCCAGAACATATTAGCGAAAAGCGAAATCGAGAACTAACAGAAGCTGAAAACGCAATTTTAAAAATAGAAGAAACAGCAGCTCTAGCATCTCGAAGATAAACCTTTATAGTCACTTTTTTAAAGTGGCTTTTTTATTGATTTTTTTTGAGAAATATGTTAGAATGGACTACAAGAAGTAGTGTGTCTGCGGGTAAATAGCTTCGAAGTTGATGGCAAAATTTCGAAAGTCGTAGGCGGAGAATCTTCGGGCCGGTTCTAATAACACTTTAAATGCGAGGAGAAAAATGGCAAAAAAGCACTTCAATGCTGTAGGGCGCGCTTTCTTTTCTAAAGAAGATGCCGTTCTTGAAACCCCAGATTTGATCGCTCACCAAAAAGAATCTTGGAAAGATTTTGTCGACAATGGTTTGAGTGAGATTTTCGAAGAAATTAACCCGATCGATGATTACACCGGTCAAAAATTAGCTTTGCGTTTTAAAAGCTATAATTTTCAAGATCCAAAAACTACAAAAGATTTTGCGAAAGAAAACAATTTAACTTTCGAAGCTCCACTTCATGTTCAGGTTGAGCTTACAAATAAGGTTACTGGTGAAGTTAAAGAGCAAGAAATCTATCTTGGTGATTACCCTTGGATGACTGATCAAGGTACTTTCATCATTAATGGAACTGAGCGCGTAATTGTTTCTCAGTTGATTCGTTCTGAAGGTGTTTATTTTAACGCCGAAACTGGAAACGATGGAAAGAATTATTATGGTGCAAAAGTCATCCCAGTTCGTGGTGCATGGTTAGAATTTGAAACAGATAACAAAGGTGTAATTTACGTAAAAATCGACCGTCGTCGAAAGCTTCCAGTTACAACTTTCTTGCGTGCACTTGGTCGCATGACAAATGCTGAAATTCGAAACACTTTTGCAGATGTTGACACGGGTGATATTAAATTTATCGATTCAACCCTTGAAAAAGATCAAACTTCAAGCCCATCAACTGCTTTGATTGAAGTTTATCGTCGTCTTCGCCCAGGAGATTTGGCTACTATTGAAAACGCTCGAAACATGATTGAGCGAATGTTCTTTGATTTTAAACGATTTGACTATGGTCGTGTTGGACGATACAAGATTAACAAACGATTAAACCTCGAAACTCCAAATACAACTGAAAATCGTTCTTTCCAAATGGAAGATCTTTTCGAAATTATTAAAGAAATTATCCGCTTAAACAATACTCAAGGTGAAGTTGATGATATCGATAGTCTTGATAATCGTCGAGTGAAATTGGTTGGTGAGCTTGTTGCTCGACAATTCCGTGTTGGTATGCTTCGAATGCAACGAAACGCAATGGACCGAATGTCAATGACAGATATCGAAACTGTAACTCCTGGACAATTGGTTAACGCCCGACCAGTTGTTGCTGCAGTGCGTGAATTCTTTGCCGGTTCACAGCTTGCGCAGGTTATGGATGAAACTAACCCACTTTCAGAACTTTCACACAAACGTCGTTTGAGTTCAATGGGTCCTGGAGGTGTGACTCGGGATCGTGCCGGTCTTGAAGTTCGTGACAGCCACCCAACTCACTACGGACGAATTTGTCTTGTGGAAACGCCAGAAGGTGGAAACGTTGGTCTTGTGACAAACCTTGCAACATTTGCCCGAATTAACGAATACGGCTTTATTGAAGCTCCATATCTTCGTGTTAAAGATGGAAAAGTTACAAATGAAGTTGTATATCTTGATGCAGATCACGAAATGCGTGAAATTATCGCCGACGCTGGTTCGAAATTGAATGAAGATGGAAGCTTTGTTGAAGCGCAGGTTTCAGCCCGAAAAAACCTTATTCCATCACAGGTTAATGCTAGCGAAGTTACATTTATGGATGCAGTTCACCGACAAGTTCTTGGTGCTGCAGCTTCGTTGATTCCTTTCGCAGAGCGTGACCGAATTGACCGTGCGTTAACAGGTTCAGCCATGCAGAAACAGGCTGTACCGCTTCTCTGGACTGAAGCACCGACTGTAGGAACTGGTGTCGAAGCTGATATTGCTCGAAATTTAAGCCAAATTATTATTGCTGAAGATGATGGTGAAGTTGTTCGTGCTGATGCTGTTGCTGTTGAAGTTAAATACGCGACAGGTATTACTAAATATGAGCTAAAACACTTCCAAAAAACCGCTGACGATAGATGCTATAACCAAAAAGTTGTAGTTTCTCGTGGTCAAAAAGTTAAAAAAGGTGATATCTTAGTTGAAGGTGCAAGTATCAAAAATGGAGAAATTGCACTCGGTCGTGATCTTCGTGTAGCATTTATG
>CAKUZG010000027.1 GCA_934717805.1 uncultured Candidatus Saccharibacteria bacterium | reverse complement strand
AGGAATGAACTTCACCCACGATTTTTTACTTGATATACCTATAACCAAACATAGCTCTTCTGTTGCATTTGCATTTCTCATTTTACACCTCTGTTAATTCTAATTTTCTTTTGGTCCATATTCTTTATACTCTCCCTCATTTGGCACATTATCAAACGAGAAAAAGTATTTAAATCTGATTTTACATCTTCTAAAAGTCTTAAAATATTCTCCAAATCTTTTATGGTAAAGTCATCAAGAGAACTCGTATCATCTAAGATTTTCGTCTCAAAAACTTCTGTAACCTTATCGACGAATCCCCCCCTGACCTCCTCGTAATTTTTGGTTTTCCTTGGCATGAAGAACTCCCCTCCTCCTCTCTTATTTGTCTAGCTAAAAAAGACTCTATTGATGCAATATTTTTCTCTAGGCTCTTAAGAGTATAATCATCTCTTATCTTGATTTTTGGCAATCTCTCCCTATAATTCCTAACAAGGTCATTTACTTCTCCTAAAGAGGCTACTGCTGCAATCCAATCTTCTTTTTCTAGATATACCTTAGTCTTTCTAATGCTTTTAGTAGCTTTATTAGATTGCTCTTCCATTCCTGGAAAAAGCACCATCATCCCTATCGTGATTTCTAATATTTTCGCTTTTTCGATAGCTTCCACATAATCCATTTTCTCAACTCCTTTGGGTTACTTTGTACCAACGTTGCACCTTTTAGTTACATTATACACCCTTAACAGATTTTTTTCAAGCAAAATAATAAAAAAGGATGATTTAAATCATCCTCAATCTTCTTTTAGTCTACTTGTCTCCCTTGCTATAGCCATCAAGTACATCCCATCTGTTATCTTAACTCCCTGCAGAACACTTTTTTCGTAAGCCTCTTTCAATGCAAGATACTCTTCTCTTTCCTGCATGGAGACTCGGCCCTGTATTCGGTAATATTGTGTTTTCTCTTTGTTGTTTTCCATGTTTGCTCCTTTTCTAGTTTCTAATATAATAATTTTTTCTTTCCCAGTTCCAAATAGCTACGATTTCTTGACCTGTTGACCTGCTTTCTGTATCGTCTCTAGTTTGGACTAAATTACCATTTTCTAAATCATCAAGCTCCAGTTCTTTTTTGATATCCTTAAACAGCTTACCAAAGCCAATTTGTCTTTTTCTATGTAACCCTGTCAGCATATCATCTATTATCTGCAGTTTCTCCTGAGCGGTAAAATCCGTTTTTTCATCTGTCACGTCAAACGGTTTTACAGGATATTTTGCAGTCTCCAAAATAGCACCTTTCAAGCCTTTACCTTTATCGGCTTTTACCGCTCGAATATCCACCACAGGAGTATAGTCTAACTTCATAGCTTTTTGCCAAAGTTCCGTCCATTCCTCCTGGTTCAAATAGTCAGCTTTTGACCTGAAATAGCCTGGCTTAACCATTAGTAAAACGTGCAAATGAGGATGATAACTGTCTAATTTTTTGGAATAAGTAACCTCTGTAGCTCTAAGGAAGCCAATCATATTTTTATCAATTTTTTTGTACTTCATAAGCCTATTAAAACCTATAAGAATATCTGTCATAGCTTGATTGAGTTCCTGACCTTTCACATTTTTTACAGTTAAAGTCAAAAACAGAAATCTCCCTTTTGGTTGCCTGCTCATAGCTTCTTCTACAATCTTGCTTGCTTGATACGAATATTTCATGGAACGTCTCCAATTACACAACGCACATAATTTATTTTTACAAAAATAGGATTGATAAAGCTTTTTAGTACCGTCCATCTGCTCAACAAATTTTAAAACTTCAGCACATTGATAAACTCTTTCAAATGACCGATACCCTAAAGTTTCCAACTGAGCCGCAAGCTCGATATTTTTTAGTTTACGTTCTCGCCACTTTCTATCCTTACCTGTTTTAGAAACATCTTTCAAGGTTTGTAACCCTTGATTTTGTCTTTCATTCATGCTATAATCTTACCTGTAATTACAAAGAAATTTTAAAAAAGTCCTTGCAATTTTATTAGCTTTCTATAATTTTGATTCGCACCTAAATTATATCACAAAGCTTTCACACAAATCAAGGCCTTTTTTTATGCCTGAAATTCAGTAATATCAAGGGTTTTGACCGTTTTTTGACCTGATTTTTAAAATCTTGTTATTTCTATATGTATCAAGATAAAGAAAGAACTCGCTTCGCTCGTTCTAAAATGACCTCAAAAGGTCATTTTTTATACGGAAACCATAGCAAAAATTTGGTATAATCATAAAGTCGCAACACCAAGTTAGCGTAGCTAAGGAGGTGATATAATGCTTATTTGGTTACTCCAACTTGTTCTGATACCACTATTCATTAGCGTGACTTCCCAAGTCATTGCGGAATGGCTTATCCGTAAGTATACAGACAAACGCGACAAGAAACAATAGCCTGAGTGTCTACATCGCAATAGACACAAAAAACCACTAGGATTGCCCTCCTAGTGGTTTTATAATGCTTTAGGTTACTCCACCTTATCGCACTACGATTGTAACACATTACAGGGCATTTGTCACATTAAAAGAAATAATCCCTTAGTTATTACTACTAGAATTTCGCACCGTCCGCTCCGCTGGTGCGAGGTCTATAAAGCGTTAAAATTTGAATATAATTCATCGCCCTCTATCAACTGTAATTTTTTAGCTATCTAAATGATGGGGATTTCCTCCCCTGCCTATAGGCAGGCTATAGGCATTCCCCTCTGATGTATGCTCCGCATACGAGACTGGTCTAAATAAGGCATTTAATTTCTTCTAAATGATTAGTTGTTTGAAAAGATTGCAACTATCAAGATCGCAAGCAAGCTAGCGATTGAGAGTTGCAACTTGTAAAAAAACTAATCATTGATTATATTGAGAAACTAAATCCGTAAATTTAAGGACAATTTCTGCGGACTCAATTACATATTTCGGTGGCCTGCCTATGCCAGCTACATTCTTCAGATTCATTCTATAAAGCCCTAAATGTTCGAAGGTGTCTCCAAGTTCCTCAGCATAAGACGCCCCCAAATCTCCCCAGAACCCTTCTGTCCCATCTCCTATAGGAATGAACTTCACCCACGATTTTTTACTTGATATACCTATAACCAAACATAGCTCTTCTGTTGCATTTGCATTTC
>CAKUZG010000026.1 GCA_934717805.1 uncultured Candidatus Saccharibacteria bacterium | reverse complement strand
CGGTAAAAATGCTGAAGATCAAGAAGCTATCGATAAAGTTATGATCGATCTTGATGGAACTGAAAATAAAGCTGGCTTAGGTGCAAACGCAATCCTTTCAGTATCTCTTGCAACAGCAAAAGCCGTAGCAAATGCAAAAGGCGTTGAGTTTTGGCAATATATTGCTGAAAAAACTAACTCAACTCCAAATCTTCCACTTCCAATGATGAATGTCATGAATGGTGGTGCACACGCTGGATGGGCAACTGATATTCAAGAATACATGATTATGCCTGTTGGTGCTAAAGATATTTTCGAAGCTATCCAAATGGGTGCCGAAACTTTCCACGCTTTAGCGAAAGTTCTTAAATCAAAAAACTATCCAACAACTGTTGGCGATGAAGGTGGTTACGCACCAAGAGTTCAAAACGGAAATGAAGAACCTCTACAATTAATTTCTCAAGCTATCAAAGATGCCGGATATGAGCCAGGAAAAGATATTGCTTTCGCATCAGATCCAGCTTCAAGTGAATTCTACAAGGACGGAAAATATGACTTGAAAGCTAACGATGCAGTTCTTTCTAGCGAAGAAATGATTGAATTCTACGAAAACCTAACTTCAAAATATCCTTTTGTTTCTATTGAAGACGGACTTGCTGAAAATGACTGGGATGGTTGGAAGGTTCTCACTGAACGTCTTGGTAAAAAAATCCAACTTGTTGGTGACGATTTGATGGTTACAAATTCAAAACTTCTTCAAAAATCAATCGATTTAAATGTTGCGAATGCTATTCTTATCAAACCAAACCAAATCGGTTCTCTAACTGAAACTATCAATGCTGTAAAATTAGCTCAAAATAACGGCTACAATACTGTAATGAGCCACCGCTCAGGTGAAACAGAAGATGTAACAATCGCCCATTTGGCTGTTGGTTTGGGATGTGGCCAAATCAAAACTGGATCACTTTCACGAACCGATCGTATTGCAAAATACAATGAATTAATGCGAATCGCTGAAGCTCACCCAGAACTTCAACTTGCACATCCTTTTGAAAAATAATATATCTTTTTCAAAATAAAAAATCTCCAAACTACGGAGATTTTTTTATTTGTCATGGATTAATCTTTAAGCACTACACACTCTTCACCAAGCAACGAAACTAACTCTTTAAGTAATTTTGAACTTGCATCAACTTTAAAACGCATTCGAATTGCAGATTTTTCAACTTCACCAAGAACCAAGATTACTTCGCTCATTCCAGGGAATTTTTCACAAATTTTCCTTATCGAAAGTAAAGATTCGTGATCACTAGGATTCTTGATATGCAAAAATACCCTTTGTAATTTCTCTGCCTGATAATTTTCTGCGGAACGAGATTTGTTTGACGTTTCGTTTGAATTTTGTGCTTTCGAAACTGTTCCATTATTTTTTGGCGAGAACGTGTGTTTCTTACCATTCGAAACTCTTTGAGAAACAGTTTTAGTTTGTGGTACTTTTTTAGCTTTCAAACCTTCTGCACGATGGCCAGTTGATTCATAATTCTCTAATTCTTCATCTGTTATAACCGAAACTGTTTCCGCAATAATTTGCGCATCTGGTTTTAAATTACCATCACGATCTCTCGCTGATACTTTACCTTCAATTTTTAATACGGCATCAATCTTCAATCTATCGCCAATTTCTGAATATAGATTTGGGAAAATTATCACCTCACCTTCGCCAGTTTTATCTTCCATTTTAACAAAGGCCATTTTTGTTCCACTTTTCGTAATAATCGTTCGAACATCAATTACTATTCCACCAATTGTCGCTTTTTGTCCATCCGTATTTGGCTGAACCTGCGAAAGTGGCTGTGTTTGCTCTTCGAAATACTTAACATAACGATCTAGTGGGTGTGCAGACACATATAACCCCAATAATTCACGCTCCCAAGTTAAACGCTCTTTATCTGTATGTTGTTTTGGTGCAGTTAGAAGCTCAACAGTAGATTCAACCCGCATATCATCTGCACCTGCAAAACCAAATAAATCTGTTTGCCCAGAAAGAGCCTCTTTTTGACTTTTTGAACCATATTCTTGAATCCGCTCCAAATTAAACAGTAGATCAGAACGCGTACCAAATTCATCAAAAGCTCCCGTCATAATTAATGAATCCCAAGCCTTTTTATTAAACTGACGTGCATTCACGCGTTTTGCGAAATCTAAAATCGAACTAAATTTTCCGCCTGTTTTTCTAGCCTCCAAAACAGCGTCGACAGCACCTGAACCAACCGCCTTAACCGCCAAAAGGCCAAAGCGAATTTTCTTCTCGTGCGGAACGATAGCAAAATCTTTAAACGATTCATTTACATTAGGCCCAAGAACTTGAATCCCCATAGAACGACATTCCGCAATTTCAATAGCTAGCCGATCAGTATCATCAGAGTCTGCCGTCATTAAAGCTGCCATAAAAGCATCCGGATAGTGAGCTTTAATATACGCTGTCCAATACGCAATTAAAGCATAACAAGCGGCGTGCGATTTATTAAAACAGTAGTTCGCAAACTCTTCAAGGTGATCCCAGAAAGCTTCAACTTTTGCACGATCAGCATTAGAGTGCTTAACTGCACCCTCAATAAACTCACCCTTCATTTTTTTCATTAGGTCGATTTTTTTCTTACCCACAGCTTTACGAAGAGTATCGGCCTGACCACCGGTAAATCCACTAACTTCCTTTGAAATCTGCATGAATTGCTCCTGGTAGACAAGAATTCCATATGTATTTTTTAAAGCATTCTCCATATGATCTTCATAATACGTCACAGGCTCTTCACCATGTTTTCGTGCGATAAACTTCGGGATTTCACTCATTGGACCCGGGCGATATAGAGCCACCATCGCAATAATATCTTCAAATTTTGAAGGTTTAAGCTCTCGAAGATAGCGTTTCATTCCTGCAGATTCAAGCTGGAAAACACCCGTAGAATCACCACGTGCCAACAATTCATAGGCTTCTTTATCGTCAAGTTCTAATTTCGAAAGATCAATGTCCACACCATATGTTCGTTTTACAATTTTTTGAGCAGTAGAAATAATTGAAAGGTTCTTAAGGCCCAAAAAATCCATTTTTAATAGCCCTAGATCTTCCACTTGACCCATTGGAACCTGAGTTGCAACAACACCTTTCTGTGCCATTTCAAGTGGTAAATACTTCATCAAATCATCCGGTGCAATAACTACACCACAAGCGTGAACACCATGGTTTCGAATAGTACCCTCAAGTTGCATTGCAAAATCATAAACAGTTTTTGCGGTTGGGTTAGTTTCATATTCATGTTTTAGGTCTTGGTCATTCTCTAGCGAAACACGGAGTGGCGTATGTCTACCTTGCGTCGGGTCTGGAACCAACTTTGCAAACCGATCCGCTTCAGAATATGGAACTTCCAAAACTCGTGCCACGTCACGGACGGCGTTTTTAGCCATCATCTTACCAAAAGTTGCAATATTCGCCACACGGTCAATACCGTATTTATCTGTACAATACTGAATAACTTCATTTCGACGCGTATCTTGGATGTCGACGTCAATATCTGGCATAGAGATTCGATCAGGATTCAAGAACCTTTCAAAAAGCAGATCGTATTCAAGCGGATCGAGATCTGTAATATGTAGAGCATAAGCAATAATTGAACCTGCGGCAGAACCACGCCCTGGACCAAAAACAATACCCTGCGATTTTCCCCAGTTAATGAAATCTTGAACAATCAAGAAATACCCATTATAGCCCATTCCATCAATCACCCCAAGTTCCATATCAACCCGATCTAAAACATCTTCTGGCAGTTTTTTACGGATATCTGGAATCGACATCTTTTTAACTTCGTCAACAGGAATTTCACCATACCTCTCTCCAAGCC
>CAKUZG010000025.1 GCA_934717805.1 uncultured Candidatus Saccharibacteria bacterium | reverse complement strand
GATTCAAACATCTCAAAAATGTTGATTTTCCCGAACCACTTGAACCAACAATAACAACAACTTCGCCTTCTTCAATATCAATATCGATATCTTTTAAAACATGGTTAGAGCCGTAATTCTTTTTTAAATTCTTAATGCTAATTATTTTCATTATCTAGTTTCCTCTCAACCTTTGACATAATTCGTGTGAAAATTGCTGTTAAAGTAAGGTAAATCAAAGCTGCTGCAAAAAGTGATTGGAATGCAGTTGAAGTTTGAAAACGAATATTATCTGCACCACGCATAATATCGCTTAAACCAATCCAACCAACAATTGAAGTTTCCTTAAGCAATGCAATGAATTCACTAATAAGTGGTGGTAACGAATTTCGAAACGCTTGCGGCAAAATAACTAATCGCATAGCCTGCCAATTGCTAAAACCTAACGAACGAGCAGCTTCCATTTGACCTTTATCAATACTTTCAATTCCTCCACGAATAATCTCAGCAATATAAGCTCCCGCATTTATTCCAAAAGCGATTGCCGCCGTAAAAATTTTCGGCATAAATTGGTATGAGCCAAACACAACATAGTACATAATCAAAAGCTGGACAAGTAAAGGCGTTCCGCGGATAATATCCACATAAACTTTTCCCAAAAAAGCTAACGGATTAAATTTTGCTAGTTTCTTATTTTTTGAATTTCGAAACGGCCGAAGATTCGATGTTCGCATCAACGCAATTAAAACACCAATTATTGAACCCAAGATTAGTGAAAGCACTGTTAATACAAGCGTAACTTCCAAACCCTGCCAGAGAAAAATCCATCGATTTCCACCAAAAATTACTTCCCAAAAATTCATTTTTCACTCACTTCATTAAAATATTTTTTAACTAATTTCTGATATCGACCATCTTTTTTCATATCAGTAATAACTTTATCGACCTGATCTTTTAGTTCATTATTATCTTTTTTAATTGCAACTGCGTATTCTTCCTTACTTAAAGAATCTGGCAAAATTTGCAAATTTGAATATCCATGAACATATTGATTAGCAGGAGCTTCGTCTAAAACTGCTGCGTTAATTTTGCCAGAACTCAAATCTTGCAAAACGCTTGGGACTGATTGCAACTGAACTACACTAACACCTTTGATTTTCGAAACAATCGTATCACTAGTTGTTCCTAGCTGAACACCAATCTTATTTCCTGAAAGCTCATATTTGTTTCGAATTGTTGAATCTTTACGAACAACAATTTTTTGTGCTGCAGAATAGTATGATTTCGAAAAAGAAACGTTCTTTTCACGTTCGGGAGTTTTTGTCATTCCCGCAATAACCATATCTACTTGTCCCGTTTCTAGAGCAGGAAGAAGTCCATCAAAGCCCATATCTTCAACTTTTAGTTCTTTTCCTAAGCTTTTTGCAACTTCTCTTGAAAGATCGATATCAAATCCAACGACTTTTCCATCTTGGATATATTCAAACGGTTTAAAACCAGCATGAGTTCCAACAACCAAAACGCTTTTCCGATCACCAATGGTTCCTTCGCGATACAAAATATCCATTAACATTAAAAATATAACTGCGATAAAAACAAAAATTCCTATCAACCAAATAAAATTATTTCTCTTAACTACACCTTCCATAGATTATATTATAGTCTTTTTGCTTATGATTATCAACTTATTTTTTAAAAAATAAGCTTTTCGCAAAGAAAAGCCTATTTTTTCGAAATAATCAACTGACGCTCTCGGCCCTCGCCTTCAGAATGAGTTTCAATGTCAGAATAATCTTGAGCCAATTTGTGAACCGTAAACCGATCTGTTGGGTTTAGGTTTAAGCGGTAAGGTTCACCTGTTTTTCGAACTTGTTCTATCCATTTTTCAGCTTTTTGCGAAATCTTTTGCGCACGCTGTTTTTTGTAATCTGCAACATCAATGCTTACGCGAGTTATTTCGGCATTTTTTGCTTCAAGTGCACGCGAAACCAAAAACTGTAATGCTCGCAAATTTCCTGAATCACGACCAATAAATAATGAGTTTAGTTCACTAGAAGGAACCGAAAGCTGAATAACTTGGTCTTCAGAAGTGGAATAAACCGCCAGATTAACCCCGAAAAAGCTTAAAATATCTTCCAAAAACTTTTGTGCAAAAACAATTGACTCTTCCCGATTCATATTACCTCCGTTTTCCTTCTTTCGCCTTAATCCTTCGAATATTCGTTCCGCCAGTTTTCTCTTTCGAATTCTTTTTTGGAACCTGCACAGTTGTATTTTTTACAATAACAGCCTCTTTTGCATTTCGAAGTTTCTTTTTGCTTGATTCTTCAGCAATTTCCTCCATTTCTTTAGAATCAATTGAGAAGATATATTTTTGCTGAATAATCTGAACGATGTTTGAAATCAAGTAGTAAAATGTTAGTGCGCCATAAAGCCTAATCATAACAAAGAACATAATTGCCGGTAAAATTAAGTTCATGTTCGAATTAACCGCAGCATTAAGTTCTGATTGGTTCGGTTCTTTACCCGCAGCAGCATCCTTAAAGATATCCCGAACTTTTCGCTTACCTTTTTGAGGTTGAGTCTGTTTAACCATATACCATTGTGAAAATGCAAGACCAAGCGCAATAACCATCATGAACCCACTAGAGAAGTCGTTTAGCGGTACAGCGGTATCTGTTAAATCAACGGTTCCAAGGAATTTTGGGTCAAGCTTCTTATGTGAAATAACCTCACTAACTCGACTTAATTGCGCAACCGGTTGGTAAGCCCATTTCGAAATTTGACCTGGGTCATTCACCACAATTCGCATCACACTAAAAAAGGTCAAGAGAATTGGTAGCTGAATAAACAACGTTAACATTGAGCGGAACGGTTTGAAATTATGCTTGCGATAAAGCTCCATCATCTGGAGTGTTTCAAGCTGTTTATTACCTTTTGCGTTCTTTCGAATCTTCTGTAGTTCAGGCTGAAGATCTCGCATAGTTTTTGTTTGATGAAGTTGGCTTTTTGTAAGTGGCCACATCAAAAAACGCACAATTAAAGTAAAGATAATGATTGTGAAACCAAAATCGCCAATAAAGTTATAAATCACCAATAATAGGTTCAAAATTGGCTGAGTAATAAATAATTCAAACAGATTCATATCTATTATTATACTACCTTTATCTATTTATTACAATAAAAATCAGCTTCTTTAAAGGTGTTGATTAAAGTATCTTTCAATTCTTCATGGGGAATATCTTTAACGCTTTTATGAAAAACCAAAACTACAACATCAAAAGTCCCATCGATTTTCGGCAGTTCATTTCGAATAATTTCATAAACTCGCCGACGAATTCGATTTCGGCCAACTGCACTTTTTAATACCTTTTTCGAAACCACCACAGCAAAACGTGAATCTTTTCGCCGTTGGTTTTTTGTAAATTTTACAACAATTTTTTGCGTTCGAACCGAATTCCCATTCGCATAGACGTATCGCAAACTGCCATGACCGTGAAACCTATTTTTATAAGATAACATAACTTTTTATATTTTAGCATTTTTTGATAAAATTAGCAAATTAAAACGAGCTCGTATTGAACTCGTTTTTAAATTAATTCTAATTCTCTACCTGACTTTTTATGGCTACTGAACTTATAAATATTAGTAATGCGGACGAAATTAGCAACCAAACTCCAAAATAGATATTAGGCTTATCGCCAAAAAAATTTTTCAAACCATTAACATAAAATATACCAAAAGCTGCCAATCCACCAATGAATAATGAACTCACAACTCCAAAAACTTTTAAAAACATATGAAATGAATTTTTATTTACAAAAAAACTTCCAATACACAGCAAAATTAAGGCAGCAGAGCACATTACAACAAGCCAAGATAAAAGCGGGTCGCTCTTTAGTAAGTGTGGTAAATAGGAATTTTCAACTTTATATTTAGAACCATCAAAAAATCCAACTGGTAAGAATAATGAAGTAACGCTCAAAATTCCACCAACGATAACTAGAATCTTAAAAACTAAATTCCTTTTCATTACTGAACCTCTGCAAGTTTTTGCATAATTCTACCATGCACTTTTAAGTATTCAGCCAAATCATCACCAGAAAGTTTATCTTTAAAATTATCAGATTTTTTAGCCCATTCAGCATACTGCTCCATCATCTTGCCATATTCAGATATTAAAGACATATCTGATGGGTTAGATTTATATTTCTTCATAAAATCTACATATTTATTCATAAATTTCTCATATTCAGACAAAAAGTCCCTAAAAGATTTATTTTCAGATTTTGTAGGATTAGGTGAAGGTGCCACCGATGGTGTTGATATGACATTATTAGTTTGTTTCTCCTCAATAGAGGTTGAAGATTTAAATGATTTTTGCTTTTCTGATAACTCAAAATCTATTTCAATCACAGAGCCTCTCTTTGCTCTCATGGATCGTTTACTTTCAAAATCATCATTAAATTGTCCATTTCGTAAATCATCAAAATCAGTTTTTGAATGAACGTTAAAATCACTAACTTTTTGTTTTTCATCACTAGAATCATAATTATAACCTGTCTTACATATAAATCCAGCTTTTTCGATTTTTTCACAAGCTTCTTTTTTGGTTAAACCTTTTACATCTGGAATAGGAACATAAGCATTTGAGATAGATCTTATCACACCATAAATAAAGTTAATTGCAAACAATCCTCCTACTATCACAACAACCCAAAACCAAGCTTTTTTATAGAACGGCTTCCCTGATTTAGTTTTTGCCAACCGTTTTTCATCCTTAGATTCTGTAGCTAGCTTTTCTTCTTTCATTAAAACTCCTTTTATAAAATTTTAATTATATGTAATAATTTTACCCCCCCCCGATATACTTTGTCAATAGCAAAAAATAAAAAATAGCACAGAATCTTAAATGAATTCTGTACCACTTT
>CAKUZG010000024.1 GCA_934717805.1 uncultured Candidatus Saccharibacteria bacterium | reverse complement strand
ACTTTTGGGTGGAGCTATTGCTCTAGTAGCTATTAAAAGAGATATCTCGTCTTTAGCTGAAAATAACTTCAATATGGAGATGAGAGCTATAACATTTGATAAAGGTGTTATTGTTAAAGTAAGTTTCTATGTCAAAACGTCATATCAAATTGATGACGTAATAGAAACTAGTGAACCTTATGAAATGATTAAAATTTTACAAGAGTTCACGTAAACACCTCAATAAGGCAGCTAAGGCTGTCTTTTTTATTTTATAACTAAAAAGGCTGTTATTGATTTATTTTAAAAATATGATACTATAATATATGTTCGTATCTTTTGCGAAAGTATTTTTTAGGAGGTTGTTTCTATGAAACTAGTTAAGAAACAATACAACGGCAGAGAATTGCCAGTATTCGAAAACGTGGATGAGGCGAAGGAATATTTTGCTAGGCGTCGAAAAACAATTTATAAAGGGATAAATACTCTTTTGTTGGTTTTTGGTGCTATACTGGGTATTCTTCAAGTTTTGTTTGATCTGCCTCTTATTGTTATCCTAGGAGGTTTCGTGATTCTTTGTATGGATTACTTCTATTGTTTTATTAAAGAGCTCAAAATTCGTGCGCCAAAACGATTCAGGGTATTATATTCAGAAGAAGATGGAAAGTGGCTGATTTTTCCGGTAAATAGATATCCCGCAGTGGCTTTTGTACGAGAAAACGAATATAACACGATGGAAGAAGATTACACGATATATGATTATGCGGTAGACGTATTTAAAAGAGATCTTAAAAAGAATGCTGTAGCTAATCGCATTTTTGCTGCTAGTATCTTTTTATCAGTTATTTTGCTGCCTATTATTGGGTTTATTCTTTGTGTTACTATTGCTGTTGGGGCTTTTGTTGTCGGCATGATTATCCTTTATTGGTAATAATCAATGGAAAGAATCTCTTAATATCCTTGCAAATATGCAGGGATTTTTTATTGACAAAAACACAAAAAAGGCGTATAGTTAAATAATCTTATTTTTTTGGAGGTAGCCAAAATGTCAAAAGAAGTACTTTTAGACGAAAAAAGCAAAAATAGTTGGATCTTAAGCGAACTATCCTTGAGTAATATCTGTGATCCTCAGGCCTTAGTGCGGGTGATTGGAGAGCGTATTCCGGAACTTTTAGAAGATCATTCTACAAAATTTGAAGAAAAGATTTCCATCTGTGAACGTTTGCGAAAAGAGCTTTATAATATCACCGGACAAGATATTAAATATGATATTTTAATAGAAGCAAGAAAAGAAATTTATAATATAGATATGCTTGAACTATCTATTTTCGAAAAATATAATATTTTCGAAAAAGAATTTCTAAAAATATTGCCAAGGCTTGATTCTTATGGGATAGATCGTTTGACACCCAAATATCGTGAAATTGTCCTAAAAGGCATAAAATCTCTTTTTAAGAATAAAGTTAAAGTTCCAAATTCTAAAAAGGATGTGATCTTTATTTTATATAAAGAGTTGAAAGAGATAGGTTATAAATTTTCTCTTTTGGAGCATGCGAAAATATTATTTTTTGCTTTTTAACACTGAGCCTTCGGGCTCTTTTTTATTTGACTTTCCTTGCTGTTTTTGATAAAATAAAAGTACTAAAATATTACTTGTTCGAAAAAATCCGACCTTTAAAAATAATTTTCGAACGCTTTAAATCAAGGAGAATAATGACTAATAGTTTTAATGAAAAGCAAGCTCGAAAGCGGGCTAATTTACAGAAAAAGGCACAAGATTTGCAAAAAAATCGTGATAAATATGTGGGGAATAACAAAAAAGAAAGCGAGAAAAAGGCTTCAAAAGCAGCACAACAGAAGGCGAAAAATATTGCAAAACACAATCATTCACAAAAAAATGATGCAAAAAAAGTGAATTTGCCAACAACAACAAGGCGTGGTGCGGTTATTCGTGCTCAAAGGATGATTTCGAACGATATTAACATGCGTGCAACACAACATATCGTGAATATTCCAGTTAATAAATCACTATTTAATGGTTTTGATGGTGAGCAATTAACAGCTTCAAAATTGAAGAAACTTCGCCCAGAAAAAGATAGTGTGCGAGTAATTCCGCTTGGTGGTTTGGGTGAATTTGGAATTGGTAAAAATATGTTCGCAATTGAGTATATGGATGAAATCTTGGTTATCGATATGGGCTCAATTTTCCCGAACGAAGATTATCCTGGCGTAAACTTTATGACACCGGATATTACATATTTGAAAGATAATATGCATAAAGTTAAGGCGGTTGCATTTACTCATGCCCACCTTGACCACATTGGTGCGGTTCGCCAACTCTTGCCTGAATTTGGAAACAATATTCCAATTTATGCGACTGATTTCACGATTGGTATGATTAAACGCCAGATGGAAGAAGCGGTTGTTGAAGTTTCACCAAATTATCAAGCAGTTGACCCATTCAAACATGAGCAAATTAGGATTTCTGAACATATGACGCTTGAGTTTGTGCATGTTCTTCACTCGATTCCAGGATGTGTGGCAATGGTTATTCGTACACCAAATGGAAATATTGTACATATGGGTGACTGGCGTTTCGAAAATGATCCAGTTGATACGCAATTCGATCTTCCACGTCTTGCTGAAATTGCACAAAAAGAAGGTGTTGATCTATTGATGAACGAAAGTACTAATATTGATACACCAGGAACACACCCACATAGTGAATATTCTATCGGTGAAAGTGTTGGTGAAGTTATGACAGCTTATCCTCACGCTCGATTGATTTTTTCATGTTTCTCAAGCCAGATTTATCGATTGCAGTTGATTCTTGATGAAGCAGTAAAGCATGATAGGAAAGTGGCTTTTGCAGGTTTCTCAATGATTAATGCAATTGAAGTTGCTTTGCGATCACGAAAAATTAAAGTTCCTAAAGATGTGATTGTAAAAATGGAAGATATTGTTAAACTTGATGATTCGAAAGTTTCAATCGTATGTACTGGCTCGCAGGGTGAATTGAACGCTGTTTTGAACCGTATGGCGACTGGAGCTCACCGATTCGTTAAGATTAAAGCGACTGATGTTGTGGTATTTTCTTCAAATCCTATTCCTGGAAATGAGCCTAGGGTTGCCTCAACAGTGGATGGATTATTACGTGAGGGTGCTGGCGTAATTCAGCACGGCCGAGGTCATTATCACGGAATTGGCCCTCTACACCTTTCGGGACATGCATATTATGATGATCATGTTCGATTAGTCGAAACTATTCGTCCAAAAAACTACTTGCCAGTTCACGGTGAATTCTATATGCTTCAACATAATGCCGAAATGGCGCAAAAAGTGCTTGGATTAAAACGACATGAAATTCTTGTTGCGGATAGTGGTGATATTATTGAATTAACCAAAGAGCGCACAATTAAAAAAGGTGGTCGTGTTCATGTTGGATCGATTCTTTATGACAATACTGGAAACACAGTTCATGATGCGGTTGTGAAAGATCGTTTGCATATTTCAACAGAGGGAATCTTTATTATTGTTCTAACTATAAGTAAGAAAACGGGTCGGTTGTTGAAGACTCCAGATGTAATCTCTCGTGGATTTGTATACCTTAAAGATAGTGAAGAGTTGATTGGTAAAATTCGTCATTATTTGCGAATTAAAACTGATCGCGAAGTTGAACGCAAAATTGAAATTGCAGATATGAAACAAGAGATCAAGGATGATATTTCTCATATTTTGTTTGATTCAACTGGTCATACGCCAATTGTTATCCCGGTTATAAATAAAGTTTAAAATTTTAAAATGAGTAGTGAAAACTGCTCATTTTTGTTATAAGGAATTTTAGCCGTAATCAATATATGGTATAATAAAGTAATGAATTTGAATTCTTCGCTCGGTTTAGTAAAAGGTGTTGGCGAAAAAACACTTGAAAAATTCGAAAACGCTAATTTAAGAACAGTTGGCGATCTTTTAGAGTTTTTTCCGAGAAAATACGAAGATTTTGCAAGTTTGACTAGTTTAAGTGAAATTAAGCCAGGAAAAGTTTTGCTTAAAGCTTATGCTGAAAAAGTCTCGATGCGTCGAGTTCGTCGAGGAATGACTATAACTGAGGCGATTTTAACAGATGGTAAGGAGAAGGTTAAAGCAATTTGGTTTAATCAACCTTATAGAGTTAAGCAATTGCAAGATGAAAATGAATTTTATTTTTCGGGAAAGTTTGAATTTAATTATAATCGCTACCAAATTACAAACCCAAGTGTAATGAAGCGCGAAGAGCTGCCGAATAAAACAAATTTCGAAGGTAAAAATGGTGAAATTGTGCCAATTTATCATCAAAAAAAGGGTTTGAAAACGGATATAATTCGTAAAACTTTGGCGGAGTTAAAACCGCTCATGAAAATTTTACCTGAAACTTTACCGGAAATTGTTGTTCGGAAAGAAAAACTAATTTCACGCGCACAAGCAATCGAGTGGGTGCATTTTCCGGAATCTGGAGAGCAGTTTAATTTAGCCATAAAACGATTGGCCTTCGAGGAGATTTTTGAGTTAATATTGGCTTCAAAATTGAATAAAATAGAAAATGAACAGTTACGCGGATATATTTTTGAGCCAAGAATTCAAGATGTAAAAAAGTTTATCGAAAAACTTCCGTTTGATTTAACACCTTCTCAAAGGTTGGCTTCTTGGGAGATAATTCAGAATATGAAACAAGATTTTCCAATGAATCGGCTTTTACAAGGTGATGTTGGGTCTGGGAAAACAACAGTTGCGGCAATTGCGGCGCTAAACGCGATTAAAAACGGCTTTCAGGTTGCTGTTTTTGCGCCAACTGAAATTTTGGCATTTCAGCTTGCAGAGAATTTTTCGAAAACATTATCTTGGGCTAATGTTTCGGTTGGTTTTTTATCGGGGAAAGTTAAGGGTAAACAGAGAGAAAATCTTTATCAAAACTTAAAAAATGGTGAAATAGATGTTTTGGTTGGAACAAGCGCAATCATACAAGATAAAGTTGAATTTTCGAATCTTGGTTTAGTGATTATTGACGAGCAGCATCGTTTTGGCGTGGCTCAACGGCAGAAAATTCTTGAAAAATCACATCAAAAAATGCCACATTTGCTTGCAATGACGGCGACTCCAATTCCACGATCATTGCAGTTGACGCTTTTTGGAGATTTGAGCGTTTCAATTTTAAAGGAAAAACCTGCTGGTCGAAAACCTGTAAAGACGGAAATTATTTCACCGGCATCTCGTGCGCCAATGAGCTCTAAAATCAAAACGGAAATTTCAAATGGGCGACAAGTGTTTATTATTGTTCCCGCAATTCAAGAGGGTAAAAACGAAGAAATTAAAAATGTCGAAACAGAATTTAAGCGGTTAAAACGTGATTTTAAGAATCTTCGAATTTTACAACTTCATGGAAAAATGAAATCTGAAGAAAAAGAACAAGTTATGACAGATTTTTTGGCGAAAAAAGCGGATATTTTATTATCGACTACTGTTATTGAAGTTGGTGTCGATATTCCAAATGCGAGTGTAATTGTGATTGAGAACGCGGATCGTTTTGGTTTGGCGCAGCTTCACCAGTTGCGGGGGCGCGTTGGTCGCGGTGGCGGAGATGCTTTTTGCTATCTTGTAATGAGCTCTAACGCAAAACCTCCTCAAAGACTTCAGGAGATTTCTAAAATAGATGATGGTTTTATTTTGGCGGAAAAGGATCTAGAACTTCGTGGTGCTGGTGAAATCTACGGCAAGGCTCAGTCGGGCGAAATTAATCTGGAATTTGCGA
>CAKUZG010000023.1 GCA_934717805.1 uncultured Candidatus Saccharibacteria bacterium | reverse complement strand
ATTTACATAAGTTAAATAACCGACCCCTATAACTGCTACTGCAAACCCCATAGATAAACTGATGAACTGTTTTCTCGCGAAAAAACTCTTGTAGTGAATACCTCGACCTTTTTTACTCTCTTGGCGTGATTTTTCAATAGCTTGATTAATTTCAAAATTTTTAATTGCACGATCCGATAGTTGTTTATTTTGAATCTTTTTAGAACGGAGTTCTTCGTTAGCTTTTCGTACGATTGGATGTTCTTTAAATGGTGCAATCTCTTCTACTTCTTTAATTTGTTCTTTCGAAACTGGGGAAATAATCTTGGAATCTTTCGAAAAACGAGAGATCAAAATTCTATCTTCATGACTCTCTTTTTCTTCACGTGCACGCAAAATAGCCTCTTGATAATCGTGTCGACGCTTAAATTGACTGATTATCTCATCTTGATGTAAAGAAACCCCTTGTCTCTTTGGAACTTTTACATATTTTCGATTCAAAGTACTTGAACGTTGTAAATTATCATGAATCTCAGAGACGTCATGTTGTATATTGATGTGATGATTTTCTGGTGCACTCAAAAGTGCTCCCGTTATTGCATCGTATTTTTTCCCATTTATAATAATTTCATTCTTCATTTTCTTCCCTATTTAGCTTATGTATATTTTACTTTATTTTGATTATTTTTTCAAGGGTTTTTCACAAAAAAGATCCACAGAATTTTCATTCTATGGATCTAATAAAATCATATAGTCAATTTTGGTACCGCGAGCCGGACTTGAACCGGCACGAGCGTAATGCTCACCAGATTTTGAGTCTAGCGTGTCTACCAATTCCACCATCGCGGCTGATATTCACGACTAATGATTATGTTTTTGGTTATTTACATAACTTAATATCTATTGTATACTAAGAATAAGGAAAAAGCAATAGAAATGGATGATAATAATAATAAAAAAATTCAGGATAACGGTTTAAAAATTCCTGAGCGAAAAACACAAAGCTCCCTTCTCGAGGGTCAAAATCGTGCTGCAATTGATTTTCGAAGGCAAAAAGTTGAACAAATTTATAAAAAAGTAAGCACCGAACAGCAAGCTGAGATCCAAAGTCAGAAAGAAAATCAAACACCTGCAAAAATAAATCTTGCGGATTATTTAAAGTCTCAAAAAAATACAGAAAATATCGAAAGCCAACGAGAAAATTTGATAAAAAAATCGATTTCCGAAGTTTCTCAACCGCTTCAGCCGAAACCAAAAGCAGATTTTAACTCTGGCGTCGGGCAAGAAACTGCAGATTTTAAATCAAGGCAAAAAATAATTCAGCCGCTTCAAAACAAGCAAGATATTATAAAAACCAATAACTTTAACAAGCCTGCTTATAAATCTCAACAGCTCGCACAAAATACATATCAAGACCCTCAAAAACAGCAAATGAGTGAGCAATGGAAACGCTATCATGCAGCTTGGCAAAATTATTATCAAAAATACTATGCGAATTATTATTCAGCAGCTTTAGAGCAACAAAAAAAGAAAATTGCTAATATTCAGCCAGAGGTTATCGAAGAATTAACTGAAAGTCAAAAGAAAGAACGTGCTTTAGCTAAATTAAAAAAGGATATTTCGGCAAAAGCTCGTGAACAGACTGATAAAATTCGCAAATCACGACATTTTGTGCCAATTTTCTCTGCAGTTGTTGTGGTATTATTGTTCATGTTCTTGCAATATAACCGTTTAATTTTCGCATCTGTTGAGGCTTATGTTGCACCTGGAAATTCTGATGCAGCTCAAGTTATTTATAGCCCAAATGCCTCAAACTCAGTTAGTCCAGAGCCTAAACTAATAATCCCCAAAATCAATGTTGATGTTCCTGTAATTTATGGAGTTGGCAATGATAATGCATCTCAACTTAAAGCGATGGCAAAAGGTGTTGCTCATTTTTCAATCCCTGGAGCGAATGCGGTCCCTGGTAAAAATGGAAACACAGTTTTGAGCGGACACTCAAGTAACGATCTTTTCGAAACTGGAGATTATAAATTTATCTTTGCCCAGTTAGATAAACTTCAAAAAGGCGATGTCATTTATGCTAATTATAATGGAGTTCGTTATACGTACAATGTTACAAGGTCTGAAGTTGTACTTCCAAGCCAAGTTAACCATGTTCAAACCGGAACTGATAAGCCAATGTTAACTTTAATTACCTGCGTACCGATTGGAACTGCTGAAAAACGCCTCCTTGTATTTGCTGAGCAAGTTTCTCCAGATCCAGCAAAAGCAGAAGCAGCACCAAAAGAAGAGAATCAGTCACAAAATCCAAACCAAACCTCACTCCCTCGAAATTCTCTAACATTTTTCGAAAAACTATTTAGCTGGAAGTGGAATTAATAGTCATACCTAGCTACTCTTGCTTTATTTCTATTTTTGTGCTATAATATGTGTATTCTTATATATAATAGGAGGCACGTTATGGAAACACAACAATCTAAAACTAAAATAATTTCTGGTGAAAGCTTTTCTACGTTTGTTAGAAATGCGAACAATAACCAACACCGCACTTCCCGCGGCTCGCATAAAAGCGGAGAATACTTTGTAGTGAAGGTCCTCCTAGACGGATCTCACGACAGTTTTATTGTACCTACGAAGATAGATGAACTTGAAAAAGATTCATGTAGGTTTAGTGGCTGGATGTCCAACGATGGACATCGAATCTATGTTTCTGGCCAATATGACAGAGACTTTGAAAATAGCTTTGTTGAATATGTAGGTGAAGCTGATTAGTGTTTCAATTTTTTTTAACGCTCAATTTTGGGCGTTTTTTCTTTACCTTTTTTTAGTTGTAAAAACTTAAAAAATATGTTATACTAATACTTATGAAAAAACATCTTATTCTCGTTATCAATCCACGTTCGAGTGGTTTTGAATTGATTCGAGAAAAAATCCTTCCCTTCCTAAACGATTCTCATTTCGAAAAAAATCAACTTACAACTTTCGAAATTCAACCAACTTCACCGATGGAAAATGCGCAAGAAATGGCCAAGGGATTAAAAGATGGAGATATTATTCTTGTTGCTGGCGGCGATGGAACCGCCCATATTGCTGCTAACGCTGCAGCACTTTCAGGAAAGAAAAATTTGAAAATAAAATTCACAGGTTTTGGTAATTTTAATGATTACGCTCACAGTTTTTCAAAAAATAGTGGAAAAGCCGCAATTAAAGCTTTCGAAAAACTTGAAGTTAAAGCTAAAATCCGCCCTATTGAGTTAAAAATTAACGGATCTTTTTTTAGGTATGCGCCACTTTATGCAACGGTTGGTTTAACGGCAGAAATGGCCGAAATTTTTGAAGGTCGAAGAATTCGAAAAGTTTTAAAAAAAATCCACAATCGAAACATGCGCTTAATTCTTTCGCTTAGTGCTGCAACTCGTTTTTATTTCAAACATTGCCGAAATCATGTTTTAAATATATCAACAATTAAAGCCGATACAGATAAATTTGAAAAAATTCCACCAAACCCAACAGATATTGTTTTTATGAATGGCCCACGAATGGCTCGAATTATGCGTAGTTCTATAAATAAAACAGATGCTGACAATTTTGGATTTGGAGTTTTAAATTCGGCAAGGTTAGTTCAAAATTCTCCTTTTTTACTTCGAGGCATTTTGGGTAAAATACCTTTAACTCGTAAAAAATCTGTTAAAATTACTTTTCAAAATCCACAAAATATAACAATTCAAATTGAGGGCGAAGTTTGTAAAATTAAAAAAGTTAAAACAATTGAAGCTACTTTAAGTAAAAAAATAATAGAGGTTTTATAAAATGAATGAAATTGAATTAACAAAAAAACTAATCGAGATAGAAAGCGTTTCGGGCAATGAAACTAAAATTCTAGAGTTTATCGCCGATTTCTTGCAAAAAAAATCAGCAAAAGTTTGGCAAAATGAAGATTTTGCGGCAGGCCTTTTTAAGATTCAAAACTCGAAAGATCAAGATTCAAAAAATAATCGAGCAATTATTTTAACTGGTCATATCGACACTGTTTCTGCCGGAGATTTAAATGCTTGGAATAAATCACCTTGGCAAGCAATCGAAACGAGCGAAAAAATTATTGGGGTTGGTGCAAGCGATATGAAAGGTGGTTTGGCCGCTCAATTTACTGCAGCATTAGATTTTATTGAAGAAGGAAATTTTAAGAGTAGTTTCGATCTCTGGCTTGTTGCGGTTTCGAATGAAGAAATCGATGGTCGCGGAAGCCGTAATTTTGTAAAATGGTTAAATCAACAAGCTAATTTTAATTACAAAGAAGTTTTTGGAATTATCGCCGAACCAACAAACAATAAAAATATCGAAATCGGCCATCGCGGAAACAGGTTTCTAACTTTAAAATTTGCTGGAGAAAGCGGACATGCTTCACAGCAAGAAAATTACCAGAAATCTGCACTTTCGAAAGCTTCAAATTTCTTATTAAATATCGACGCTATTTTTAACAGCTGGGGTAGTAAATATTCAAATATTTATTTAGGGAACCCTAGCTTAGTCCCAACTTCCTTGAGCGCTGGAGACAAACATAGCCCAAATAAAACAGCAACCTCTGCTGAAATAGTTATAGATATACGAACAACTCCAGAGCTTGATGCAGACTTCGAAAACGCTTTCAATCTTCTATCTGAGAAGTATGAATTTTCCTGGGAGTATCACAGCGAACCCGTGCCATCAACCCTTGTCTCAAAAGATTCAACAGTTATTAAGAATATATCGAAATCTACAGGTTTGACAAACTCATCGATTATGGTTAGTCCAGGTGCAACAGATCAAGGAGAGTTTGTTAATGGTCTTAAAAATGCCCAAGTAGTTGTTTTTGGGCCCGGCGAATGGAGTGAAGCACACCATCAAAATGAGTTTATTTATAAAGAAAAACTTTTAAAATATAAAATGGAAATAGTAGATTTTCTGAAAGAATTTTAATTAAAATCCTTGACTTAGTTAATATTTTTTGCTAAAATATTAACATACGCGGGTTTAGCTCAGTTGTTAGAGCGCTTCCTTGCCATGGAAGAGGCCAGGAGTTAGAGTCTCCTAACCCGCACCATATAATAGATTTTATTTTATAAACCTTAATAGGTTTATTTTTTATTTCTTGATATTTTAAAAGAGTAGCCTAAGCTACTCTTCTGTTGTCATATTCATTCGATTTATCGAAAATGTACCATTATCATTTTTTATAAACGTATAGATAAATTTATTATTTGCAGAGATCGTAAACGGAAAATCTGCTAATCCTTTCGATAGAACTTGTCGATTCATACTGTCAAAATCTGAAATCACTAATTTACCTTCAGAATATCCCCCTAAAACAAAGTCATCAAGCCACTTAATTTCATCTCCATCAACCGAAGTATATGTGTAATTGTTACGAGTTTCAAGATCGTAAGAATAAACACTGTTACCTTTCTTTGCGATTAAGATCCTTGATTCACCATTAAGTTTTAAGTAATCTGGCATAAAACCAACATTTAACACCTTAATTAATTGTAGACCATCTGACCAGCTTGCGGATTTATAGATGTTAATTTTTGAACCTTCAGCCACATAAAGATAACTCTCCCTATAATATCGGCCTATGGCAATTTTTGGTTGGGTTTTTAAGCCACTCGTTGTTTCATTGTTTTTATCACCACGCCTTACACCAACTGAGAATTCGCCATTTTTAATATTTTTTTGAATATACGCAATATTTTCTTTATCGTAAATTTCAAAATCAACAATATTATTTAAAATTGCAGCCGAAACGGTATTATTTGTGATATTTATTTCTCGCAAATCTGCCCCAGAAAGTCCAACAAACTTATTAGCATCATCGCTTGAAGCTGTTAATTTCGAAAAATCAAGATGAAACTTTTGAGTCAAATTTATAGATTCTGTAGGATTTTCGAAATTTAAAATCAACCAGTTAAGTTTTCCGCCATTATTAAAACTTAAAATAGCTTTTTTATTATCATTAGAGATTTTTGAAATTTTTAAGTTATTTACAATCTTATAAAAGTTATCTTTCCCAGATGTTTCTGGAGTTTGACTATTTCGCTCAAAAATGCTTGAATTAAAGCTTAATTTTGATATTTTTGGCTCTCGATCTGAAATATCAATCAACCAAAATACGGCTTCATTATTTGAATCTTCTGATATAGCAAAAATCTTTTTCTTATCAGGAGCTACAAAAGCATTTTTTAAATTTGGAATATTTAAAAAGCTTTTCTCTGTTGTCTTTTTAGGGATCAAACGCGCATAGTTTAACCATAAAATTTCACTAACTCTAACTTCTGTTTGACGCCACCAAGTTCGATAACCTTCTTTCCAAATTGAAAATTCATGCCTTCCTGGTGCAGCTAAAATTTTTGTTGGTGTACCTTCCGGTAAACGTTTCTTATCTATTTCTGAAATCGAATCCGAAACTGATGAATTAAACTGAACTAAACCAGTTCTCTGAACTTCAAATTTCTCGTCAAGGCGCCAACCTTGAGTTAGGAAAATCAAAACAGAAACAACACCTAAAACCGTAGCTGTCATTATAAAATTTTTAAAGAAAACTATTGTATTTTCTTTTCTTCGAGATATTTTCATACTATTCGTAATTATAGCATATTTTAACCATTATTGGCAAATTATATTTTTAAATAAAAGTACTTGCGAAAGGCTTTTTATGGTGCTAAAATGGGGATATGGAATACAT
>CAKUZG010000022.1 GCA_934717805.1 uncultured Candidatus Saccharibacteria bacterium | reverse complement strand
CGGCCATCAGCCTCACCGTCTTTACATTTCCTCTTACTCTTGTTCACGATATTTCGCAATCTCATCTGCTCTTGCTTTTGCTTCTGCTGCCGCCCGTGGGTCGTATGATCCGCCACGTGGGTTTGAGTAGGTTGGAGTTGGGTCTGGTTCCTTTCCAGGCTTCCTGTTTCTAAGCCAATCATTGTATAATCCCCTTACAAGATTACTAGTTCCGGCGTATTCAAACCCTAGGTCATTAGCATCATTAAAACCAGTTCCATCAGGATGGTTAGTTCTAATCATAGCATCTCTATCTACGCCACCGTCATTTCCGGTATATTTTAAGAGGTTATTAAAGCCGTTTCCAGCTAAAAAACCACGAAAGTCATCATTACCTTTGTAATTAGTATAGTCTAAAGCCATATCTTCCTCTATCTGTTATTTGGGAGATAATGTTTGGCTTAGTTTATCGTTTTGCGCAAAAATGTTGAACGGTAATATGGCGATATTTCTTATTTCCGCCGACGTGCGTTGCATACATTCCAGCGTGTGTAAATTTAGGGTCCAAAATATTCTCTTTATGTCCTTGACTGGTCATCCATCCTTCAACCATATCTCTTTCGTTTGGATAATTCCAAGCAATATTTTCACCTAAAAAATAGCATTGAAGTCCAGGAAACAAATCTACAATATAGTCCATCCCATCATATCCTGTTTGTGGGTCTTTATGGTCGGTATTTTGAATGTCTTGCATACGCTTAGCTTTTGTTTCGGCGGAGATATCAAGCTCAGGTAGCCTTATTAAAGGCTTAAGCCCAGCTTTAATCCTTTCTTCATTAACAAGCCTAAACACTTCATTGGTGTCTGGAGCCTTAATAGTACGAATATCTTTTTTCGAATCGTCTTCTTTCTTTTCACAGAGTCCTATTTTGCATTTATCTATAAAATACATCGGAACACCTATCAATACTACGGGTATCATAGCTATAGCTAAAATCATAAAAAGCACTTTAAGCTTTCTTTTTATAGCCATCTTCCGCATATCTTTCATATCTTGATATTACTCCAATCCTTCCTAAAAATCAACCCCTACAGCCATTGTCGCAGAGTTTAATATTAATTAAAACAGCCCTTTCGAGCTGTTTTAAATATTTTCAAGAAGAATTATTTTTCTTCTTTTACTGATTTTTTCAAAGGTGTAGCAACTTTTTCAAATTTACCACCAGCTTTTTCAATAGCTTCGATAGCAGATTTTGAAGCTGCTTGAACTTTCAAAGTAACTTTTTCGTTCAATTCACCTCGAGAGATAACTTTAACCTTGTGGAAAGGAGTTTCGATATATCCTTCTTCGAATAGTCGGAAGTTATTAACTTCGCCAGCTAGATCATTTAGATGATCAAGATAAACAACTTGAGCTGGTTTTCGCAAAGATTTGAATCCTTTAGCTTTAGGAGTCGCTTGAACAAGTGGGTTTTGACCACCTTGGAAAGTTGCACGAAGTTTTTTACCTGTTCGAGCACCTTGACCTTTTGTACCACGACCAGCAGTTTTACCACGACCGGCAGCGATACCACGACCAGCGCGGATTCGATCTTTATTTGCAGCGACTTGGAGTTCATTGTATTTCATTACTTAGTCTCCTTTTTAGCTTTTTTTGGCGCATTTAGCCATTGATCTTTAGGCACAAGACTCTTCAAAGCGTCGATTGTTGCATAAGCAATGTTAACTTTGTTTGTTGAGCCAAGAGATTTCGAAAGCATGTTTCGAATACCCGTTACACCAATGATTTGTCGAACAACACCACCGGCGATAATACCAGTACCAGGAGCAGCAGGTTTCAAAAGAACATGTGCACCAGTTACTTTCTTTTCAACTTCATGTGGAATTGTGTCGCCTTCAAGCGCGATTTCAATCATATTTTTCTTTGCAACATTTGTTGCTTTAGCGATAGCTGCAGTCACATCTTGACCTTTAGCTACACCAACACCAACTTTGTTTTTGCGGTCACCCACAACAACAAGGGCTTTAAAGCGGAAGCGTCGTCCACCTTTAACAACACGAGAAACACGATCAATATTGATTACTAATTCTTCAAATTGCTTTTCTTCGCGTTCTTGGCGTCGGTTATTGTTTCGGCGGTCGTTTTTTCGACTATTTCGACCATTGTGTCGGTCATTGTTTCGGCGTGGAGCCTGAGTTTTTTGAGCTTCAGCCATAATTAGAACTCCAATCCTTCCTTACGAGCAGCATCTGCTAGGGCGTGCAAGCGACCTGCATATTGGCGACCATTTCGGTCAAATACTACTGTATTAATTTTAGCTTTCTTTGCTTTTTTAGCAATTTCTGTACCGATTTTTGCAGCAAGTTCTGTTTTTGAACCTTTAGCTTTTGAACCAACAGTTGTTGCTGAAACAAGAGTTTTTTGAGCAACGTCGTCGATAAGTTGAGCTGAAACGTGCAAATTACTAATAGTTACAGTTAAGCGTGGGCGTTCAGCTGTTCCAGAAATTTTTGCTCGAACGCGACCTTTTCGCAAAGCTAAGTTTTGTTTCTTAAGTGCTAATGCTTTAGACATTACTTACCTGCCTTTCCTGCTTTTCGCAAGATAACTTCATCAACATATTTAATACCTTTACCTTTGTATGGTTCAGGTTTCTTCAAAGCGCGGATTTCTGCCGCAGCTTGGCCAACAGCTTGCTTGTCGATTCCTGCAACTGTAATAACCATTTTATCGTTAGAAAGAGTAATTCCTTCTTTCGCTTTATAGATTACAGGGTGCGAGAAACCAAGTTGCATTTCAAGCTCTTGTGGATTATTAGTTTGAACACGGAAACCAACTCCGTTGACTTCCAATTTCTTTTCGAAACCTTTTGTAACACCAATAACAGCATTATTCAAAAGAGCTCGTTGTAATCCGTGTTGTGCGCGGGCTACGCGTTCGTCATTTTTTCGAACAACTTTTAATGTTGTGCCGTCAAGCTCGACAGTTACGTCTGACAAATGAGGCACAGTTAGCTCGCCTTTAGCGCCTTTAACTGAAATCTCGTTCTCGTCAATCGTGATTGTCACACCAGCCGGAACCTCAATAGGTAGTTTTCCGATTCGACTCATTGAACTATTCCTTTCATTTAAAGAGTGTTTGTTTGCTTCGTGCTGGTCATTTCTTTCGAAGAAATGAGGCGCAAAATCTCCCAAATTTCACTCGCATTTAATATTAACCTTATAATTTTAGCATAAAAAAACTTTTTTTTCAAGCTTTTTAATTTTTATTTTACTTGAAATATTTGTAAAAAAATTGTATAATAACAATTATCTACTTTTAGCGCACTTTATCATAGGAGGAATAAATTATGAAACTTAAAGATGCGATGTTCTATTATAACTTAGAGAAAGTTATTTCTTCGATTAGCAAAAGGCAGAAAATGCTTTCTTCTAGCTTTAACTACGAAGAATTTCTTGAAATCGAATTATCAGATGAAAGTGCTGAAATTCTTAGCAAAATTGAAATTTCAAGCAAACCTTCAGAAGATATTTTGCAAAAAATTGAAATAATCATCTTGTTGTTGTTAAGGATTGATCCCGAAGTTCCCGATAAAAAATTAGGTTGGCGCTCTAATGAAAAACTTCATTCGTTCTCGAGTGAAACCATTAAGGCTCTAATACCGCTGTTATTTTTCCCTAAAGCTTCGCCTCGTTTTTTGGTTGAGCTAGTGAATCTTCTTACCACTAAAAAACTACCTGAAGAATTGGCTGCCGCATTTGTGCTTTCTTTGATTCATGTTGGTAAAATACAAAGTTTGCAGATTTTTGACGATATCGATCATCATAATATTAAAAAAATTGATGACGAACTTATTAGGTTCATTGTTTCAAATATTTCGTTCTATTACTATAATTTATATATGCTAATGGGACCAGATTACCGACGGGAATTCTGGAAGTGGATTTCTTTAAGAGGCTCAGATATTCTAAAAAATCCGGCTGCACGCTTTTTTGAAACTAAAGCATATTTTGAAGATGTTTATGAAGAAGAATCAAAAAGGTATATTTTAGAAGAAATTCGTCGTCGTCGCCGCCAAATAGAAGTATTTTCGAAAGATTCAAATGGTGAATATATTACTATTTCGAAAATCTACAACTGGAGTGAAGAATACGAAAAGATTGCTGCAGAAATTAGAGACTTTCCAAAGAAATTTCAGCGATTAAAAGTTGGTGAAAGCGATAATCATCATATGTTTTTCCCTTCAGGAAGCTACGATTCACCGTTCCCAATTTTTGAATATCGAAGACGAAAGATAAACAAAATTAGAATTTCAAAACCAACCCATAAACAAATGAATTATGCGATCCATAAGTTTAGCAGTAAATATGAAATTCCAATTCTAACAAATGATTTCCTTTCGGTTTTAAGAAATCACCGCAAACCTTATAGAGATGAATATCTTAATTTCTTAGGTTTAATGCAAGCTTTTTGTGAAATTTGTTTAAAACTTGAACCAACGGAAGAACAGATTGAGGAAAACAACGTTTCGGGATTCTTTATGTTATCTGCAAGATTTTATGATTTATTTGTTCTACAACATGAATTTATCAATCTTAAAACGATTCGATAAATAAAAAAATAAACCGCAAAGTTAATTCATTTGCGGTTTTTTAAAATCGAAGTTTTAGAAGTCGCACAAAGCTTTTTAAGATTGGCTCTTTCGAACGATCTTCCTTTTCGATATCTTTAATTATTTGGATTTCATCTGAGATTATTCCATCAATCGGCTCTTGAAGATATCTAGAGATTTCGTTCGGTGTGTTTAATGTCCAGACAAAAATTTTGCGATGTTTCTTGTGCGCTTTAAATGCCAAGCTACTACGATATGAGAAATCCTCAATCACGTAAAAATCAATTTTCGAATCATCAAAATCACCAAATTGGATTGGAATCACAAAACCAGTTTCGATTGCAGGGTCAATTTTTTCAATTTTTCTCATCAAATTTAAATCGAGAGACATTACTTTGAAAGTTTTTTCGACGCCAAGTTTTCGAAAATCCCGTATGAACATTTGCGCAAAATCTTCAGGCTCATCACCGCTTGGCTTAATCTCAACCAGTAGTTTGATGTTTATCTTTTTGGCTTTATTAACGTATTCTTCGAAAGTTGGGATTCGGCTTTCGAAATTGTTTTCGCGGATTGTTAAAGTTCTAATCTCATCAAGCGTTAAATCTCGGACGCGCGCATTTCGGCCGGTCAACCTTTGCAAATTATAATCATGCATAACAACAAAATGATTATCCCGGGTTAATTGGATGTCTAATTCGGCATAATCAGCACCAATTTTCTTTGCAGATTCAAGCGCCTCTAAAGAATTCTCTACCCCACCATGAACATTTCCACGATGTGCGATTTTTAAAATTTTAGTGTCAACCCTTCGGTAATAAATTTGAAGCCCATTGCTAAAAGTTGCTCCAGCCAAAAGCGCAATCATCAAAAGCGCAAAAATCTTTGAATGTCTTTTTTGCTGAATTGGTTTCGGGTTGCTCTTTAGATTTTTAGATTCCAAAACCTCTAACAAAACAATTACAATCGATATTTTCGTTAAAACGGAAAGTGCGAAAAATACGGCATCGAAAATTGTTTGTAAAATAGTTTGTGTAATTAAAAAGCCCAAAAATGCTTTCAAGCCCCAAAGAATCGTGACTGTTACTAGCATAAAAATCATCGCTGCAGAAAGAAAAACAATTTCGAAAAAGCCAATTGGAATTAAAATCTGTGCCATTTTCTTGTGCGTATCTTTCCAACTTGCTTTAATACTTTTTGAAAGCGATTCATCTTTTAGGATTGTTCGTGGTAAAGTAAAAATTAACCTAAAGTTGACATAAAAAAGTATCGCAGCCAAAACAAAACACATTATTAAACCGATGGGCGTTTTTGAAATTTCACCAGTAATAAAAGCTGGAATTCGAAGCTTTTCGGTTATTGTTGAGGAAAGCCCTAGGTTTTCAAGCGGCACCATTGAGATAAAATAAACTATAAAAAAGAAAATTTGAAAACCGAATAAACTTCTCATTTTTAGGAAAGCCTTCGAAAAAACCTTTTTTATCGAAAAACTTTCACTTTCTTTGCGTGAATTTATAAAAGTTACTAATACGAAAAATTCAATGAACGTTAAGAATGCCACTAGAAGAACATAAATTGCGCAGAACAAAAAACTTAATGGGTTTGAAAATAATAAATAAAAATTATCTTTTGTGAGGTTTTCTTGATTTGAAAACAATAGAATTAATTTAAAGACCCAAAAAAGTGCGTTAACACCAAAAATAGACATCATGAAATGTAGAATTGAAGTCCCAATCAAAAAACTGTATTTATTCTTGTAAAAATAACACCAAGATTGTCTAAATATTTTTATTGCGTTCATATGATTATTTAAGATTTTTAGGTTATTTATAGATTTTAACACATTTTTTATTAAAAATAAAGCTTATATTTGCTTTAAAGTTTAAAAAATGATATAATAATAGACAGTTCATTTTTTGGAGGTACTTTATGATAATGAGAATTTTTAAACCCAAGACGAAATTAATTGAAGATTTTGACGATTTAGGTAATAAAAAAGAAGAAATCGCAAAACAAATTATTTCTGCTTTACAAGAAGCGCATGAATCTTATAGGGATACGGACTTCTATTCGAGAGATAAGTGGTTTTTTATTCGAAAAAAAGGAAAAGTTGTAGTGGCAGTTGCTCTACAATCTTTGAAAAAAGTTAGAAAAGAAAAAAAGATCATTGATATCTATGAGATTGTTGATTTCATAAATATCAAGGATGGCGAATATAAAGCTACACGAGAAGAATTGAGCCAGTTATTTAGTGAAATCGTGAATTATGCAAAAAAATCTCAAAAAATTGATTATTTGGTTTGCGCAATCCCAAAAATTGATGCACGATTACTTGTAGAAATAGGCTTTAACGCACATCTATTAAATAAAACAAACTTCGTTAATGCGGGTGTTATTGATGTGCTCCAAGATCGACTTGCGGAAAATACCAATACAGATTATTCTAACGAAGAAATATTCGCTATTTTTACTGAAGAAGTCTTTTCTAGAAATCAATGTTTTAAACCCGATGACACACCAAAACCGTTGAGGCGCGAAATAAAAGTTATTCAAAAGAATAAAAAATTCCTAGAAAGGTTTTTAAAGCATCACCCTGAAAATTCTATTTATCTAGGGTTGATTGTTGGCCTTAATACACAATCAAAAAAATAATTTCACCCTCGCTGAGGGTTTTTTATTATCTTAAAAACTGTTATAATATATTACATGAAACATATCCGTACAATAATTTTTAGAAACTTTATTTCACCAATATCGATTGCTATTTTTATTCTTGCTGGTGGGCTTTTGCTTGTTGGCGAGCACCGCGATGCTTGGTTCATCTCTTTTGTGATTTTAGTCAATTCGTTTATTGGTAGTATCCAAGAAATTCGTGCTTATTTAACTCTTCGAAAAATTGAATTAATGAGTGCTCCCCGTGCTCGAATTTTCAGGAACGGACAAATAGAGGAAGTCCTCTTTACTGAATTAAAAACTGGTGATAAAATTTTCCTAAAAACTGGGGATGAAATTCCTGCGGATGCAAAAATTACTAAATCAAATTCTTTTGAAGTTAATGAATCTATCTTAACTGGTGAAAGCGATTCGATTCCTAAAAAAGTTGGTGATAAAATCCTTTCAAGTGCTATTGTTGTTGCGGGTGATGCTGAGGCAGAAGTTATTGCTGTTGGAGATGAAACTGAAGCCGGCCAAATGACAGCCAAATTAAAAAACTACAAACCAAAATTAACACCAATTCAACAAAAAATTTCAAAGCTAATTTCCCGATTGAGCTGGTTTGCGCTTGCGCTTACAGCAATAATTTGCATAGTTTATTTCTTTATTTTTAAGGAAGATCCTACTACCATTCTAAAAACAATCACATCTGCTGCGGTTGTCGTGGTGCCGGAAGGGCTTTTGTTGGCAAGTTCGCTATTTTTTGCTTATGGATCTTTAAAATTGCTTCAAGCAAAAGTTCTACCTCAAAAAATTTCTGCTATTGAAGATATGGCCTTGTTGGAGGTCTTAGCAACAGATAAAACTGGAACGTTAACTTCTCCCGAAATCAAGTTTAACTCTTGTGAGATTTTAGATAAAAACTTTTCTAAAGAACAAATTGGTGAAATTTTAAACGCTTTAAATTCAGAATCTGCCGAGAAAAATGCAACTGCACAAGCGATCCTTACTGAATTTTCTTCAAAAGGAAATATAAAAATTACAGATTACATGGCTTTTTCAAGCTCACGAAAACTTGCTGGAATGAGCTTTCGAAAAGACTCCACAGACGAACAATCTATAGTTTTTGGTGCCCCAGAGTTTATCTTGAAAAATCTAGATAGCACCATAAACTCTACCGAAATTATAAATAAAATTAACGATTTAGCATCGCAAGGTTTTCGTGTCCTCTTGCTCGCAAAATTCAATAAAACTGGGAAGATAAAAGATCTACTAGAATCTGAAAAACTTCAACCTCTTGCAGTTATTACCCTTAAAAATGCTTTGCGTGAAAACGTTCAAGAAACGGTTGACTTTTTACAAAATAGAGGTGTTTCAATTCGTGTTATTTCTGGAGACAACCCGCAAACGGTTAGCTTTATTGCTTCTGAAGCAGGAATTAAAAATGCCGAAAAATATATTACTGGTGCAGAACTAAAAGAACTTTCGAAAAAAGATTTTGAAAAAGCGGTTCTTGAAAATACTATTTTTGCACGCGTTTTACCAGAACAAAAAGAGAGAATTATTGGCATTTTTCAAAAGAATAAATTTTATACTGGAATGATTGGCGACGGAGTAAACGATGCTCTAGCAATCAAAAAATCTGATTTGGGAATCTCGATGTTCGATGGCGCTCCAGCAACTCGTCGGGTCGCAGATTTGGTTTTAATGGACAATTCTTTCACCTCTTTACCTAGTGGTGTTGAAGTTGGTAACAGAATTATGCTATCAATCGAGATGATTGCAATTCTCTTCTTCCATAAAATTATCTTAGGCGTAACAATTCTTTTTGCCACGATGATCGCAGGAATAAACTACCCTTTCTTACCAAGACACATTACGTATATGAATTTCATCCTGGTAACATTACCTACAGTTCTCACCACGCTCTTTCCACCTATTCCTAAACGTAAAATTAATCCGAAAAATTTCTGGCGTGACACACTTTATGCAATTTTACCGATTGCGATTTTAAGTGGATTAGCTATTTCATTTATTTATATTGGTCTTCACGTTCGAACTGGTGGGTTGCTTACAAACCGAATGATGATGCATGGAATTCTTGCTACTGTAGTTATTACAACAGCTTGGTTTGGTGTATTTGCAACAATCTTAAGTGAGGTATTTTTAGGTTCAAAAC
>CAKUZG010000021.1 GCA_934717805.1 uncultured Candidatus Saccharibacteria bacterium | reverse complement strand
CTTCAATATCATCTCTTTCAAAAGCTAGTTTAAAGGCATTGCGACCAATTCGCCCAAATCCATTAATTGCAATTTTTTTAGACATTTCGTCTCCTTTTTTATTAAATTTCCTATATCTATTTTAACATAAACGCTTTAAAAAATCTAGAAAAAAATACCAAGTTAAAGCCCTAATTTGTACGCGTAAAGTTTTTCCTATAAAGGATTGACGACATCCTCTTTAATTTCGTCAAAAATCTGGTCATAATACTCATAAAATCCTTCAAGCTCCTCATTATCACCTTCAACCGCACGTAATGCGAGAGTCAAAAGGGTATCTAATAGATCCCTATTTTTAGATTTTTCATATTCTGTAGAACCCAAAAGCGTTACAACCACTTTCGGATTCCTTGAGATTTTGTCCTTAATTTTCATATTTTATTCCTTCAATCTCATCTCGTAATAAATCACGCCATTTTCCATTTTCAAAAATACTAAAATGCGATTTCTCGAAAGGAATCTCTTGCGATTTTATCCAATCTAAAACTTTTCGAAAATTCTCCGCACGAAAAACAAAACCGTCGTAGCCAAAATCAAAATTCTTAAAACTCATTTTTTGCGGTTTTTCTTCGCTCAACATTTCAACAAAATCTCGAATCACAAATTTAGGATAATTCAAAGCTTCACCTAACAAAATTGATTTTTCTCTTTCGTTATCATGCCAAGAAAGACTTTCAGCCTCGAGATATTTTTCCAAATTCTCAATTTTGCGAAAAAGAAAAATTTGCGTTTTCGAATGTGTGCGACTTTTGTTCCAGAACGAATGAAAATGAATATTCTTTCGAAAAACGGTCCGAATAATTGAAAATTTCATTCTTCCCCAAAAGTTATTCTCAAAAACCAAAATCATACTTTTGCGCCGCTTCAGTGCGAATGCTAAAATCATTTTTCGATGAATTTTCGAAAGTTTCATATTCTCCTTTTACATTTAAAATTAAAGTTGGAAAAATCAAAGAAGTTGACATACTTTTCGAATTTTATTTCTCGCTCGATTTTCTAGCTCGGATAGCTTCAGCATTTTTAATTGGTTCTAAATTACCTCTTTGACGAAGTTGCGAACGAAGTTTAACTCTCGCATGCGAAGTTTTCACCAAATCAAGCCAATCAATCTTTGGCTCAGAACTTTTGCGTGTTAAAACTTCAACAACATCTCCTTTTTCGAGTGGCTTATCAAACGCATGAATCTTTTCGTTAACTCTAAAAGCGTAAGCATGTTTACCAATATCACTGTGCAACATATAAGCAAAATCAAGCGGTAAAGCACCTTCGGGTAGATTGTAAATATCGCCTTTTGGAGAATACACAAAAATCCGATCACCAAAAATATCAATTTGAAGCTGTTCAGGATTAATTTCTTCACCATCTCTTAAGCGTTGCGCAACATCTTGAAGTTGTACGATCCACTGAAGCTCATTTGAAAGACCCCCATTTCCTTTAACTTCACTTCGCCGTTTTGAAGTTGCTCCTGAAATATAGTCTTTACTCGATTTTTGCTCGTGATAATGAAAACTCGCCGCCAAACCACGCTCGGCAAATTCATGCATATCGCGTGTTCGAATTTGAAACTCTGCAATTAATTTCGAAGGTGTAATTACGGTTGTATGAAGTGATTGATAGCCGTTTGGTTTTGGCATTGAAATATAATCTTTAATTCGTTCAATCATTGGTTTATAAATTGAGTGCAAAATCCCCAAAACACGGTAGCAGTCATCTTTCGAATTTACAATAATTCGCAAAGCCATTAAATCGTATACCCGATCAATATCACCCCTGGTTTTTTTAAGTTTTTTATAAAGAGAATAGACACTTTTCACTCGCCCAGAAATCTCAAATTCTACACCAGCTTTTTTAAGTTCTTTTTCAACCTCTTCACGTACTTTTCCTAATTTTCGGGTACTTTTACCTAGGCGTTTTCGAATTTCATTTTGAAGTCGCTTATATTCTTTCGGATTCAAGTAAAGAAAAGCTTGCTCTTCCATCTGCATTCGTACGCGTCCCATACCTAAACGGTCAGCAATTCGAGCAAAAACATCCAAAGTTTCTTGGGCGATTTTCTTTTGTTTTTCTGGAGACATATATTGTAAAGTCTGAACATTATGCAATCTATCCGCCAACTTAATAATCACCACACGAACATCTTGCCCGACCGCAATCAATAATTTCGAAAGATTATCTTTTGTTTGAGGAAGATATGTTTCGAGATTTCCCATTCCTGCACGCGCCTTCCCAACCTTAGTTACACCATCAACCAAAAAAGCAATATCTTTACCGAAATATTCTTCGATTTCATCTAGTGGTGTTTCTGTATCTTCTACAACATCGTGCAAAACACCCGCAATAATTGTATCAATATCCATGCCCCATTCAACCAAAAAACTTGCAACTTTCAAGGGGTGTGTAATATATTCTTCGCCCGATTTTCGCATTTGGCCTTTATGTTTTTCGGTTGCGAAATCAATCGCTTTTTCTAATTTTTTTATATCTTCCGCAGAATAAAACGGTTTCGAAATTCTTAAGAGTTCAGCTTTTTCCATATATTAATTATACATAAATTCCAAAAAAAATCAATTATTCCATTTGACTTTTATCGATAAATATTGTAATATATAAAAATACGAAAGTTGAACATTTCAAATTGATTTTCGATTTTTTTTAGGAGGTGCTAACATGGCACAAGAACCGTTGAGAGAATTGACAGATAACTTACTGTCTATATTTAAGGAAATTGCCGAATCTGAGTGTAAAAAGCAAAGTCAAAGAATAGATTTGCTCGAAATGAAAGTAGATAAAATATGTACTTTCATTTTAGAATCACAAAAGCTGATTAACTCTATATTTGCAGTAGAAGAAAACAAGGAGGATTATCAAATAATCCAAACCGAAAAAACCTTCGGCATTAAAATTTGATTATCCAAAAGCTGATAATTTTGAGGAAAGTAGTCCCCGTAAAAAAGACTTCATAAGCCGAATAGACAACATAAGGAGTAGATTCTCAGAAGAATACCTTGATATAGTGAGAGAAACTAAAGTTTGTATTTTTAGAAAAAACAGCAATAAAACCCTAACCCAAATGAAAAAATACTTATTTACCATTTTTCGCACAAGGCTCTTTAGTGAGTAATCTATCCTCTAATGATGACATATCTCTCAAATCCATTAAGAGATATTTAAGAAATGACGAATTCGGATATGTCATCATACATAAAAAGGAAGCAACAGATAATCTTCTGAAAAATATCCGAAAACTGGATGCAGAAGATTATTTTAGAGTATTGATTGTACAAACTAATAAACCGATGTATTCAATATTCAACAAGATAATCAGTGATAGATTGGAGGCTGATAGAAAGAGAAAATCAAAATAAACTGAGCAATATGCTCAGTTTTTAATTTATATAATTATATTTACTATCTCAGTTCAAATCTATAATTATTTTTCGTTCCAGCGATTAATTGATTCCGCAATAACTTCTTTAGCTTCCTCGATATCGCCAAATTTTTCAACCTTAGTTGTACCAGCTTTTTTCAAATCTTTATAGTGATTAAAATGGAATTTAATCTGTTTAATAAGCTGCTCTGGTAAATCTGCCAAAGTTTTGTATGCGTTACCAGTATCTCGATCATCTGCCGGAACAGCAATAATTTTATCATCAACTTCACCATCATCAACAAACTTCATCACGCCAAGAATTCGTGCTTCTAAAAAGATTCCAGTTGTAAGAGGGTCATTTGCGATAAGCAAAACATCCAATTCATCACCATCTTCATCAAGAGTTTGTGGAATAAATCCATAATTTGTAGGTTTCGCAAAAACTTTTGGCTCCACGCGATCTAGTTGCATCACAGCTAATTCACGATTCCATTCAATCTTATGAGTTGAACCAGTAGGAATTTCAACCACAACATTGATAATTCCGTCTTGATAATTTCCAGGTGTTAAAATTTTATTAAAATCAGCCATATTTTCCTTTCTTTTCTTTCTCTAATTTTAACAAAAAAATAACTTGTTTTCAAGATCTAGCCATATATTGACACAAAAAGATATATATGATATAATTTGAAAATCACAAATGAAGGAGGTCTCAAAATGGGACTTAAAAATCCAGCACTTTTTATTGGTATTATTAGAGGTGGTTTTATCGAACTACGCGATTACGACGATATTCAAGATCTGCAAGATGGGACTAAGATTATTATTTTTACACCCACTTTAGATGAACAAAAAGCGTTCAGAAAATTAATCGCAATGTTCGAAGAGCCAACTCAATCCAGACTACAATCCAATCTGCAATCCGAGGTTAATTGTTTCGAAAGAATTCCAAACTTTTTCGAACCAGATTTTTTAAAAAACCTGGGGATGTCTCGCCAAACCCGAATCACTAAAAAATCTGGAAAGAACGAGATTTTATCTAAAAAATGTCACACCCCGGTTGCTAGCACCAAAAAGTATCTCCCGCGAAAAATACCAATGACATCAAAAAAATAAAAGAGAGCAGATATTTGCTCTCTTATTCTTTATTCGCAAGTTCGACCAAACTCGCTTCCATTGATTTTTGTGTTCGGCGACGAGTTTGAGCTTTAGGTTTTTGGCTTTTTTCCTTAGTCTTTGATGTATTTTTTGCGCTCGGTTTTGCTTTGCCTGCCTTTTTATTCTTTTTACTTCGAGATTCAACATTACCTTTTTTTGAAATTTCTACTTGTGCATTTTGTGCAGGCTTTTCAACTTTTGAATTTTTAACAGCACGGCCCTTACTTTTCGTATTTTCAATTTTTGCTTTTTTAACACCCACTGGTCGCGCAAACATCATTTTTCCCGCAGCAGTTTGAAGTGAACGAATAAATTCCACCTCGCTAATCGTTCCAATTAAACTTTCACCGTTTTCAACAACAACCATTGTGCCATCAGGCAAATGTCCGATACCCTGCTTTTTCTCATTTCCTTTTTGCGTAATTTCAAGCATGATTTTTTCACCCGGCAAATAATCCGCCCTAACAGATTGAACAAGCTCATTAATATTTAGAACCTCAATTCCTTCAACCTTAGCAACTTTATTAAGATTATAATCTGCCGTTAAAATTTCAGCATTCATTTTTTTAGCCAATGAAAGTAATCGATTATCAACACCTTCTGAAGCAGAGTTTCCATCCGCTAAAATACTTACCGTTATCTTTTCTTCATTTTGAAGGGCTGAAATAATATCCAATCCATACCGTGCTCGAACCCGTTTTTCATCATCGCCACCATCAGCTAAAATCTGTAGCTCACCAACAACACTTCGAGGAATTAAAACATCAAAGTTAATAAACCCAGTCCTTGCTACCGCTAAAAATCGCCCGTCAATTAAAATTGAAGTATCAACTAATATTTGTTTTTTTGCTTTCGAAATTAATGGCTTGTCTTTTTTGAGATCAAACCAAATTCCACAAACAATAAATAAAATTAAAACTAATAAAAATGTTTCCATAAAATAATATCCTTTATTGTAAATATTTAATTAAAGCTTCACGTAAATCGCGCACAGCTGTTACAAAACTATCTTTTGAAGAATTTTTTGGTGCAAGCGCATTCGTAAAACCGAGTTTTTTAGCTTCTGCAATTCTTCTTTCTGCTTGAGAAACTGTTCGAATTTCACCACCCAAACCAACTTCACCAAATACTACAACACCATCGGAAAGCTTCCGTTTAGCCGCCGCCGAAGCAATTGCCATTGCAACAGCCAAATCTGCTGCACGATCATCAAGCTTAAGTCCGCCCACAACATTAATATGAACATCTTTATCACTTAAATCTAATTTTGTGCGTCGCTGAAGAACTGCAATCAATAAGTTAAGTCGATTAATATCGAATCCGCTCGCAGCTCTTTTTGGATAACCAAAATTTGAAGTGGTAACTAAAGCCTGAATCTCCACTAAAATTGGCCGCGTACCTTCAAGTGTAGCCATAATTATTGACCCATCGGTATTTTGTCGCTCTGCCAAAAGAGCAGCTGAAGGGTTTTCAACAATCTTTAATCCATTATCAACCATTTCGAAAATAGCCGCTTCACTGGTTGAACCATAACGATTTTTAACCGCTCTAACTACTTTGAAACCACCATATCGGTCGCCCTCAAAGTTAAGAACAACATCAACTAAATGCTCGAGAGTTTTAGGACCAGCAATTGATCCCTCTTTGGTGATATGGCCAACCAAAATAACTGCTGTTCCAGATTTTTTTGCAGCCCGAATAATTAAATTAGATGAATTTGTAATTTGCGAAACTGTTCCTGGTGCACTTGAAATTTCTTCCATTGCTAAAGTCTGAATTGAATCGATTATAACTAAATCAAAGTTGCCTTCACGAATAGTTGCTGAAATATCATCAGCTGAAGTTGAACTGGCAAATTTTAATTTATTCGATCCCGAGGCACCAAGTCGTTGAGCTCTTAAAGCGACCTGTTCCGCAGATTCTTCACCCGAAACATATAATACAGGTCGAGAACTGGCAATAAAAGATGAAACTTGCATTAAAAGCGTTGATTTACCAATTCCTGGTTAGCCAGCAATCAACAGCACACCTGCTGGCAAAATTCCACCACCTAAAACAATATCAAGATCTTTTATTCCGCTAGAAATTCTCTCTTGTTTCTTCTCAGAAATAATCTCGTTCAAATTTTGCACATCCAAAATACGCCCAGTTTTAGCGCTTTTACTGATCGCATTTTTACCGGAAGGCTCACTCATCTGTTCAACTAACGTATTCCAGCGGCCACAATTTTCACATTTTCCTGACCACTTTGGATAACTAGCCCCACATTCCTGACATACAAATTTTGTTTTTAACTTTGCCACTAATCTATTTTACCATATATTAATTATTTTTCGAAATTACAGACTTGGTGAGCTCAAATTCGAATTCATACTTTTATACAGTTCATTTTGTTGAACAGAAATCTGATTCAGTTCTTTCACTTTTGAATTATAATCATCAACTAAATTGTTAATAGTTGTTCGCTCTGATTCTAATTGCTGAATTCTCGCCAAAAGTTTAGATCGATCAGCATTAAAAGCTTGTTGAGTTTCATAATAACCACTTCTCGCATTAGAGTTGAAAGTCGTAATATCAGAATCCATTTTTTTAACATCCTGCGAATATTTAGCACTCAAAGTTTCAATTTGCTCTTTTTCAGTTTTTAGTTTATTGCTTAAATTTTCGGCTTGAGTTTGTAAATTTTTGAGATTATTATTGTAACCCTGATAAATTTGTGCAATTTCTTTACGATTCTGAAAGAATTTAGCATAATGATCTTCAAGTTCTTTCGAAAGATTTGTGTATTCAGTACCAATTAAAGAATGTAATTCATTTATTTTTTCGCCCGGCTCAGTTTTATCATAAGATTGCATAAGTTTTTCAAACTCTGGAGTTTTATTTTTTTCGTACTCTGCTTCAAGAAGATCACCAACCCTCGTCCGTTCTTCTTTGCTCATTCTCTGCCAAATCGCATGCAAAAGTTCGTGCGCCGCAGTCACATCTTTAATTCCGTCAAGTTTAGGATTCACAACATTATATACATGGATTTTTTCAGCCCGATAACAACCCAAAACTGCCGAATCTTCTTCAGTATTTTTACAATTACTGTTAAACTGACTGGAATCTTCAACTTGAGGATTCGAAGCGTAAAAAACTGTTTTTCCCGCATCTGTTGGTTTTATTCGCTGAACAATATTAGTAATTTCAGCCGTTGGTTTGTAGTTTTTCGCTGCAATATAATCTAAAATTTCACGCCAATTAAAAAATATAAAAGCCGCTGAACCGGAAATCAAAATAAACGATAAAATCGCCCCAAATACCTTAAAAAAAGTTTTCTGTTGAAAATTCATATCATAACCATTATAATATTTTTATGAGAAAAAAGCAAAATATCTTTCGAAAACGTCAAATAATAGGTTTAAGCATTTTAGCTTTAATTACAATTGGTGCAGTTTTTTCAATGCCCGATTTTTGGAAGACGCCAAAAAATAACAATTCCTCGAATCAAACCACAAATCAATCTTTAGACACCTTAAATTCCCTTGAAGTTAAAGGTCGCGCGCCAAAAACTGGCTATTCTCGCGATCAATACGGCAAAGGTTGGGCAAAAGATTCCAGCGGGTGTGACACTCGAAATCGAATATTAAAACGTGACTTAACTAATGTTGTAGAAAATTCTGACTGTAAAATTATCAGCGGAACATTGAACGACCCTTACACTGGAAAAACTATTGATTTTTCACGTAAACAAAATGCTTCAGCTATCCAAATTGATCACGTTGTTGCCCTTTCTGATGCTTGGCAAAAAGGTGCACAGCAATTATCAAAAGAAAAACGTATTGAAATCGCCAATGACCCATTAAATTTATTAGCCGTTGATGGGCCAGCAAATCAACAAAAAGGTGATTCGGACGCCGCATCTTGGCTTCCTTCAAATAAAAATTTTCGTTGCACTTATATTAAACGCCAAATTGACGTAAAAAAGAAATACTCTCTTTGGGTTACTCAGGCAGAAAAAAGCGCAATGAAAGATATATTATCTAGCTGTTAATCTAAAATTTTAAACCAACTAAATTTTTCAAATTTTTCACCCTCAACAATAGCACCTGCTAAATAAAGATTCACATTTTGAAGATTATTTTTATGCGCAAAATAGTTTGCAGCAAATTTCATCTGCTCAAGTTTCTTTTTTGAAATGGCGCCCGCACCACCACCGAAATCAGCATTTTTTCGAAATTTAACCTCCGTAAAATAGTAATCTTCATCACATTTTGAAACAATATCAATTTCACAAAATTTTGTTCGCCAATTACGCGCTATAATCTTGTGATTTTCTTGTTCTAAAAATTCCGCTACAAAATTTTCTGCATCATCACCAAGTTCTTTTGTTGTTATTTTTTTATTTTTTTGCTTTTGATCTTTTTCTAACTTTCCCTTAGATTTTTTTATAAGATCCTGAATTGGTTTAAAACTTTTTCGATGAAAACTACTCACGCCAAACTCCGCCAAAGCCTCCCGATGTTTTGCAGTTCCATACCCTGAATGTTTTTCGAAACTATAACAAGAAAATTCAGGCTTTTTCGAAAATTCAGCCATAAAATTATCACGTGCAACCTTAGCACAAATCGCTGCAGCTGACACACTCGAGATCAATAAATCGGCTTTTTTAAGTGTTGAAACATATTTTTCAAATGGAGTATTGGTTAAAAAATTTACAGTACCGTCGATAATAATTTCATCAAAACTAACACCACATTCCTTACATTTAATTTGTACTTCTTTAACAGCTTTTTTGGTAGCTAATTTTAAGCCATCACTTAATCCAATTTTATCCAATTCTTCATTCGAAACCCAACCCAGCCCAACAATTGCTGGACTTTTATGGATTTCTGCTGCTATTTTTTCTCGTTGCTTTTTTGTAAGAGCTTTCGAATCCGTTAATCCATTAATTCGTGCATTGTTTAAAATACAAGCCCCAACAACTAAAGGTCCAGCCCAAGCGCCGCGACCAACTTCGTCGATTCCTAAAATCATATTTCTATTATACAAAAAACCGCTCATAAAGACAGCCTGACACTCAGCACTCTAAAAATAATCTGAGTTCACACATCTTATATGTAAGCTAAAAGACGGCTCAAATGAGCCGTCTTTTTCATGTATTCAACTATCGTTCACTAAAGGAGATTTTAAAATTATACATTGTACAATTA
>CAKUZG010000020.1 GCA_934717805.1 uncultured Candidatus Saccharibacteria bacterium | reverse complement strand
TAAATTTACCTGATATTTCTAGCAAAATTACCTCTTTTCAATCTGGAATGGCTGTAGAAACTCCAGCTTATATCGCAAAGGGATATTCTCAAAAAGGTTTTGCATATTTTGATGGGAAGAATGTTAATTTTGAGTATAAAAACGGTAACTCTAATTATAAAATCCAGCAGTCTCAGAGCGATTGGGATAGTTCAGCATTTTTTCAAAATTATGTGATAGAAAATTGGAGCGAAGATTATTCCACTACATATAGCAATGGTTTAACAATATATTCAAATCGACGAGGTGAATCTGTCTGGGTTAATAACGGAAAATTATACAAAGTTAAATCATCTGGAAAGATCTCTGAAGAAGAAGTTCGAAAAATCGCAACAAGTATAAATGCATAAAAGGTAGCTTCGGCTACTTTTTATTTTAGGTTGAGAAAAAATAGAAAGTGAAGTATAATATATATTTATGAAAGCAAGAACTCGTTTTGCGCCAAGTCCAACTGGCTATATTCATGTTGGAAATGTTCGAAGCGCACTTTACCCTTATTTAATCGCCAAACAAACAGGTGGAGATTTTATTTTAAGAATTGAAGATACTGATCAAGCTCGATTTGTTGAAGGAGCGGAAGATCTAATTCTGGATACTTTAAAATGGCTTGGACTTGATTGGAATGAAGGTCCAGTTTACAGAGATAAAACTAAGGAGATGGGTAATTTTGGCCCATACCACCAGACGGATCGCCGTGAAAAATATCTTGATTGGGCAAAAAAAATGATTGAAAAAGGGTTAGCTTATGCTGACCCGTATTCTCCTGAAGAAGTTGAGGAATTTCGAAAAAAAGCGAAACTTGAAAAGCGGGCATTTTTATATCGTGATCATCGCCCAGAAAATCCACCGGAATGGAAAATAGGAATGCCACTTCGGTTTAAAACACCAGAAATTAAAAGATATAATTGGCATGATGCTGTTATGGGTGATCTTTCTGCAGGACCAGAAGCGTTAGATGATTTTATTTTAATTAAAGCAGATGGGCTACCAACATATAATTTTGCGCATATTGTTGATGATTTCGAAATGAAAGTTACGCATGTGATTCGTGGATCTGAATATGTTGCTAGTACGCCAAAATATCTTTCGCTTTACGAGGCTCTTGGGATTCAACCACCAATCTTAGCGCATTTACCACACATTTTAGCTCCAGAGGGGAATAAAAAACTCGGTAAACGTGATGGGGCTAAAAGTGTTAGTGAATATCGTGCAGACGGAATTTTGCCTGAAGCTATGCTTAACTTTTTAGCGCAACTAGGCTGGAATGATGGTACTGAACAAGATATTTTTACAAAAGAAGAATTGATTGAAAAATTTTCACTAGATCGTGTGCAGAAATCTGGTGCAAGGTTTGATGAACAACGACTTTTATGGCTTAATGGACAATGGATTCGTCGAATTTCTTTAGATGATTTATTTAGCCGTGTGAAAGATTTTTGGGGAGAGAGTGCTCAAAGTGCTAGCGAAGAATATAAAAGAGAAGTTCTTAGTCTAGTTTTTGATAGGTTGAAGACGCTAAAAGATCTACCGCTCGCGAGTGAGTATTTCTTTGCTGAGCAACAAGCTGATTTGGAGATGATTTCAAAAAATAAGCAACTTAAAAAGCTTGAAAAGTCGCAATTATTGGATCTGCTAGAAAAAGCAATTGGTAAATTCGAAAAAGTTGAAAACTGGAGTGATGAAAATCTTCAAGAATCACTAAATCAACTTCTTGAAGAAACTGGTCAAAAACCAGGGATTTTATTCCAAATTATTCGAATTTCACTCACTTGGGCTCCATTTTCACCAACCTTAAATCAAACATTGCGAGTAATTGGCAAAAATGAAAGTATAAAACGGCTCAAAAATTCTTTTCGAGAAATTGAAAAAATGTAAAAAATAAAGCTCGGCGTATGTCGTGCTTTATTTTATTGTTTTAAAAATTATCTGAGCAATATCTTTAGGGTTTTCCATAGGTAATAAATGACCAGTTTTTGGCACAATTTTCGAAATTGCTTTCGGAAAGATTTCTTTAAATTTTTTCTCACAAAAAGGTTCAACAGTTGAATCATTTTTTCCGATAAAGGCAATTTTAATAGAGTTTTTATTAGAAAAATTATTGTCGCTCAATGCTATTGGAATGGTTTTTTTCTGAGATAATAATTTTTGAGGAGAATGTTGACAAAAAAACATATTTTGAAAAACATTTTTAATAGCTTCTAGTGACCATTTTTTTTGAATCAAAGCAATTTTAAGCGGTGAAAGTATTGGTAAATTTGATAAAACCATAACAGTTTTTGAATTAGAGCAGGCTTTCATGCCAGCTAGAAAAGAAGAACTTGGGCTAAAAACAGGATTTATAACAACTGTTGGGATTCTTTTTGAGATCTCTGGATTGCTAGCAAAATAAGCACTAAAAGAATGCGCCACAATTAAGTGTATTTTATTATGTTTACTAAGATTATTGATTAATTTAATGTAGAACTTTTGAAAATCTTCAATTTTTTCGAAAGTGTCAAGCGAACTTTTACCGTGTGCGGGTAATTCGCAAATAATAATTGAATATTTTTTTGAAAGCTCAAACCCTAAAGGAGTTAAACCAAAATAATTTCCGCCAAAACCATGAAAAAGTACGGCAGTTGGCTTATTTTTCTGGATATTTTGATAGGTTGAAATTTTATTTTCATCAATATTGATAAAGATATGTTTAAGATTTTTTCGCCAATCTTTTAAATTCATTAATAAATTATAGCATTTTTTAGGATTAAATAAAACATTACTTTCGAAAAAGTTTAAAATATGATATAATTTTAATTAAAGCATAAGAATTTTAAATAAAAAGAAAGGAAGAAATGGCGAATCCACTACGACTTGTAATGATTCGGCACGGGCAAAGTGAGGCGAACATTGTCCAGCACGCACAAAAACTTGGTAGGAAAATCGATTTAGAAGAAAAAGTTGAGACGCGTGCAGATTGGCGACAACGTCTTTCGCCAGAAGGTAAAGAACAGGCTATAAAAGCCGAAAGAGAGCTTGCAAAGATTTATGGAAGTTTGGATTTTTTTGATTCGAAGTATTCATCACCTTTTATTCGTGCAAGGGAAACAGCTGTAATCCTAAGTGGTGAAAACCAATATTTTTGGAAAATTGACGATTTGTTGGCTGAGCGAAATTGGGGTATTTATGGTCGCGTAAGTGTTAATGAACGACTAGACAACTTTCCTCTATCTGTTAAATATTTATATAATGATCCATTTTATATGCGTCTTGATGGCGGTGAAAGCATTTTTGATGTTTACGTAAGGTTTCGGTCTTTTGTAGATAGATTAAAGAAGGAGGATTCAAATCAAAACGTACTCATTGTTGCACATAAACAATTAATTCAATCAGCATGCTATTTAATTGAAGGTCTTCTTCCAGAAAAATGGAACGATATGTCAAAGAGATATATTTACGACATTCCTAATCTTGGCGCGATTGAATATTCGAGAGTTAATCCGTTAGATGCTAGTGATGTTCGTGAAAATTTTTCTTGGCGAAGAGTTTTGAATTTAGGTGAGGCTGACGGAAAATATGGTAATTGGGAAGAATTTGATATTCGAAAAGATTTTTCCAACAGTGAATTATGGAATCAAATTAAAGAAAATGAACCTTTTTTGAAATAAACTGTTGACAAAGCATAACTATTTTGATAATATATGAATATAGTTGATGTGTTATCAAGGGCGATGTTTGTTTTCTCCCCTAAAATAACACTTATAAATAAAAATAAAATAACAAAAACCGCCCAGGGTGGGCACACATCAACAAATAAATCACTGCTTGAAAAAGTGGTGATTTTGTATTATAATAAAGAAGATTATGTTTAAAAAAGGAATTCAGACAAAACTTGAAAAATATGTTCGAAGCTATTTTGAAGAACATCCAGATATTAAATTAGTTACAGTTGCCGGATCGGTTGGAAAGACGAGCACGAAACTAGCTATCGCAACCATCTTGAGTCAAAAATACCGAGTGCGTCTTCACGAAGGCAATCATAACACGCATTTAAGCGCACCTCTTGCTATTTTGGGGATAAATTTTCCTGGAAATCCACGAAACTTTTGGCAATGGCGGAAAGTTTTTAAAGCTGCTCGAAAGCGAATTGAATCCCCGGTCGGTAGCGAACCAGAGGTGATTATTCAAGAGCTTGGAACTGATCATCCTGGTGATATTGCTCAATTTGGAACCTATCTTTTTGCAGATATTTCAATAATTACATCTGTCACTCCTGAACACATGGAGTTCTTCGGGACGATTGATGCGGTTGCTCAAGAAGAGCTTGATGCCGCAACTTATGCAAAAATTGCAATTTTAAACCAAGATGATATTAACGGAGAATTTTTGAAATATCTTAAAAATCCTAATTTTTCGACTTATAGTTCGAATGGTGGGGCAAACTATAATTTTATCGCAAATGATTTTTCGCTTTTGGAAGGATTTGGTGGAAAAATTCAAACTCCAGAGTTTGGTGAAATTCCTGTTCGAGCAAAAGTTTTTGGAGAACATTCTCTAAGGCCAATAACGGGTGCTGTTGCTGTTGCTATTAAGCTAGGTTTAAACCCTCAGGAGATTATAAATGGTCTTGCGAGTTTGAAACCTGTACCTGGACGGATGAATTTCATGCGAGGTTTAGAGGACTCGGTATTAATAGATGATACTTACAATTCAAGCCCGGCAGCATTAACGGCGGCAATTCAAACCCTTTATGCACTTTCTGCTCCTTCAAAAATTGCGGTTATTGGTAGTATGAATGAACTCGGCGAATCATCTGCAATGGAACATCAAAAGATTGGGGAAATGCTTGACGGTGTTGAGCTTTCTTGGGTTGTTACTGTTGGCGAGCAGGCAAATAAATATTTAGCTCCAGCTGCTCGTTTGCGAGGGTGTCAGGTTTATGAGGCGAAAAACGCAATTGATGCGGGTATTTTTGTTCGTAAAGTTATGGAAAAAGGTGCTTTAATTTTGTTAAAAGGCTCCCAAGGAGATATTTATCTTGAAGAGGCAACAAAAATGCTTCTTCGAAATCAAGAAGATGAAAAATGGCTAGTTCGACAAGATAAAAATTGGAAGAAAATTAAGCATGATTTTTTTGCAAGTTTTGCTGAAATTGCTGATGACGAGGTTTAATAGTGGAAATTTTACCAATCGTTAATGAACGTGATGAAATTATTGACGAAGTTAATAAAGCTACTTTTGATAAAAAAACTGGTCGGATTTATAGGGTTGTTTCGTTAATTTTATTTAATCAAAATAATGAATTTTTAATCCAGCGTAGAGCTTTTTTGAAACAAACTTTTGCGGGAAAGTGGCAATTTTCAGCATCGGCTGGTCATGTTCAGATTGGTGAAAACTATCGGGATGCAGTTTATCGAGAAACTGTTGAAGAGATTGGTTTAAGCTTGAATCCGCATGATTTTATTGAAGTTGAAAAAGTTTTCATCCATACTAAAGAAAATAAGCGTAGATTTATGCAGTTTTTTGCGGCAAAAGTTAATTTTCAGCTTGAAGATTTAGCAATTCTTCATGATGAAGTTGCAGAAGTTAAACTTGTTAATTTTACCGATTTTAAAGAAATGATTCAAAAAAATCCAGAGGATTTTATGGACTCTTTAGAATTCTCTTTAAAAATTATCAAAGACGCGCAGGAAAAGATAAAAAACAATCATTCGCAGGCAATTTTATAGAGAGCAATTCCTGTAGCAACTGAAACGTTAAAACTTTCTTTTTCACCAAACATTGGAATTTCAAGAGTTTTATCACATAAATCGATCAAATCCTCTGAAATACCTTCAACTTCTTCACCTAAAAGTAGAGCAATCTTAGCATTCTTTGAAGCTGAAAAATCTTTTAAAAAGATTGATTTTTTACTTTGTTCAAGTGCGAATATTTCGAAATTTTGCTTTTTAAGATCTTGAAGTGTTTCAAAGATATTACTAGAAAGTTCTGCTGGTACAATTTTTTCTGCACCAAGAGCAGTTTTGTGGATTTGTGAATCTAATTTTTGTGCAATATGGGGCAGACGTTTGGTTTTCTTAAAATCCTCATCAGGTAAAAGAGGAAAAGGCGAATATCCGCTAAAAATAATTTTCGAAACACCAAAACCTTCGCAGGTGCGTAAAATTGCTCCGATATTATGTGTTGAGCGAATATTGTGCGCTAAAACAACTATTTCGCGATTTTGTATACGATTGCGATTTTCAAGAGAATTTGGATTTTTCATTATCTTAATTTTATCAAATTTTAAAAAAAATAAAAAGAGCCCGGAGGCTCGAATTAGGTAATTTTATTACCTCTAAAACGATCTAGAACTCGCCCAATAATTTCATAAGCGTAATTTTCTATTTCTTGTGAGGCATTTTTTGTATCTATATTAAACAAGCATTGGTCTTCAAATTTGATTTTTTCAAATTCTATTGTCGCTTTTTTTGAAAGAATTTGATTTTGGAAATCGTTAAAATTATAAATATTAACAAAACAGTTATCCATTGAAACTCTACTGATTTCAACAATAAAAGTGTTATTGATATTGAAAAAAGAAGCCCAATTTTTATTAGACGGATAGTGTTTAACGTTTTGACAACCTAATACAGCTTGTTTTAATATATTCTTTAAAGTGCTAATCATTTTGACAACCTCGATTTCTAAAAAATATTTCGCTAAGCGATGCCGATATTTTAGCATTTTTTATTGAAAAAATAAAGTGCTTGTGATAAAATTAAATTAATGGAAGAAGATAAAGTTCAGTTGATGCGCCGGCAAAAAGAGGAAGAGGCAACCAAGCAACGTGCCGGTATTTTAGGCTTAACTTATCTTGATACAAGAGAGTTTGAAAATGTTTTTCCACTAGCTCGAGATCTTTTTACTAACGAGCAAATGTATCGTGCTTTTTTGGCGCCACTACAGATTGGTGATATCGATACAAATAAACCTTGGAGAATTTTGATTACGAGTCAGACTCCGCGTTCAGTAATACGAAAATTGAGTAAAAAATATCAAGAAGAAGGTAAAACTCTTGAGCTTTTCTTAGTTTCTGAGAGTGCTTGGAAAAATATTATGCGGAGATACGATCCGCCAAAGAAAATTATTTACGATGATATTGAGATCGCTGGTGAAGGTGATAGTGCTACCCTAGATAAGGTGAGCCAAATCTTGGAAAATGTCGCCTCCGACCAGGTTTTTGATTATTTGATTGACCAGGCGGATAGGCTTGGTGCCAGCGATATTCACATCGAAAATCAACGTCAGACAATTCGAATTCGAATGCGTGTTGATGGTGCTCTTCACCCAGTTGCAGAACTTGGGCGTGATCGATATCGTGTTATTATGGGCGAACTTTCTTCGCGTGCAGGTGTCTCGAGTGCTTCAAAAACTTCGCAATCAGGGCATATGCAAAAAGATATTTACCGTGATGGAACTTCGCACCTTTTAAACTTGCGTGTTGAAACTGTACCAACAATGTACGGGATGGATGCTGTGATGCGTTTGTTTAACTTTGATGAAAGCATGCTTCAGCTCGATTTGCTTGGAATTGCTCCAAAAGAGCGGGTAGAAATTGATGAGATTATTTCACATCCACGCGGAATGGTTTTGATGGTTGGTCCAACTGGTTCGGGTAAATCAACGACACTCTACTCAATGCTTAACGCTTTAAATACGCTTGACCGGAAAATTATTACGCTTGAAGACCCGATTGAGTATGGAATTGGTGGGATTTCGCAAATTCCTATTGATACAACACACGGTGCAAGCTTTGCTGACGGTTTGCGCTCGGTTTTGCGTCTTGACCCAGACGTCGTGATGGTTGGTGAGATTCGTGATAATGATACTGCACGAACAGCGATTCAAGCCTCGATTACGGGACACTTAGTTCTTTCAAGTTTTCACGCTAATTCAACTAGCGCAGCTTTTTCGCGTATGATTGATATGATCGGACTAAACCCTATCTTTTCAACAGCAATTCGACTTTTGATAGCCCAGCGACTTGTTCGAAAATTGGATAAGAATGCAAAAGAATATATACCCGATGAAGCAACTAAAAACTGGGTTCGAAATATTTTAGAGGGTGTTCCTGCAGAAAAAATTCCACAAGATATCTCGGGTGATTTTAAACTTTGGAAACCAATGCCTTCGGAAGAAAGTCCATTTGGATATAAGGGGCGAATTGTGGTGATGGAAATGATGGTTGTAAATGATAATATTGCAGCTTTTTTGCGTGGCGAAAGAGGTATGATTTCAACCGAAGCAATTGAAGCTCAGGCGCGTGAAGATGGCTTATTAACACTTATGCAACAAGGCGTAATTTCAGCTTTACGAGGTGATACAACTATCGAAGAAGTAAATCGCGTAATTTAGCTCTTCACAAAACCTAAAAAGTGTGCTATAATAAACCTTGATTGTATATATTAAATTTAAAAGTGAGTGAAAATATGAGTTTTGAGTTAATCAAAAAAGTTAATGACGCACAGAAAAAACACGCTGTTCTTGATATTAAAAGTGGCGATACTGTTCGCGTTCACCAAAAAATTAAAGAAGGTAATAAAGAGCGAATCCAGATTTTTGAAGGTGTAGTTATTCGAACTGACCGTAAAAAATCTCACACTTCTAGAATTACTGTTCGAAAAATTGCTAGTGGTGTTGGTGTTGAAAAATCTTTCCTTCTCCACAGTCCATTGGTTGAAAAGATTGAGATTGTTCGTCGTTCAAAAGTTCGCCGAAACTATCTTTCGTTCTTACGAAATCGAAGTGGTAAAAGTGCTCGCCTTAAACAAGTTGTTTTTGACCGTGAGGCTGTAAACACTTTGCCTGAAGCTCCAAAAGCTGAAGAAAAGGTTGAAGAAAAAGAAGAAGCTTAATAGCTTATAAATAAAAAATCGCTCGTATTTAGCTGACCTGACATATAGCAGTTTAGCTACTTGGGTTAATATTAGCGAGCCTAGTTGTTTGGCTCGCTTTTTTCATTATTTAATTTTCCAACGAAATTGTAGTAAATGTCAACCTGGATAATTCGATTGCGTTTTGTGCCAGTTGGTTTCTGAATAACAATCTTGTCAATCAGTTCATTCACTATTTCAACAGTTAATTTTGGAAGCTCTGTATATTTTGAAATTCTCGCCATAAACTTGGAGATATTCAAGCTATCTTCTTGTTGTTTGGCGAGTTTTTCAGTTAAATCAGAAATGGAAGTTTGAAGTTGTTTCTGTTCTTCTTCATAGCTCTGACTTAGCTTCACAAAGCGTTCATCTGAAATTTTTCCAAGTAGATTATCTTCATAAAGCTTCTGAATGATGCTGTCAATCTCTTTAGAGCGGTGTTTATCCTTTTGAAGTTGCTGGCGCTGGCGTTTATTGTTTTTGCTGAATTGAGCTTGGCTTTGCTGTTCTAACTTTTTCAAAAAGGCTTCTTGGTCGAAGTGGATTTCCTGAATAGTTTGGCGGAGCTTACCACTCACAATCTCAATCAAGGCAGATTTTTGAATATAGTGGGGATTTTCACAACCATCAATTGGCTTACGGTAGCCAGAACACTTGTAATGGTCGTGGTTGAGTCCATTTTTCTCTTGTGGGCAAAAATAATGCTTTCGCCCACAAGTTCCACAAAAAACCAATCCCGCAAACAAATTCTCATGACCAGCCCGATTTTTATACCGTTGATTAGACCGCTTATGACTCCTCATCTTCTGGACAATATCAAAAGTTTCTTGGTCGATAATCGCTTCGTGGGTATTCTTGAAAATCAGCCAATCTTCTTTTGGGTTATCTACCTTACGCTTGTCTTTGTAAGATTTTGTTCGTGTGCGGAGATTGACGGTGTGCCCAAGATATTCTTCGCGCCCCAAGATAGCGCTTAGGGTTTCTCGTGTCCAAAAATACGGCAAACTCTCAACATTTGAACTGGCGGAAACAGGTTTCAAACCGATTTCTATTCGGTGACGGTCTGGTTTAAAAATTTTGTCATTTTTTAAACCTTTTGAAATCTCT
>CAKUZG010000019.1 GCA_934717805.1 uncultured Candidatus Saccharibacteria bacterium | reverse complement strand
AAAAAATTTCAATTTTTTAAAAATTTTAATAAATTTCTTTAAAATTTGGTAAATGTTTTATAAATTTTGGTGGTTTTGGGGTTGGGTTTGTGGGTGCGTAGTGAGAATAAAGGGCGTGGCGTTTGGTTTTGGGTGCGCGCAAGGCGATTAGGGCAGGGCGATTTGGCGCGTAGCGCGCACACAGGGCGCGTGGCTAAGATTTGGCGGGCGGGATTTTGGAGCGGGTTAAAAAATGTGATGGGTTTTATAATGGCGTAGCGCAAATGGCTAGCGGAGTAGGCGGGTAAATGCGAACGGGTGCGAGCGGTAGGTGGTTTGGGCGCGTGGCTGAGAATTTGGTGTGGATTAAAAATCAACTTTTAAAATTTTGGCGGTTTGGTGGATAAAAATTTGCGTGGCGCGTGGTTAAAATTTGGCGGATTTATGAATGAAATTTTAAAATTTCATTTGGCTAAGAGATTGGTGCGAAATTTTAATGGCGTGGCGGTTTGATTGACGGGCGCGTGCGCGTGGCTAAGAGCTAAGCGGGCGGGATTTTTGCTGGTGGATTAAAAATAACTTTTAAAATTTAGGCGGTTTGTTTTTTTTTTTTTGTAACGGTGTGACAAATTTGGGTTTTTGGCGTGTTGAATTGGATTAAAATTTTAAAATTTGTATTGTTTTGTTATTGGAAATTTGGTGTGGCGTTTAATAAGATGGCTATAAAAAAGATGCTTAAAACAAGTTTAGCGCTTGTAAATAATACACAGCAAGATTACGCAAAATAAAATGATTAAAAACTGATTGGCTTATGAATATGAGCCAAAGGCAAAATAAAATAGCAAAATGGCATAAAATAAAATGGTTGCAGGGGCAGGACCTATTAAAATATATCTAAAAGATTAAATATATATTTTTAATTTTTTTCAAGGATACTTTTAAGGATACTAATTTAAATAAAAAAATGTTCTTGGAATTTTAGTAAGATTAAAAATCAATTTGCCATTTAACGCATTTTAAGGGGTCTATTATGCTTAAAAAATAAAAATTGATACCGAGAGATGGCACTAAAAGCTTTTTAAGCTCTCAGGCTTTTAAAATACCAAGAATAAGATTTTTTCTTTTTTGGTGTAATGAAAATTTTGAGATAAAACGAAAAGCTTGATAAGAGACTTTAAATATTTATTTTATCGTATTTTAAAGCATTTAACTTTTTAATTTTTTAAGAATTTCTGTATGCCGCGCGCGGATACAATATAGCAAAAATTATTTTCTTTTTTGGGCTTCGCCCTATACACCAAAAAAAGAAAAGATTAGTATTTTTCTTAAACTTAAAAATCAATTTGTCATTTAACGCATTTTAAGGGGTCTATTATGCATAGAAAATAAAAAGTAATACTGAGATAGCACTAAAAGCCCTTTAAGCTCTCAGGACTCTTTAAAGTAGCAAGAATAAGATTTTTTCTTTTTTTGGTGTAAAGGGGGTTTGCCCCCAAGTAAAATAAAATTACAAGCACAAAGTGCTTGTTTTACCGATATTCTAAAAGAAATAAAATTAAAATTTTAAATATTTAAGGCTGTGCGACATTTTATTTTTATGAGTTAAATTAACAACGCTCACACAGCCAAGCTGATGATATCGGCGTTGTTTAATCGCTATCGGCTTCAATGGATATTATAGCATATTTGCTTTTAGCCTTGAGTTTTTTTTTTTTCAAAATTCTCAAAATCAATTATAGAGCGATACATAAAAATTCTTGCATCATCTAAAAAAATTTTATAATCAACAATATCCCTACGCTCTCCACCACTTGTTATGTGGCTACATAACTCATCAAGAGCGTCTGCTCTTTGTTCCAACATTTTAGCAAGAGAAATATTATTATAGCCACGCCATTGTTTAGCTATATTCTTAAGCTGGTTTTTAATATGATTTAGTTCACAAAAGAATAGCTTTTGTTCTTCGGTCATCATTATTCTGCCTAATATTATGTTAGATTTTTTATGCTTTTTTTATAAAAAGCTCTTGCTTTTTAGCTAAATTTTTAGTATAATTCCGCTTGATTTCGGAGGGGATACCATTTATACTCAAAACCTCTGTCTTTATAGTTATCATTTTTCATATCTTTATTTTTTAATTTTTCACAAAAACAACATTTTCAGAGCCAATCTCATCTAGCGCTTTAATTATAGCATTTATTGCCTTTTCTTTTAGGTTTGGATTTATTTCTATACTAAGCTCCAATGTGCTAAAATATGTCTGCCAAAACTTTCACAATCACTTTTTTCAGCAAAAAATCAATCATTTTTTTAGCGTAATCTACATTTTTGCCTTGTATTTGATGATTGCCATTTTGATATATTGTAATAACTGCTCCATCTGATTTTGCTATATAGTTATTCCCACGCTTCTCAAACTCAAATGGCTTTGAAAATAACTCCAGTTTATCATTTTGGCTCATTATCTTTCTCTTTTGGTCTCTTTATTTTGTATTTGTTTGTCTTTTATACTCAGATTTTTGATGAATTCTTTTTGCTTTTCTATTCTCTTATCATTCAAAGTATCTTCAATTCTAGCTTGAAAATTTTGAACGAAATTATTTAAATCTATATTCTCATTGCTTATTAGTTTGTGTATCTTAACTTCATCGGCTAAAAGAATATTTAGCTCATCAGTTCCGCAATATGCTATCCTTTCATTGATTTGCCATAATTGTCTGTGATCGAAATACTCAGGATATTTGTTCAATAAAAAGTTTAAATCATACAAATCCCTTACTTTATCTCTACCATTAAATGCTGCTATTTTCATATCTATTAGCTCTGAAATATTGTAAACATTAATTCCATCTATATTCGTGTATGTCAAAGAACCTTGCTGTAAAAAGATTTTGTTTCTATTACTCACTTCTATTTTTAGCGGATAATTTCCTAAATGTGATTGTCCGCCATAATCTAGCATAGCTCTAAAAACAGTATCAGTATCTTTTTTAATAGTTATGTTGCAGTCTCTAAAGTTTTTATTAGATTTTAATAGTTTAGTTATATCCATATTATTATTTTTGGCATCCAAATCAATATCCTCTGAATATCTATTCAAGCCATAATATAAGGATAAAGCAGTCCCACCTTTTAGCACAAAATTATCATTTAGTGCCTGCAAAACCTTTTTGATTATGCCTATTCTATCTTTTTGATAATTTTCATACATTTTTATTTTCCTTGTCTAAAAAATAGTATTTAGTCAATTCGTATTTTAAAAAGTTTTTAATATTATCTAATGTGTTATACTTTTTTAAAATCTCATAAAGTTCTTTTGTTTCATCGTCATCCAAATAATCACATACACAATTTTTTAGCTCTTTTATCTCATTTTTTAGCACCAAATCAGCAATAGCTCTTGGGTAGTTAGCCACATAGTCTTTTTTGCCAATAAACGATATAAAACGCTCGCTTATCCCCCAGTCGCCTAAATCTTTGTTGAAAGTATATTTTTGTGGTTTACAACCCCAATAAGATAGTGGGTGCCAATCAGCAATAGCACCACTTTCTTTTGCTAAATTTAAAGCTTCCCAGCCCGAATAATACTCTTTTATCATTGTTTTACCATCATTTTGCTTTTAAGTTACAGAAATTATAACAAATTTTTATCTATCTTTCTCTTTCAGACTCTTTGTTTCCTTCTAACTTCTTAGAAAAACTCACAGCTCTTATTTTGTTTTTTAAAGTGCCATATTTGATTTTTATATCGTTAAAATCGCTTAGTTTTTGTTCTACATCATCTTTATTTAATGCTGGACTAAAAACTTTTACCACTGGAATTTTTTCCTTTACTTCAAGAGCTTTATTTAACCCAACATTGATATTTTTGGCTATATCGTTATCAGCATAAATACTTATAGGCTTGTCAGGATAAAGATTGTGTATTTTTTCTGCCACAAAGAGTAAATTACCAGCATCAACTGCCATTATCGTGGCTTTTTTTAGCTCATTTTCTAGAGTTTTAGCAGTAGCATAGCCCTCGCAGATAATAAACTCATCTTGCTCATCTAAGGGCTTGCTTGTGTAAAAACAGCCTTTTTTCTTTGCTGGGAATTCTAGATTTTGCCCTTTTTCTTCGGTCGTGCGAATTGCTCCGATAAACTTATTGCCTTGTTGTGTTATTCTTTGAACACTCCAAAGCTTACCATTTTCATCTTGCAATGGTATAAGCAAATTGCCATTTTTATCAAGTTTTATATCCTGCCCTGCATCTATCTCTTTTTTGGTTAAGTAAGAATGATTTTCTGCTTGTTTTGCTGCCTGATATTCTGCAAAGAGCCTATCTGCTGTCTGCAGATATTTAAGCTCTAGCTCTAGCTCTCTTGCCAATATTTTTTGCTTATTTTCCTCAATTTGTTTTTTGTATACTGCTTTATAATCAGTATCGTATTTCACTTTACCATCATATTTCCACTTAATACCACCCTCGCCACTTTTAAAATTTTGAATATAGCCAGCAGGATGTCCATCTAAATGTAAAGCATAAGCTTCGCTAGTTTTGCTGCCAAGATCACCAGCAACTCTTAATCTATGAATTTTACCATCGGCTATTATATTTTTATCTATAATAAACCCTTGCTCTCTTAATGAATTTTCAAATTGAGCTAATACTGCTTCTGTGTCAAAATTACTCATATATTTTGACCTCTATCTGTTGGCTGATTGCTTCTGCTTTGCTCTTTAGTTTTAGCCGTTTTTGCTAGATTGTTTTTTTTTTTTTTATATTTTCCAAAGCAAGCTCTTGCATTTGGGTTTGCTTTTTCACATAGCCCAAATATTCAGGAATACTAATTTTATATTTTTGTTCTAGTTTCTTTTCTGCTTCTATTTTTTGAGCTTCATTTTTGTTTTCAGCAAAAGTAGTTTGTATTTTTTCATAATCTCTTCCATAAGCCTGAAATGCAACACTATCCTCTCTAAATTTCTTTACATAATCAGGCTCATTTTTATCATTATAAATTGTAGTTTTGGTTTCAGCTTTCTCATCAGAAACTTCACTATTCTTTTTTAGAGTTTCTTACTCTATTATAACTTCTTTTGCTCATTGATTAAATGCAGGAAAGGGCAAAAAGTGCCTAACATATATATGTTAGGCACTTTTTGCCCTTTCCTGCATTTAATCAATGAGCAAAAGAAGTTATAATAGAGTAAGAAACTCTAAAAAAGAATAGTGAAGTTTCTGATGAGAAAGCTGAAACCAAAACTACAATTTATAATGATAAAAATGAGCCTGATTATGTAAAGAAATTTAGAGAGGATAGTGTTGCATTTCAGGCTTATGGAAGAGATTATGAAAAAATACAAACTACTTTTGCTGAAAACAAAAATGAAGCTCAAAAAATAGAAGCAGAAAAGAAACTAGAACAAAAATATAAAATTAGTATTCCTGAATATTTGGGCTATGTGAAAAAGCAAACCCAAATGCAAGAGCTTGCTTTGGAAAATATAAAAAAAAAAAAAACAATCTAGCAAAAACGGCTAAAACTAAAGAGCAAAGCAGAAGCAATCAGCCAACAGATAGAGGTCAAAATATATGAGTAATTTTGACACAGAAGCAGTATTAGCTCAATTTGAAAATTCATTAAGAGAGCAAGGGTTTATTATAGATAAAAATATAATAGCCGATGGTAAAATTCATAGATTAAGAGTTGCTGGTGATCTTGGCAGCAAAACTAGCGAAGCTTATGCTTTACATTTAGATGGACATCCTGCTGGCTATATTCAAAATTTTAAAAGTGGCGAGGGTGGTATTAAGTGGAAATATGATGGTAAAGTGAAATACGATACTGATTATAAAGCAGTATACAAAAAACAAATTGAGGAAAATAAGCAAAAAATATTGGCAAGAGAGCTAGAGCTAGAGCTTAAATATCTGCAGACAGCAGATAGGCTCTTTGCAGAATATCAGGCAGCAAAACAAGCAGAAAATCATTCTTACTTAACCAAAAAAGAGATAGATGCAGGGCAGGATATAAAACTTGATAAAAATGGCAATTTGCTTATACCATTGCAAGATGAAAATGGTAAGCTTTGGAGTGTTCAAAGAATAACACAACAAGGCAATAAGTTTATCGGAGCAATTCGCACGACCGAAGAAAAAGGGCAAAATCTAGAATTCCCAGCAAAGAAAAAAGGCTGTTTTTACACAAGCAAGCCCTTAGATGAGCAAGATGAGTTTATTATCTGCGAGGGCTATGCTACTGCTAAAACTCTAGAAAATGAGCTAAAAAAAGCCACGATAATGGCAGTTGATGCTGGTAATTTACTCTTTGTGGCAGAAAAAATACACAATCTTTATCCTGACAAGCCTATAAGTATTTATGCTGATAACGATATAGCCAAAAATATCAATGTTGGGTTAAATAAAGCTCTTGAAGTAAAGGAAAAAATTCCAGTGGTAAAAGTTTTTAGTCCAGCATTAAATAAAGATGATGTAGAACAAAAACTAAGCGATTTTAACGATATAAAAATCAAATATGGCACTTTAAAAAACAAAATAAGAGCTGTGAGTTTTTCTAAGAAGTTAGAAGGAAACAAAGAGTCTGAAAGAGAAAGATAGATAAAAATTTGTTATAATTTCTGTAACTTAAAAGCAAAATGATGGTAAAACAATGATAAAAGAGTATTATTCGGGCTGGGAAGCTTTAAATTTAGCAAAAGAAAGTGGTGCTATTGCTGATTGGCACCCACTATCTTATTGGGGTTGTAAACCACAAAAATATACTTTCAACAAAGATTTAGGCGACTGGGGGATAAGCGAGCGTTTTATATCGTTTATTGGCAAAAAAGACTATGTGGCTAACTACCCAAGAGCTATTGCTGATTTGGTGCTAAAAAATGAGATAAAAGAGCTAAAAAATTGTGTATGTGATTATTTGGATGACGATGAAACAAAAGAACTTTATGAGATTTTAAAAAAGTATAACACATTAGATAATATTAAAAACTTTTTAAAATACGAATTGACTAAATACTATTTTTTAGACAAGGAAAATAAAAATGTATGAAAATTATCAAAAAGATAGAATAGGCATAATCAAAAAGGTTTTGCAGGCACTAAATGATAATTTTGTGCTAAAAGGTGGGACTGCTTTATCCTTATATTATGGCTTGAATAGATATTCAGAGGATATTGATTTGGATGCCAAAAATAATAATATGGATATAACTAAACTATTAAAATCTAATAAAAACTTTAGAGACTGCAACATAACTATTAAAAAAGATACTGATACTGTTTTTAGAGCTATGCTAGATTATGGCGGACAATCACATTTAGGAAATTATCCGCTAAAAATAGAAGTGAGTAATAGAAACAAAATCTTTTTACAGCAAGGTTCTTTGACATACACGAATATAGATGGAATTAATGTTTACAATATTTCAGAGCTAATAGATATGAAAATAGCAGCATTTAATGGTAGAGATAAAGTAAGGGATTTGTATGATTTAAACTTTTTATTGAACAAATATCCTGAGTATTTCGATCACAGACAATTATGGCAAATCAATGAAAGGATAGCATATTGCGGAACTGATGAGCTAAATATTCTTTTAGCCGATGAAGTTAAGATACACAAACTAATAAGCAATGAGAATATAGATTTAAATAATTTCGTTCAAAATTTTCAAGCTAGAATTGAAGATACTTTGAATGATAAGAGAATAGAAAAGCAAAAAGAATTCATCAAAAATCTGAGTATAAAAGACAAACAAATACAAAATAAAGAGACCAAAAGAGAAAGATAATGAGCCAAAATGATAAACTGGAGTTATTTTCAAAGCCATTTGAGTTTGAGAAGCGTGGGAATAACTATATAGCAAAATCAGATGGAGCAGTTATTACAATATATCAAAATGGCAATCATCAAATACAAGGCAAAAATGTAGATTACGCTAAAAAAATGATTGATTTTTTGCTGAAAAAAGTGATTGTGAAAGTTTTGGCAGACATATTTTAGCACATTGGAGCTTAGTATAGAAATAAATCCAAACCTAAAAGAAAAGGCAATAAATGCTATAATTAAAGCGCTAGATGAGATTGGCTCTGAAAATGTTGTTTTTGTGAAAAATTAAAAAATAAAGATATGAAAAATGATAACTATAAAGACAGAGGTTTTGAGTATAAATGGTATCCCCTCCGAAATCAAGCGGAATTATACTAAAAATTTAGCTAAAAAGCAAGAGCTTTTTATAAAAAAAGCATAAAAAATCTAACATAATATTAGGCAGAATAATGATGACCGAAGAACAAAAGCTATTCTTTTGTGAACTAAATCATATTAAAAACCAGCTTAAGAATATAGCTAAACAATGGCGTGGCTATAATAATATTTCTCTTGCTAAAATGTTGGAACAAAGAGCAGACGCTCTTGATGAGTTATGTAGCCACATAACAAGTGGTGGAGAGCGTAGGGATATTGTTGATTATAAAATTTTTTTAGATGATGCAAGAATTTTTATGTATCGCTCTATAATTGATTTTGAGAATTTTGAAAAAAAAAAAACTCAAGGCTAAAAGCAAATATGCTATAATATCCATTGAAGCCGATAGCGATTAAACAACGCCGATATCATCAGCTTGGCTGTGTGAGCGTTGTTAATTTAACTCATAAAAATAAAATGTCGCACAGCCTTAAATATTTAAAATTTTAATTTTATTTCTTTTAGAATATCGGTAAAACAAGCACTTTGTGCTTGTAATTTTATTTTACTTGGGGGCAAACCCCCTTTACACCAAAAAAAGAAAAAATCTTATTCTTGCTACTTTAAAGAGTCCTGAGAGCTTAAAGGGCTTTTAGTGCTATCTCAGTATTACTTTTTATTTTCTATGCATAATAGACCCCTTAAAATGCGTTAAATGACAAATTGATTTTTAAGTTTAAGAAAAATACTAATCTTTTCTTTTTTTGGTGTATAGGGCGAAGCCCAAAAAAGAAAATAATTTTTGCTATATTGTATCCGCGCGCGGCATACAGAAATTCTTAAAAAATTAAAAAGTTAAATGCTTTAAAATACGATAAAATAAATATTTAAAGTCTCTTATCAAGCTTTTCGTTTTATCTCAAAATTTTCATTACACCAAAAAAGAAAAAATCTTATTCTTGGTATTTTAAAAGCCTGAGAGCTTAAAAAGCTTTTAGTGCCATCTCTCGGTATCAATTTTTATTTTTTAAGCATAATAGACCCCTTAAAATGCGTTAAATGGCAAATTGATTTTTAATCTTACTAAAATTCCAAGAACATTTTTTTATTTAAATTAGTATCCTTAAAAGTATCCTTGAAAAAAATTAAAAATATATATTTAATCTTTTAGATATATTTTAATAGGTCCTGCCCCTGCAACCATTTTATTTTATGCCATTTTGCTATTTTATTTTGCCTTTGGCTCATATTCATAAGCCAATCAGTTTTTAATCATTTTATTTTGCGTAATCTTGCTGTGTATTATTTACAAGCGCTAAACTTGTTTTAAGCATCTTTTTTATAGCCATCTTATTAAACGCCACACCAAATTTCCAATAACAAAACAATACAAATTTTAAAATTTTAATCCAATTCAACACGCCAAAAACCCAAATTTGTCACACCGTTACAAAAAAAAAAAAACAAACCGCCTAAATTTTAAAAGTTATTTTTAATCCACCAGCAAAAATCCCGCCCGCTTAGCTCTTAGCCACGCGCACGCGCCCGTCAATCAAACCGCCACGCCATTAAAATTTCGCACCAATCTCTTAGCCAAATGAAATTTTAAAATTTCATTCATAAATCCGCCAAATTTTAACCACGCGCCACGCAAATTTTTATCCACCAAACCGCCAAAATTTTAAAAGTTGATTTTTAATCCACACCAAATTCTCAGCCACGCGCCCAAACCACCTACCGCTCGCACCCGTTCGCATTTACCCGCCTACTCCGCTAGCCATTTGCGCTACGCCATTATAAAACCCATCACATTTTTTAACCCGCTCCAAAATCCCGCCCGCCAAATCTTAGCCACGCGCCCTGTGTGCGCGCTACGCGCCAAATCGCCCTGCCCTAATCGCCTTGCGCGCACCCAAAACCAAACGCCACGCCCTTTATTCTCACTACGCACCCACAAACCCAACCCCAAAACCACCAAAATTTATAAAACATTTACCAAATTTTAAAGAAATTTATTAAAATTTTTAAAAAATTGAAATTTTTT
>CAKUZG010000018.1 GCA_934717805.1 uncultured Candidatus Saccharibacteria bacterium | reverse complement strand
CTCCATAAAAAGAATTATCAAATTGATAATCTATAAAATAGACTGACGATAAATTTGCACAATTAAATTGTTAAAGTGTTCGCTAAACTCCATTCACTCATTTCTGTTTAACGCTTTACTATTTTACCTAATTTTTTAAATATTGTCAACACTTTTTTCTTACTTTTTTATTTTTATTAAAAAATAAATAGGTCAAGCCTACACTCAACCTATTATTAGCTATAAATTATTTCTTAAATATTTAATCCTGGATAAATATCTTTCGTAGTTTCTGAAACCTCATGCTTTAATTGAGGGAACGGTACACCTTCACGAGCTGTAACACCTTCAAAAATCCAAAAGACTCGTTCAGAGTAGCCCATTCCACAAGCAGGTGGCATTCCATATTCAAGCATTTCGACATAATCTATATCTAACATCATAGCTTCTTCATCACCACTGTCTCGCATTTTCTGTTGCTCAACAAAACGATTTAGCTGATCAATTGGATCATTTAACTCACTAAATAAATTACAGAGCTCAGAACCAGCAATCACAACCTGTGCACGCTGTGTCATCTCCGGAGAATTTGGATGAGTTTTCGCAAGTGGAGAGATGAATGTTGGAGTATTAACCAACCAAATTGGTCCCGTCACATCTTTTCGAATATTTTTCCAAAGCTTGTCAATTCCGCGTGCTTTATTTTCAGTTTGCTCAACTTCTAAATTATTGGCTTTTAAAGCAGCTTTAACCTCTTCAAGTGAACAAGTGTATGGGTTTAAACCGTATCGTTTTTCAATAGTTTCAGCATAATCCCATTCTTCCCATTTTTTCGAAAGATCCACATCAAATTTACCAAGCTTAAATTGCAAAGTGCCAAAAGTCTGCTCTAGAACATATTTGAACATTTCTTCTTGGAACTTCAAACCATCTCGCCAATCCCAATAAGCCGCATACCATTCCATAGCAATATGTTCAGGTAGATGCTCATCGGAGTAATTCTCATTTCGAAAACGCGGACCAAGGTCATAAACCTTTTCGAAACCAGCACCAAGCAAACGCTTCAAAGGAAGTTCGTGGCTAATTCGAAGGTAGAACTGTGCGTTATCTAGCGCATCCATGTGTGTAACAAACGGATTCGCATCTGCACCACCAGTAGTGTGTTCAAGAACAGGAATATTAATTTCAAGAAAACCTCGGCTATTCAAAAAATCTCGTGTTGCTTTCCAGAATTTCGAACGACGCACAAAACGATCACGAACGTCAAGGTTCACGTTCATATCTACATATCGTCTTCGAAAACGTTCTTCCTTATTAGTGAAACCATCTTGTTTTGTCGGCATTGGTCGCAACGATTTCGAAAGAAGTTTTAGCTCATATGTTTCAATTGAAATCTCGCCAGTTTTTGAACGAATTACTTTTCCATTAGCTTGAACAAAATCACCAATATCAAGCAAATTCAAATTTTTTAAACCTATTAAGTTTTTCTCTTTTGAAGTTTCAGCTAGATTTTGTGCGGTAATAAATAGCTGGATTTTTCCTGAAAAGTCGCGCAAAACAATAAAGGCGATTTTACCAAATTTTCGAATACCGGCAATTCGCCCAGCAATTTTCACTTCTTGGCCTTCCATATCTTCAAAATTAGCAACAATCTCGCCAGCCATTGCCGTTCTTTCTGTTTTTGCAGGATATGGGTTTAGCCCAAGACCTTTAATTTCTTCTAATTTTCGTAGTCGCTCTTCGCGTAATTCTTTCATTGTAGCCATAATTAAATATATTTTAGCACATTTTCTGCTTTTTTGCTAATTCTTTAAGAATATATTGACTTTTTCACAGAATAATGGTATTATATGAAAATCCTATAGTCGAGAGACTTAAAATCTAGGAGTGTAATATGGGCAATATTACAAGCAACTTTGCTGTTGGTGATATCATACAGATTCTATATTCAAAGAATTATGTAGGAAACTGCTGTATCGCTGTAGCTACAATAAGTGAAGTGCATAGCACTTATGTTAAAGTAGACAAGATTAGCTTTTTTACTGGTAACACAGTTATAAAAGCTACCGGTAGTGAAACAACACCAACTACTTCCAGTAAAATTATTTTCTCAAGAATTTCAAAAATTTCAAAAGAAGAACCCTTGAGATATATATACTCATGTGAGTTATCAAAATACAAAAAACTCATGAGCTAAAAAACCCGCTAGATGCGGGTTTTAAACTATCAAAATTTATTTTCCAAAAATTAGCCTTAGATAATCTTTCATCATTCGAGAACCAGAAATCACAGGAATATAACCTTTTAATTGCTTTCGAATCTGTTTTTCAAGCAAATAATCATCTTTAAAAATTTGCCCTGCACGATCCATTTGAAGATATAAGTTTTTTACTTCTTCATCATAATTCACACCGCTAACTTCTAAACACGGTGTTGGCGAAATATCCGCAACCCCACCATCTGCGGTTGAAATTAACATCTTCAAATTTGCCAAATCCTTCATAAATGACGTACCGCAAGCCTCAAGGCCAACGATCGGTACATTTATCGCCACGTCTGAACCTACCGCTAAAGCTAAGCCCAACTCTTCATCATAATCTTGAATAAAATGCACTCTTTCCCTCAAAAAATCATCAGATTCAATTTTCGAAAGCACCGAGTTTAAAGTTGCTCGCATTTTTACATCACCCTGGTGAACTTTGCCGGCCAAAATATAGTGTGCATTATTATTTCTTAGAATTCGTCGAAGCTCCTCCATATTTTCGAAAGGCATCCATGGACGCTTATAAGATACAAAACGCCGTTTAAAATCAAAAAGCATCGCATCTTCAGGAATTTGTACTACATGACCATATTGATCTTTTCGATGTAACAAAATTTCATTCAGCTTCTTGCGCCCAAGTTTTCGAAAATTCCGAATATCCACTGAAGAAATTTTGGATAAGTTTTCTTTGTAGTTTTCTGTTGGTAAGTCAAATTTATCAAAAATATCCTTCTTTCGAAAATCTTCTAGAATTTCAGGTAAAACCCAAGTTGGTAAATCAATACCGTTAGTGACAGCTTTAAATTTAACCTTATCACCATTTATATCTCGATAATCTGCAACATTAGCGTGTAATCTCGAAACACCGTTTTTCGCTTCAGCCAATTCGATTGTAAGCGTTGAAAGTTTCAATTTTCCATCTCTAAATAATCCTGAAATCCATGTTTTTAACGCAGAAGATTCTATATTCGGCATCACGATTCTTTCAAACTGATCATAGAAAAATTCACTTTCAGCAGCCTGAACCAAAGTGTGATTCGTATAAAGTGTGTGCTTTCGAACATAAACGATCGCTTCGTAAAGATTCATACCGTTCCGAACAAGCTCATCAAGTCGAGCGACTGCGGCAAAAATAGTAGCAGTTTCATTTAGCTGTATAACTGATGGTTTTAAACCAACCATTTTTAATGCTTTGTATCCACCAAAACCAAGTGAAACTTCTTGATATAATCGGTGATCACCCGATCCATCACCAGCATAAAGCTCGCCAAAGTTACTTTCGCCCATAGTCAAAAAACGCGTTGTTCCAAGAATTTTTTGAAAAATATTCAATCGTGCTGGTGGCATATTTTTAGTATAAATCTCAACATCATCAAGATACTCAAAACCAAAATCTTCCGGATTAACTGAAATAAATTCTTCTCTTTGATCAAGATTATAAATCGACTGATGTAATTCCTGTCGATAAAACGGTGTTATACAAACAAACGGAATCTCAAGCTTCTCAGCAACACGTCGCGTATCCGCTGCCAAAACACCTAAGCCACCGCCACCTTTAATACCATTACTCTTATCATAAACTTCCATTGTAAAATAAACGTATGGACGATCCGATGAAAGTTTTTTGGTTAAATTTTCACGATTAATTGCCGTATAAAATTCGGCAACATCTTCGATGTTCTGCTTTTTATAGCTTTTATTTATTTTTTCGAAATAACTTCCCACCATTTTTTCCTTTTTTACATTATCTTTATGTTTATATTTTAGCAAATTTTAAGATTTTTAGCAAATACTTGACAAAATAAATCAAAAGTGTTATTATTTATATATTCTACTTTTAGAGGTACTTTTATGATTAAAAATAGCGATAACAACAGTATGTTTGGCGGGTGTTTAAGGTTCTTTTTAATACTATCATTATTCTCATCTACCTTAGGCTCTATGTTGTATCTTGATATGAAGCCTAAAGATAAAATTAAAGGAGAAATTATCAAAAAAGGAGATGAGTTTTCGATAGACAATAAAGATTTATCTAACTACATGAATGTATTAGAAGACTTAGATATTAGCTATAATACATATAAAGATGGTGACAAAACAACCATCAAGATTGATCGCTCTAACAACTAGGTCGGCAAAATTTGCTGACTTTTTCTTTTATCAAAAAATAAAATCACCTTTCGAAATGAAAAGTGATTTTTTAGTTTTAAGCTTCTTCTGAAACTTCTTCTTTTGGTTGGTTACGGCGAAGTTTTTCAACATTTTTAATCGCACGAGTTTTTTGTGCAGGTTTTTTAACCCATTTTGGCATTTTAATTCCTGCTTCCTCCAAAAGTTTTACAACTCGTGGAGTTGGTTGAGCACCATTATAAAGATATTTTTCAGCTAATTCTTTTTCGATTTTAGCTTCTTTCGTATGTGGGTTATATGAACCAACATAGCTAACTACGCGCCCACTCGACGGATGCCGATGCGCTTCCTGAACCGCTACGCGATAAACAGGATAACCTTTGCGACCTAATCGCTGTAATCTGATTGCTAGCATTTAGATTATTTCCCTTTTATTAACTTTTATAGCTCTACTATTTTAACAAATTTTATAAAAAAAATCAAGAGTTATTTACTAACATTGACTTTTTATTAAAATCATGGTATAATTTTGAAAGTTTAGTACATTTATTTGGAGGTAACTAACATGGTTTCAAAAGAAAAATGGGCAGAGATAAAGCTAAGTTGGAAAAGATATCATAACGAATATCTTCTTACAATAGCATCCTTCATAGTTGCATTGTTAGGAATTTGGTTTTTGGCAATTAAGCCTGTTATGGATGAAGAACATAACAAAATGCTAATTCAGTTAAAAACTGAACTTCTTCAAAAAATTAATAACAATTCTGCAACTTTAGAGTTTTCTAATGAGAATGAAGCCGTAGAAGCAAAATCAAATCTCGAAGAAATTTCGAGAAATGACAATATTCATTTTCGAAATATTAGACTTTCGAAAAATGGCGAAAAAGCCGAAATAATAGTACAATTTAAAAGCGCAAAATAAATTGCGCTTTTTTCTTTATGCTCCAATTTTATCTTTTTTATTGCCACGTTTTGCATTTCGCTCAATATAATCGATGATTTTACCTGCAACATTTCGATAAGTAACCTTTTCAATCCCAAACCCTGGACTTGCATTAACCTCTAAAACCAATGGACCACGCGCTGAACGCATCAAATCAACACCAGCAATCGTTAGACCCATTGCCTTCGCTGCTCGAACCGCCATTCGCTTTTCTTCGGATGTAAGTTTAATCGGTTCACCTAACCCACCTTTATGTAAATTCGAGCGAAAATCATCGTCTAAACTCTGTCGTTTCATGCTTGCTACTACTTGTGAGCCAACCACGAAAGCTCGAATATCCGTACCTGCTGATTCTTTAATGAATTCTTGAATCAGAACATTCGTACCGTCTGAATTTGTCAAATAAAACGCTTGTAAAACCGATTTTGCAGCTTTTTTAGTTTCTGCGAGAACCACACCATTTCCATGCGTTCCGCGTGCAAGCTTAATAATCGCTGGCGTTCCACCAATTTCTTCCAAAAGATCGTCTATATCATTTGAATTTCGCGAAAATACAGTTTTAGGGATTGCCACACCATATTTAGCCATAATTTGAGTCGAACGCAACTTATCGCGCGCCCGCGTAATTGCAATTGATCGGTTCATAAAAAACGTTCGCGGATAGGCTGTCTCTAGTTGTCGAACAACAGAGGTACCATATTCTGTCATATTTGCTGCAATTCGCGGAATAAAAACATCAAACCTACCGATCTCCTCACCCTTGTACATAACTTTAGGATTTTTATCATCAATAGAAACGTAACACTTTTTATAAGCAATGATCTCAACTTCATGACCACGGTTTTCAGCTTCTTCTTTAAGTCGTCTCGTCGAATAATTACCAGACCCGTTTGATAGAATTGCAATTTTCATCACTGCACCCCCCCCATTTTTTTCCACTCTTCATCAAGTTTAGCGTTTTTAGAAACATCAACTAAAATATTATTCTTTATCAAAAAAGCACGACCAATTAACATCTCAAATTTCATTTCAGAACGGTCATCTAAACCAAACAAAGCCTCGAAATCTTTACCTTCAATTAAAATTTTAAATTTTACTAAATATCGCTTTTTTGACAAACCATGGGTATTTCTTACCGTCCTAAATCTAAAATTAGAGATTTCAAAATGTAGGTTTTCATCACCAAACAAGTCAAAAGATAATTTTCCATTATTTTCGAAGATATTCTCGGCATGAATAACACCAGAGAAAGCTCCTGTATCAACTTTTGCAATAGTTTTTACTTCTGAAATTTCATTTTCAGAGACACTAAGAAAGTCTACATTTTCAAAAGTCCCAAAAATTATTCTTTCTTCCATAAAAAATTACTCCTTAAAATATTTTATTTCTTACGTTTCTACGGTTCGATTTACTATTTAGAATTATTCTTATATTTTCGGATTGCTTCCCGAGCAGCTTCTTGTTGTGCGATTTGTTTACTTGGACCTTCACCTTCACCCATTTTTTTATCACCGACAAAAACACCTAGAGTAAAAGTCTTTTCATGATCTGGTCCGTCTTCTTTTATCACCCTATAAATAGGTGTAAATCCATCTCTAGCTTGCGAAAGTTCTTGCAAGTAACTTTTTGGATCACGCCAAGATTCTTCTTCTAGAATTTGAGGTAGTGTGCTTAAAATATTATCTGTAATATATTTTTTGGCAGCATCATAACCTTTATCAAGATAGATAGCACCCGTTGTTGCTTCAAAAGCATTCGCTAAAATCTGCTGACGAGCGCGTGCTGAACCATGTTTTTCTCCTCGGCTCATTCTAATTAATTTTTCATAACCAAGTCTTTCACCAGCAGCACCAATACTTTCAGTTCGCACTAAAGCTGAACGCCAAGCAGTTAAAATACCTTCCGGCTTATCGTAGTTCGAAAATAGAAAATCAGTAGTGACAAGTTCCAAAACTGCATCACCCAAAAACTCGAGTCGCTCGTTATGTTCTGTAGCTGATTTCTTATGCTCGTTTAAGTAGCTACGGTGAGTTAGAGCCGTAACTAGCAAATCAATATTATCGAAATCGTAGCCGAGCTTCTCCTTTGCCCAGTCGCGATAAGGTGTCAATAAAATACCACTCATTACAATTTCTCCTGTCTAATTTTTTTCATAGCAAGTAATATAAGCTTACCGATATCTTCGTATTCAATTTCTTCTAGAGCATCCGAAAAACTAAACCATTTAATACCATTCATCCAGTCTTCCTTTTGAATAGCATCCGTATCACCAAGAGCTTTCACTAGAAAAACTTGCGTAGTCATTAAAACCAGCTTATCGATTCTTCTATATCGAAAATTAATTTTACCAAGCCAGCCAATAATTTTTACATCGTGCAAACCAGCTTCTTCTCCAATTTCACGCTTAGCAGTTTCTTGTGCAGTTTCGCCCTTTTCGATATGACCTTTCGGAATTGTCCAACGATCTTTCGAGTCTTGAATCAATAAAATCTCAATCTCTTTTTTTTCGTTACGTCGAAAAATCACCCCACCAGCCGTCGGTTCTCTAACAATTTCTTGAATCGAAGTTCGGCGAGCTTTATGAAAATACTTTCGAAAATTCTCAACCTTCTTGTTCGCCATTTTGTTCCTCCACAAAAAGTTTATAAGCCGTTCCTAAAACACCGTTTATAAACTTACTTGAATTATCGGAACCAAACGCTTTTGCAAGTTCAACAGCTTCATTAATTGCAACTTTTGGTGGAACCGTATCTCGAGAATATAATAATTCATAAAGACCAATTCTTAAAACATTACGATCAATCCTTGCAATCTGTGAAATTGGCCACTCTGGCGCCATTGGCTGAAGTTTTGTGTCAAGTTCAACTTGCTTTTCAATAATCCCGTTTAATAAATCTTGAACGAATTGCTTATCACCAATCACTTCATTATATTGTTTCATGTTTCGAAAAATAATTTCAGACAAATCCACAGTTTTATCGTGAGCTTGTAGGCGAAATTCATATTCGTAAAGTGTTTGAAGAACAACAATCCTTCCTAAATGTCTATTTGATGCCATTTTTACGTAAGGTTCTTTCCTATTATTAAAATATTATTAAATTTTGTCAAATAAATTTAAAACGCCAGCAAATTAAGCAGCTAGCGTTTTGTTTTCTTCGAGTTGCTTGTTTAAAGCTTTACCAGCTTGTTTTTTAGTTGTATAAACTTTTACTGGTGATTTTTTATTAACTCGACGAGCTAAATCTAATCGTAAGTGGCTGCGTCGCAAACCGGTCTTTCGAGGACTGCTCTGTTTCTTTGGCTGTGCCATTTAAAGTTTCTCCTTAGGTTTAATATTTATCTTCAAGTTCAATTATACCTTATTTCTTAAGATAAAGCAAGCCAATTATTTATTAAATATTGACTTTTGATAGTATTTATGCTATAATAGCATTGTTATGGAAAAATACAAAAATAAAAATAATCAAGATCAAAACAAAGAATATATCAGAATTAGCCGAGAAAACCTCAAAAAGCTTGGAACAACAGCTTTAACCTTTGGTGCAGTTAGCGGTGCCCTGGGTGGATGGTTCGGACACGATATTTATAAAAATCACCAAGAAGCCGAAAATCAAAAAATCTTCGAAATGGTTTCAACTAAGAAATTAGACAATTCCCCAATAAAACTTGAAAACCTTGAAGAGATTTCAAAAGATGGTGGAAAAATTCATTTACAGGAAGGGGCGTCTATCAGAAGCACAACTAATGAATATTTCGAAAAACCCGACTCTTACGATTTTAGTGAATATAACCACTCTTCGTTAGGTAAAATGACCAAAGATGCTGACTTCGACCTTAAAGGTAAAGTTTATTATCAAGACACCGATAACCCTAAAATAATTACTCGAATCGAAAATTTTGAGCAAACAAGTGATGGTAAAAAGACGAAAATAGACGTTAATGTAGATAAAGATGGTTGGGTTGCAGTTGACGCAAACGAAACAGATTTACTTAAAAACGGAAGCTAAAAACTTCCGTTTTTTTAATCTATTTAACTACAAAATTAATAAGTTTACCTGGAACAAAAACCTCTTTAATAATTTCTTTGTTTGCTAAGAATTTTGCAACATTTTCTTCCTGTTTAGCTTTTTCAAGAATTTGTTGTTTTTCAAGTTCTGTAGAAACTTTAATTTTTCCGCGTAATTTTCCATTCACTTGTACAACTATTTGTATTTCACTAGTTTTTAGAAACTCTTCATTCCATTTTGGCCAACCAGATTCTTCAATAAAATTATCGTTTCCAAGTTGTTGCCAAAGCTCACTCGAAATATGTGGAGCAAATGGCATCAACATTTTTAGCAAATCTTCCAAAACTTGGCGCCAATCCTCTGAAAATCCTTCAAGCTTAAACTTATAAAGGTCGTTTACGAATTCCATCAATGCAGCAACAGCAGTATTTAAACTTTCTCGATGAAAATCTTCTGTAACTTTTTTAATTGTTTTGTGTTGAGATTTTTGAATCTCTTCGAAATTCGAAAGATTTTCGACTGATTTTTTGCTCTCAATAAATTCCTGAATTAAAACCCAAACTCGATTCAAAAAACGATAAACACCCGCAATACCACGAGAATCCCAAGAAGCATCTATTTCGTACGGTGCAATAAACATTTCGTAAGTTCGAAGAGAATCCGCACCATAACCTTGATCGATGACCTCTAATGGATCAATCGTATTACCTTTAGATTTACTCATCTTTGAACCATCTTCTGCATTAATATATCCATGGTAAAGTAATTTTTTAACAGGTTCAGCGAAATTCGTTAGTCCTAAATCTTTAAAGACGTGAGTCCAAAAACGAACGTAGAGCAAGTGCGCAACAGCATGATCCCCACCGACATAATAATCAACAGGAGCCCAGTAGTTTACGAGTTCTGGATCCCAAGCTCGCTCAGAATTTCTAGGGTCAGCATATCGCAACAAATACCAACTTGAACAAGCATACCCATCCATCGTATCTGTCTCTCGAACCATTTTTTCACCATTCACTTCAACATTCATAAACTCTTCACTTTTTGCTAAAGCTGACTTTCCAGAATCATCTGGCTTAAAATCGGTTAAAGTTGGAAGCATTACCGGCAATTGTTCTTCAGGAATTAAATGCTCATTGCCTTCTTTATCATAAGCAATAGGGATAGGACAGCCCCAATATCGCTGTCGAGAAATTAGCCAGTCACGCATTTTATATGTAGTTTTTGAATGACCGATACCCTTTTCCTCAAGCCAATTTAAAATCTGTTCACGAACTTCCACAGAGTTTCGGCCATCAAAATCACCAGAATTTACAATAACACCTTCACCATGATAGCAAATCTCGTCATCTAAAATTTCTTCTGGTTTTTCAACAACCTTGACGATATCAAGATCAAATTTTTTAGCAAATTCATAATCACGCTCATCGTGCGCAGGAACAGCCATAACAGCACCTTCACCGTATCCACCAAGAACATAATCACTAACCCAAACTGGGATTTTCTTACCATTTGCAGGATTTAGGACATAGCTTCCTGTAAAAATACCGGTCTTTTCTTTATTTTCTTGACGTTCAATCTCTGTTTTCTTTAAAGATTCTCTTTTGTACTCTTCAACTTTATCTTTTGTTAGATCATTCGCCAATTTATCAAGAAGTGGGTGTTCTGGCGCAATCGTCAAGAATGTTGCACCAAAGAGCGTATCTGGACGAGTTGTGAAAACCTTAATCTTTTCACCCTTTGCTTCTCCATCAACAACCTCAAACTCAATCTCTGCACCCGTAGATTTACCAATCCAATTTCGCTGCATTGTTTTAATTTTTTCAGGCCAATCAAGATTATCAATATCCGCTAAAAGTTCATCAGCATAAGCTGTAATTCTGAAAAACCATTGCGTCATTCGCTTCTTTGTAACTTCTTCACCACATCGCCAACAACGACCGTTTTCAACCTGCTCATTAGCAAGAACAGTCTTATCATTATCACACCACCACTGATAACTTTTTTTTCGGTAGGCTAGACCTTTTTTATATAATTCTCGAAAAATCCATTGTGTCCATTTGTAATATTCTGGATTTGAAGTATTAATTTCTCGTGACCAATCGATCGAAATTCCAAGACGTTTAAATTGTTTTTTAAAGTTAGCAATATTTGTTTTTGTTGCTTCTTGTGGCGAGATTCCAGTTTTAATTGCATAATTTTCAGCAGGTAAACCAAAAGTATCCCATCCAATTGGGTTTAACACGTTCTTACCTTGTTGACGATAAAACCTTGCAATCGAATCTACAATAGTGTAGCTTCGTGCATGCCCCGTATGAAGCCCAGCGCCACTTGGATACGGAAACATTCCCGAAATATACATTTTTTGTTTCGAAGGGTTAGCTTTAACTTCATAAAGCTTTGAGTCATCCCATCTTTTTTGCCATTTTGCTTCAATTTCAATCGGATTATATCTTTTCATTCTATCTTATAG
>CAKUZG010000017.1 GCA_934717805.1 uncultured Candidatus Saccharibacteria bacterium | reverse complement strand
CCTCAGTGGTTCAGTTATTTATTGCTTCACGACATCGTGATGAAAATTAGTTAATAGCTTATAAATTCTATTAAAGTTCATCTATATATTAAAAAGACAGCCCTCTATGCAGCTGTCTTTTTTGGATTTAATCATTACATTGTTATTTTTTTAGTTGAAATCGATTTATTAGATATTCGATTTTGCTTTAGAGTTCTACGATCATCTTTTAGAGATTCAAGCTTATCTTTAATTTCCTTAGCTTTTTCAAGATCTTCAACTTTAAGATATAGCGCACCTAAACTTCTCAAGGTTTGTGGTCTTTCATCAAGCTCAACTGCCTTTTCGAGTGCAGAAATAGCTAGTTTATCCTTTCCGAGCTTTTCGAGCGCTCGAGCGTATGCGATATATCGCGTTGGCATATTATCTTCGATTTCAAGTGCTTGTTCAAAAGCTAACGCGGCTTTTTGATAGTTTTCCGTCTCAAGATATATAAGACCAACATTATGTAAACTCGATGCGCTGCTTTCTAAGCTTTGTGCAATTTCAAAACATTCAATTGCATCATCGAATTGTTTTTGCCCTGCATATATGATACCTAATCTGTTATATGCGGTGGCATTTCGTTCATCAAAGCGTAAGATAGTTAATAATACTTTCTCTGCACGAAGATATTTTCTGTCAATAATCGCCTCTTGAGCAACTCGCCACAACTTATCAATCTTAACTGAAAGATTATCTGGCAATTTATTTTTTAAAATATCGTCAGATTTTTTCCAAAAAATATAAATACTCAATGCGATAATTAAAATCAACACTAACATGCTTACTATTATATCACAAGCGGTTATTTTTTTGCAAATTTTACGCCAATATCATTTCAAGTAAGACCAAACTAATATTTCCATTTTTCGAAATTCTATCAAAGGCTTTTAGGATTTTTTTCGTTTTAAATGCATTTTCTTTCGAATTTTGTGCGAAAATTTGATTTATTATTTTTAATAGAATTTCTAGCACTTTTAAAGTTTTATCTCTATCTGATTTTAAAAGTTTTATAACTAAAATTTTATCAAAACGAGAACCCGTAAACCACTTTTTAGCAAGTTCAGCATTTTCCATTTGTTCATTGAAATATTTTTTACCACTTGAAAGCTTTTCAATTTCACCAGGCAAACCTTCTGCTAAAAAGAGAATTTTTTGCTTATCTTGATCGTTTAATTTTACTTTTTTAAGCATACTTAATGAATCTATTTTGGAAATTGGTGAAATTCTCAAAACCTGAGCCCTCGATAAAACTGTTTTCTCGAAAGCATTTTTATTCTCGGTTAAAAGTAAAAATGAAGTATTTTTAGTAGGTTCTTCAAATATCTTTAAAAATTTATTTTGAGCAGCTTCGTTCATCTTTTCTGCATTCATAAAAACAAAACAGCGCTTTTTCACACTTTTAACTTTAACTTTCTCTTGCAGAATTTCAATATCTTCCACATTAATACTTTCAGTTTTTTGTGCGCCGTGAATAGTTGGCTCAAATTTAATAACTTGTATTTCTTTTGGGAAATCTATCTTTTTTAAGACAAATTCAAAACCATATCCACGGGGAATTTCAATAATCGTGGCGTGTGAGTTTATGATAGTGTTTTTGAAAAAATTATCCATTGTGGTTTAATTTAAAACCTTCAGGAATTTCAGCTTCAAAAACCATTCTTTGCGAATCTTTTTCACCATTTTTTGGAGGAATCGTAATCTCAAGTGTTTGGGCATGCAAGAACATTCTTTTCTCAGATTCGGCTTTCGTGATAGTTTTATCATAAACTTTGTCACCCAAAATCGGATGTTTTAAATAACTTAAATGAACACGAAGTTGATGGGTTCGACCAGTTTTCGGTGTGAGTCTTACTAGAGATAATTCATTGTTTTCATCTATAACTTCGTATTTAGTTTGAGCAGTCTTTCCTTTGGCGTGTACCATAAAAGTACTTGGTGCAGAACCGTTTCGGGCAATTGGTAAGTCAATAATTGCTTTTTTAGGATTTAGATTATCTTTAACGATCGCAAGATACGTCTTTTTTGTAGTTCTTTCCGAAAATTGCTTTTGTAGTTTTTTTGCAGTTTCATCATTTTTAGCACCGATAATAACTCCTGAAGTTTCTCTATCAAGACGGTGAACAATACCAACACGATTTGTACCTTTCGCAAATTCGGCACCACGACTTTCAAAAAAATCAGCAACGGTAAATTCATCATTTAAAACACCTTTACTATGCGTTAAGACACCTCGAGGCTTATTAATTACAATCACATTTTCATCTTCAAAAATAATTGGAAAATTAACTTTTTCAACATTTTTATCAGGAATATTAATTAGAATTTTCGACTTCTCATCAACTAAATCTTTTGGTTTTTTTGCATTTTTTCCATTAACTTCAACAAAACCCTTTTTAATATATTTTTGAATTGTAGCGCGCGAGAATTCTGGATATTTTTCAGCCAAATAAATATCCAAACGCTTTTTTGACTGAATATTTTGAAAAAGATAAACATCTTTTCCTTCAAAAGGTATTGCAAAACTCATCATTGAATCTAATGGATTTTCAATTAGACGGCCTTCGATTTCGCCAAAATTCTTATGTAAAATCTCTCGAATATAAAATTCATCATCTTCGGCGGTTCCATCAATAATAACAAAAAATTTATTCTTATTAAACTTAAACGTAAATATTTCTGAAAATTCGTCAGCTGAAATCTTTTTAAGCTCTTCGATGTTTCGTGGAACATTATCTTCATTTGCAATATTAAATTTTCGTAAAATCTTTAAAATATCACTCGAATTAAATTTCGCCATTTCTATCTCCAAAATAGTCAATTTTCATTGCATGCTTAACCTCTTGTAAAGTTTCTGCCGCAACTTTACGCGCCTTTAAACTTCCTTTCTCAAGCATTTTATAAATAGCTTCGGGATTTTTCGCAAGCTCTTCACGCCTTTCTCGAATAGGTTTTAAAATCTTATCCATTTCTTCGATAAGGTATTTTTTAACCGCAACATCACCTAGTCCACCTTTTTGATATTGCTTTTTCATTTCTTCAACCTTATTTTTATCTTCAGCAAAAACATCTAGATATGCGAAAACAACATTTCCTTCAACCTTACCTGGATCTTCAACCTTAATATGATCTGGATCGGTATACATTTTCATTATTTTTGCACGCATTTCTTCAAAAGAGTCCGCGAGATAAATTCCATTATTTAGGCTTTTACTCATTTTAGCATTCATGCCGTTAATACCCGGCAAGCGACGTTCAAGTCCTTCTTTCGAAAGAATAATTTCCGGCTCAACGAGAACTTCTGAACTATAAGCTTGATTAAAAGAGCGTGCAATTTCACGACTTAATTCAATCATTGGCGATTGATCTTCGCCCGCAGGAACATGAGTTGCCTTGAAAGCCGTAATGTCTGCGGCTTGCGAAATTGGATAAAACACAAAACCACTTGGCACACCTTCACCAAAGTTTTTTTGTTTAATCTCAGTTTTAACTGTTGGATTGCGTTCAAGACGCGAAATAGAAACTAAATTCGCATAAAACATCGCAAGCTCAGGAAGTTGCGGAATTTGACTCTGGATAAAAATTGTTGTTTTCGAAGGGTCGATTCCTGCAGCCAAATAATCCAATGCGACTTCAAGAACATTTTCGCGAACTTTTTCAGGATTTTTTGCATTATCTGTTAAAGCTTGAGCGTCTGCAATCATTACAAACATTTCATACTCACCAGATTTTTGTAGATCAACTCGATTTTTTAATGATCCCACATAATGACCGATATGTAATTTTCCAGTTGGACGATCACCTGTTAAAATAATTTTTTTACTCATTTTTGCTCCTTTAAAGCTTTATTAATATCTTTCGAGATTTGTGAAATCATAGATTTTGTTGGATCATGCGCACTTAAAACTCGTGAAACCTTAATTTTATTATTCATTCTACCTAACTTTCGAATGTTTTTACCAATTACGACAGGATCGAAAGCTCCATAGATAATTTTTGTTGGTGTTTCAGTTTTTGAAAGTACATTAAATGTATCTTGTTGAATAATAGCCTCTTTTAAAGATCTTCGAACTGGGCGAAACTGTTCTTGCGAATCAAATTTTTCAACATCTGCTACACCCATTCCAATCGCAGTATTTACGAATTTAATAGAATCTTTTGGATCTGAAACAATTTTTTGATAACTCTTTTTAAGAATAAATTCTTGAACTGATCCACGAGCTTCTTCTGGCGAATAAATTGGTGGCGAAAGAAGAAATATCTTATCTACAAGATTTGGATATTTTTTTGAAAATTCAGCAGCAACCAAAGACCCCATCGAATGACCAACTAGAAATAAAGGTTTTTTGTATTTTTTCATTACAAAAACCATTCTGCGAACAGCACGAGCTTGCACAGCAAGGCTTTGTGCACCGAGCCATTTTGGTTTTGGTGATTTTCCGTGACCAATTAAATCAACGGCATAAATATCAAATTCACCCTCTATTTCACTCTCAGCTTTCTTCCACATAGCAGCATTACTCGCAATCCCATGAATAAAAACTACTACAGCTTTAGGGTTATCTGAACCTCGCATTTTTGTAGTATGAAGTCGATAAGGAATTCCTATATTTTTATGCAAAAACGAATCAAACATTAATATTATTATAGCATATCTAAGCAGTAAAATAAACCCTGCAAAAAAAGACAAGCCCTCGTTAGAAGACTTGTCTTTTAATTTTAGCTTTAAGGATTAAACTACCAAACTTTAAGTAGCAATTCACCACCAAGTCGTTGTTTTTTAGCCTCAAAACCATTCATTACACCTTTTGAAGTTGAAAGTAGAACCATTCCACGACCACTTTTAACACGTGGGATTTCTTCTACGCCAACATACATTCGGCGTCCTGGTTTACTCATTCGAGTAAGTTCGTTAAAGCGAGCAGCTTCACCATCTTTAGTAATTTTCACTACCAAGATATCGCGAGGTTTTGCTGATTCAACTTTAACAGATTCAATATAATTAGCTTTAGCAAGCTCTTTCGCTACAACTTCTTTCAATTTACTTGAAGGAACGCGAATTTTATTTTTGCCAACCATTGCTGCATTTCGAATGCGAGTTAGAAGGTCGGCAATAGGGTCAGTTGATTGTAATGACATATTTTCTCCTTCCTTCTACCAACTACTTTTCGTTACGCCTGGGATTTCACCCTTTGAAGCTTTAATGCGGAAAGTGATTCGGCTCATACCAAATCGTCGCATATAACCGCGTGGTCGACCATCAAAATTGTCGCGGTTCTTAAGTCGTGTAGGACTTGAGTTACGTGGAAGCTTTTGAAGACCTTCTTGGTCACCAGCAGCTTTCAATTCGGCGCGTTTTGCAGCATATTTTTCAATCATTTTTTTGCGCTTCAAGTCTTTTGCAATCATTGATTTTTTAGCCATTACGCTTTTCCTTTCTTTTCAAATGGAATACCGAATTTTTCAAGTAGTGCTCGACTGTGAGCCTCACCTTCGTTTTTAATTACGAAGGTAACTTGAAGTCCGTGAAGAATTTGTGTTTCTTCGAAAGTTAATTCTGGGAAAATTGATTGTTCTAAAATTCCCAAGTTATAGTTTCCGCCTTTGTCGAAACCTTTTGCACCAACTCCGTGGAAGTCTCGAACACGAGGCAATGCAACGTTTACAAGACGATCAAGGAATTCATACATTCGATCGCCGCGTAAAGTTACACTATAACCAATTGGAGCACCCATTCCACCACGAATTTTGAAAGTAGCAATTGATTTTTTAGGCAAACGTGCTACTGGTGTTTGACCAGTAATTTTTGTAACTGTATTTTTTACAGCTTCTTGAAAACGCTTGTCTTCTTTCTTTTTTCCTGTTCCTACGCTAACAACGATTTTTTCAAGCTTTGGAACTTGGTGGATATTTGTTAGCTCTAGTTCGCTTTCGAGTTCTTTAACAATAGTATCTTTGTAAAGAGTTTTCAAGCGAGGAACATAAACAGTAGTTTTAGCCATTATTTATCTCCTTTTTTGCTTGATTTAGCGCTTTTAGCTTCTACTTTTTTAACTTTGTGAACTGGAGTTGGGACATGAATATCTTTTGCTCCACCACGTGGATTAAATTGGTTTGGTTTAATGTGACGGTGTTTTTTACCAACACCTTCAACTAGAACAGCGTTTTTCTTTGGTAAAACTTTAACAACTTCACCTGTCAAACCTTTATCTTTTCCACTGATAATTACAACATTATCACCTTTTACAATTCCATTTAACGCCATATTAGAGCACCTCCGGAGCTAAGCTGATAATTTTGTTATATCCCAAATCGCGAAGCTCGCGTGGTACTGGACCAAATACGCGAGTTGCTTTTGGAGTTTTGTCGTCAGCGATAATAACTGCAGCATTATCGTCAAAACAAATAGTTGAACCATCTTTTCGACGAATTTGATCACGAGTTCGCACAACAACAGCTTTCACAACTGATTTTTTCTTAACGTTACCAGTTGGGTTGGCATCTTTAACAGTAGCAACGATGATATCACCAACTCGTGCGTAGCGGCGTTTTGAACCACCAAGAACACGAATACAAAGGATTTCTTTTGCACCACTGTTATCTGTTACTTTAAGTCGGCTTTCTTGTTGAATCATTATGCCTCCTCTTTCAATTCTACTGAACCTCGGGCTTTTTCAACAATTTCAACTAAAGCAAAGCTTTTAGTTTTCGAAATTGGTCGAACTTCTTTGATAACAACTTTGTCGCCTTCACCAGCTTCATTATTTTCATCATGAGCAGTATATTTTCGAGTTACAGTATATTGTTTGCCGTAAATTGGGTGTGTTTCACGGCTATGAACTGTTACGGTGATAGTTTTGTCGGCCTTAGCGCTCGAAACAACACCTGTCAATGTAGTCGCCATATTAGATTTCACCTTTCTTTACGAATTTAACTTTTACTGGAAGTTTGTGGCCAGCAAGTCGCATAGCTTCACGAGCAACTTCTTCTGAAACACCATTCATTTCAAACATGATAGTTCCAGCTTTAACTTTTGCCACAAAGAATTCTGGATTTCCCTTACCGCTACCCATTTTCACATCTTGTGGTTTTCGAGTAACTGGTGTGTGTGGGAAAATTCGAATCCAAACTTGACCGCCACGTTTAATGTAACGAGTCATAGCTGTTCGAGCTGATTCAATTTGTCGTGAATTGATTCGCTCATTTTCAAGGCTCATTAGACCGTAGTCACCGAAAGCAACAGTATTTCCACGAGTTGCTCGGCCTGGGTTTTTACCTTTTCGAACTTTTCGGTGAGCGGTTTTCTTTGGTAACAAAATAGCCATTACTTAATATTCCTTTCACCTTTATTAATCCAAACTTTTACGCCGATAATACCAGCTGGGGTTTTTGATCGTGCACCGTGATAATTGATGTCTGCACGGATTGTGTGTAGAGGCACAGAACCTTCTGAGAATTTCTCGCGACGGCTCATTTCAGCACCATTTAAACGTCCGGCAACCTCAATACGAACACCTTTCGCACCAGCTTGCATTGTATTTTGTAAAGCCATTTTTACGGCTCGACGGAAATTAATTCGACGTTCAAGTTGACGAGCAATATTTTCAGCAACTAATTTAGCTGAAAGTTCTGGTCGTCGAACTTCTTCGATATTAATTCGAACTGGCAAGCTAACCATTTTTTCAAGTTGAGCTTTTAGTTCTTGAACGCCAGCACCACCACGTCCAATTACAACACCTGCTTTTGCGGTATGAATTGAAACAGTGATAAGGTTTTCTGTTCGTTCGATTTCGATTCGGTCGATAGTTGGTCGGCTTTCGAATCGTTTTTCGATAGTTTTTCGGATTTTGTCATCTTCAATCAAGAATTTTGCAAAATCTTTTTTCTGAGCAAACCATCGTGAATCCCAGTTTTTATGAGCTTGCAAACGGAAGCTAATTGGATTAACTTTTTGACCCATTATTTGCTCTCTTTCTCTGCTTTTGCAGTAGTTTTCTTAACTTCAGCTTTTTTAGCTGGAGCTTTTTTCTCTTTAACAACGCCAGAAACTTCTACTAAAATGTTTGAAGTTTTCTTTTGGAAAGGAAGCGCCATTCCTCGCATATGAGGTTTAAATCGCTTTAGTCGTGAACCAGCTGTAACCGACAAAGTTGTGATTACAAGAGTTTTTGGATCAGCATTATCGTTGTTTTTAGCATTAGCTGCAGCCGATTGAATAGCTTTTTTAACAGCTAAAGCGCTTCGGCGTGGTGTATGATCAAGGATAACTAGAGCGTCAGCAACAGTTCGACCTCGAACAAGACTTGCCACAATTGAAACTTTTCGTGGAGCCTGACCAATACCTTTGATGTAGGCACGAGTTGTTACATTAGCCATTATTTCTTATCCTTTCCACCGTGTTTTCGGAATTTACGTGTTGGCGCAAATTCACCAAGTTTATGTCCAACCATATTCTCTGAAATATAAACAGGAATATGCAATCGACCATTGTGAACAGCGATAGTTCGACCAACCATTTCTGGTGTAATTGTGCTTGAGCGAGCCCAAGTTTTAATCACTGTTCGATCATCAGCTCCAAGAGCCGCTACTTTTTTAGCAAGCTTGAAGTCGATAAACGGACCTTTTTTCAATGAACGACTCATTTATTTTCTCCTCTTAGCTTCGTGACGACTCTTCACGATAAATTTATTAGTACTCTTACGTCGGCGAGTTTTGTAGCCGAGAGTTGGTTGACCCCAAGGTGAACGTGGAGTTGAACGACCAATTCCGTGTCGTCCACCGTCACCACCACCATGTGGGTGATCTACAGCATTCATAACAACACCGCGAACTGTTGGACGAATACCTTTACGGCGCTTGCGACCAGCAGAACCAAGTTTAATGTTCTGGTGTTGAATATTTCCAACTGTTCCAAGAGTTGCCTCTGCTTCCAATCGGAATTTTCGAACTTCACCTGAAGGTAGTTTAACTTGTGCGTAATCACCTTCTTTAGCCATCAACTGAGCTTTTGCGCCAGCTGAACGAACCATTTGCGCACCTTTTCCTGGTGTAATCTCGATCGCATAGATCAATGAACCAACAGGAATTTCTGAAAGTGGCATTCGGTTTGAGGCTTCAATTTCAATATCTTTTTTACCAGTTTGGAAAACTTTACCTTGGAACATTGAAGTGTCAGCCAAAACGTAGTAGAATTTACCGTTTTGATCTTGAACTCGAGCAATTCGCGCACTTCGGTTTGGATCATATTCGATTTCTCGAACTGTTAAAGTTAAACCTGTTGGCAATTTGTGAGTCAAGATTCGGTAATGTCGCTTAACACCACCACCTCGGTGTCGAACCGTAATTCGACCAGAGTTGTTGCGTCCAGCATTTTGCTTTCTCGCTTTCAAAAGACTTTTTAGTGGTTTTCGAGTTGTAATTTCACTATAGTCTTCAGTCGTCATACCGCGTCGAGCAGGAGTCGTAGGATTATATTTTTTAATAGCCATTACTTCTTCTCCTCAGCAGTTTCAGCTTCAGCGCTTTCAAAGATTGCAATTTTATCACCTTCTTTTACGGTCACATAAGCTTTCTTGATATCTTTTTGAGTTGTTGAACCAGCAACGTATCGTTTTGGATTTCGAGATTTGTTGATTCGTTTAACTTTACCAGCTTGAACAACAGTTCGAACACCAGTTACAGTTACTTCAAACTCTTTTTCAATCGCTTCTTTGATTTGATTTTTATTCAAAGTTAGCGGCACATTAAATACGTAAACATTTTTTGTTGTAGAAAGAGCATAAGCTTTCTCGGTTGCTCGCGGAGTAATAGGTTTGATCGCCATTATTTTTCTCCTCCTAACCAGTTTTCGATTGTTTCAATTGCTTTTGGCGCAATAACAATGTGATCAGCGTTCAAGATGTCGAACACATTTAGATACATTGGTGAAACAAGCAAAGCTTCACTAATATTATTTGTTGCGCGAATTAATTCATCTGTTTTTTCAGCAACGATAAGAACTCGTCGATTCAAGTTATTCTCTTTCAAGAATTTTGCAACTTCAGCAGTTTTACCAGTTGTTTTAATATCTGCAACAAGAACTTTATCAGCTTTAACTGTCAAAGCTTGTCGAAGAGCAACTCGTTTTGAAGTTTTTGAAATTTTCTTAGTATAGTTTTCATTACCGCGTGGTCCAAAAACAATACCACCGCCTCGCCAGATTGGGTTTCGAATTGATCCAAATCGTGCGCGACCAGTTCCTTTTTGTCGCCATGGTTTTTTACCGCCACCGCGAACTTCACCGCGTTGTTTTGTTGTAGCACTTGCTAAGCGGTTATTAGCAAGATAAGCGTCATAGGCAAGCTTCAAGAGTTCATGGTTTCGAACTTCAACTGCAAAAACGCTTTTTGGAAGAGTTGTTTTTTCAGCCATTATGCTTTACCTCCAATGCTAACAAGACCTTTCTTTGGTCCTGGAACAGCACCTTTTAGCCCAATTAAGTTATTTTCTACATCGATATAAGCAACTGTTAGATTTTTAACAGTAACTTTGTCGTGTCCCATTCGACCAGGCATTCTTTTACCTTTAAAGACTTTCTGTGGATACATCGATCCGATTGAACCAACACGACGCACGTTTCCGTTTCCACCGTGTGAGCTCTTACTTGTGTTAAAGTTGTGTCGCTTAACTGTTCCAGCAAAACCTTTACCTTTGCTTGTTCCAGTTACATTAACAATGTCTCCAAGCTCGAAAGCTTCAACATTAATTTTAGCGCCAACTTTTACATCCGCAGGGATTTCGTCAACGCGGAACTCACGAAGATGTTTCGGAGTTACCTCTGCTGGCTTAACATGTCCAGCCACGGCCTTGCTCAGGTTCTTACCCTCACCAAATGCCACTTGAACTGCGTTGTAGCCGTCTGTTTCAACGGTTTTAACCTGAGTCACAGTTACAGGGCCAGCTTGAACGAGCGTAATTGGTGTAACAACGCCGTCTTCGCCGATGATTTGGGTCATACCAACTTTGGTACCGAGAAGTGTTTTCATTTCACTTATGCTCCCATTAATTTAATATTAGTAAACTTTCCACGATTAAAGCTTGGCGTTCGCGTGGTTTCGAAAGCGGGTTTTCCCTGTTACGACCCTCGCATAGCCAAGTTTTACATTTACGTAAATAAAGTTCATCCATAATTTTAGCACATTTATCTCTAAAAAGCAAGGGTTTTATATCAAAATCTTATTTTGAAAATCGCATAGCAACCGCAAAAGTTGTTTTAAATTTTTTAGTCTTAGCAATTCGCTCATTCTTTACGTTAATATTACTGTGTGTTTTATCAGCCAACTTCTTTGCGATAGCTAGGCCTAAACCATAACCTTCAGTTCGATTATTACAACTACGCACTTTATCGTGTCGATAGAATCGGTCAAAAAAACGATTTAAATCATCTTGCGAAATCTCATTTGAAAAATTCGAAACCTCCAAAACAGCTTGTCGATTTTGCCGAAAAATCTTAACTTCAACAGGCTCTTTCGAAACATTATATTTTAAAGCGTTATCAATTAAAATTGTCGCCATCTCATCTATTACGGTTTCGTTGTTTTGTATAATAAAATCTTTTCCACCTTCAAATTTAATTCTTTTATCCGCATCTGGAAATTTTGCGATTCTTGCCTTTACAACTTCGTTTAAATTCGTTGCTGAAAGTGGAATCTCTTCATCAATTTTCGAAAGTTTTAACAACATATTCACCATCGCAGTCAAACTTTTAGCTTCTTCTAAATTACTCTCCAAAACTTCACAAAGCTCCTCTTTTGATGCGTCTTTATCTTTTAAAATCATCTCTGTTTCGAGTTGTAATGCCGCAAGTGGCGTTCTAATTTCGTGGCTTGCATTAGAGACAAACTCAGATTGTAATTTATGCGCCTGTTCAAGTGGCTCTAAAGCACGATGCGCAAGCCAAAAACTGCCCACTCCACCAGCAAGCAAAATTGAAAGATCTAGAATTAAAATAGCCTCTGTTATCTGTTCACTAGCACGTTTGTTTCGGGCTGTAATTATTCTTGTTCGAAATTCATCACTACCATATGAATCTTCCTCTTTAAAAGCACTCATTTCTGTTGAAGGTGTCGAAATCTCCATATTGTTTGTATTTATCGAATAAAAAATAACTATGTTAAAAATACCAACAATCGCTAGCAAAATCAAAAAATATAGCATTGAAAGGCTAAAATGCGCACTTCGAAAAATATCGCCGCCAAATCGTAAAAAATTGCCGTTCTTACTCTTCATCGATTTTATATCCTAAACCACGAACCGTTTTAATTATTTTATCTTTAAACGGCTTGTCAACCTTTTCGCGCAAATAACTAATATAAACTTCGATATTATTTGGCAAAATATCAGCATCATAATCCCAAACGTGGGCGATAATTTGCTCTTTCGAAACTGGTCGACCAGCGTTTCGAACAAGATATTCTAAAAGTGAAAATTCTTTATTTGTGAGTTCGATTTTTTGATCATTTCGAAGAACTTCATGTGTATTTAAATCTAACGATAGATCAGCTACTTTCAAAACTGTTTCCGCCGATGTTTGAGGTCGGCGTAAAAGAGCCCGCACGCGTGCAAGAAGCTCATCGAGCGCAAAGGGTTTTGTTAAATAATCATCTGCACCACTATCTAAACCTTCTGTTTTATCCTGAGTCGCGCCGAGTGCAGTTAAAAGCAAAATTGGCACATTTTTTCCTTCTTCTCGAAGTTTTTTAGTCAGGCTCAAACCGTCATAATCACCAGGAATCATTCGATCAAGGATTAATAAGTCATAATCAATCATTCCAGCCATCGCATAAGCATCCGTGCCGTCATATGAAATATCCACGGCATATTTTTCGTTTTTTAAAGCTCGCCCGAGTGCTCGAGCAATTTTTCGTTCATCTTCAACAATCAAAATTCTCATATGTAATTATTTTATCATGCTTTGCTTAAAAATTCCTGAAAATTCGCTTTTAAAATTTAAGCGATTTTCTTTTTCGAAAAAATACTTTTTAGGTTTATTTTTGATCCATACGCAATTGTGCCAAAACGGAAAATCCGCACAGCTAGCCAAATCGCAACAATCGCAAAAACAATTAGTAATAAAATTCCAACCAATGCCTCGGAAAAACTTAAAGTTCCAAGCATATTTCGAAGTAATAAAGAAATTGGTGAAGTTAAAGGAAAATAACTCAAAAAGATTACAATTTCATTTGGTTCGCTCACAAAGAAAGAAGGAAGCACAAAAAGTGGTGCCATTAGAGTCATTATAATCATTCCAAAATAGTTTGAAGCCTCTTGCGCTGTTGGCATCATTGAACCCAACGCAACAATAAATCCCGTCACCATCATAAATCCAGCAATTAAAATTATCGCCGAAATTGCAATTGTACTAAACTCCCATCTTATATTTGGAAGAATTGTTGATAAATCTGGTAAATTGATATTCTTCGCAAAATCTCCCATATTTGAGATTAAGAACAGCATTATAATTCCAGTTAAGAGCAAAGTTAAAATTTGAACAATTCCTAAAACTATGATTGAAATTATTTTGCCCAAAATAAGTGTTCGCGCGGAAATGCTTGTTAAAATTATCTCCGTTACGCGGTTTTCTTTTTCTTCGGTTGTACTTGTAAGCATTCGATTTGAGAGAAAAACTGTAATAAAATAGAAAACGAACAAGAAAATTCCTGGAGCAATCATCTCATAAATCTGCTCATATTTTTGGCCATTTTTAAAGATAGTTTGTTCGGTTTTATAGGTTTCATTGATTAAAACTAACTGATTTGCGCTCGTAGCTTTTGCGCTCGAATTCTTTAAAATACTCTTTAAAACAGCGCTGTATTTAGCATTTTCATTTATATTTACATTCTTAGCATAAATCTCAACTTTTTCATGGACCAAATCTTTTGGAATAAAATAAAATGCATCGATTTTTTGATCTTTGACTTTCGCAATTGAAGCTGCTTTATTTTTCGAAACATTACCTTTCATTCCAGTAATAATATCTTTCGAAATCATTGAACTCTCATCTTGAATATCAAATGAAAAAGTTTCTTTTGCAAGTTTTTCTTGATTTTCGCGAGTTTGAGCATTCGAAATTGCACTAAAACCAAATATTACACCATAAATCAAAGGTATTGCAAAAATTGCAGCCCAAAAAGTTGGCTTTTTTAACGCTCGAAAAACTTCAAATTTTAAAACCGTTCCTAGATTATACATTTTTTTCCTCGCCTTCTTTACCATAAATTTCCAAGAAAATTTCATTCAAAGTTGATTTTTGAACTTTAAAGTTTAAAATTCGCAAATCTTTCGAGATTAACTCTTTTAGAATTTCTTGCGAATCTACTTTTGGCGACAATTCAGCGTAATTTGTTTCTTTTTTAATTATTTCGAATTTATCGCTTTTTGGCAATTCACCAACAAACTCAAGAATAATTCGTTGCTTACCAAAGTGATTTCGAATTTCATCAACCGTGCCATAAGCCTTCGTTTTTCCGTTTTTTAGCAGCAAAGCACGATTACAAATCTTTTCAACTTCTTCCATCTGATGCGTCACCATAATAATCGTTGCTCCGCGAGCGTTTTCTTCCTTAATAATTTCCATTAGTAACTCGCGATTCACAGGGTCAAAACCTTTTGTTGGTTCGTCTAAAATAAGCAAGTCCGGCTTCCCCATAATCGTAATTCCGAGCTGAATTTTTTGTTGTTGACCGCCCGAAAGCTTATCAATATTCAATCGCGCCTTATCTTCAAGCCCAACACGTTTCAAAAAATCCTGCGAAAAATCTCGCGCTTCTTTTTTAGAAAGCCCTTTAAGTTGACCAAAATATTGCATTACGTCAATCACTTTTTCTTTTCGATAAAGCCCGCGCTCTTCTGGCAAATAACCAATCAAACCAGTTCTTTCTGGTGAAAATTTCTTTTCATTAATTAAAAGCTCACCCGAATCTGCCTGATAAATTCCCAGCAATGCTCGAATTGTTGTTGTTTTTCCG
>CAKUZG010000016.1 GCA_934717805.1 uncultured Candidatus Saccharibacteria bacterium | reverse complement strand
GTGGCAGAATGGGAGCTTCAAGCAATTTCTGAACGTACTAAAGATGGACTCCGTAAAGCGAAAGAAAAAGGTGTGAAGCTTGGCAATAAAGGAATAGCGAAAGATAAGGAAAAGCAAATTATTGCACAATACCAGCAAAAAGAAAATTCTGTTCGAAATATAGCCAATCAGCTGAACATTTCTACCGCAACTATTTATAATGTACTTAAGCGTAATGGTATTCAAATAAATAGAAAAAATCACTTATAATTGATTGACAAGTCCTTAGAAAAATAGTAAATTTAACCTATCAACAGTTTTAGCAAACGGTCGTCAACTAAAACAATGAAAAATCAAAAAATGCCAACCTGACAGAGCCTATAAACCTTGTCAAATCAGCATTTTATATATTTTTATTGGTAACTTTGATTGTTTTAACAAACGACCGTTCACTAAAACAAACTCGCCCCTATTGTAGCAGGGATTTTTGAGTAAAAATAAAAAAGGAGGTTATTCGTATTAAGATAAATACGATTTTTAATGTGCTACAAATACTTAGAGGTTTTGTTAAGGAGAAAATATGGCTTTTTTGATGTTATTAGTAATTGCGATTACTGGTGGAATTTTATGGTTTAAAATACAAGCAAATGAGTCTGCTACAAAGGAATACAACGAAAAATTAGCACTAGCTAGAAGAGTGCTAGAAGCAGCTCAAAATATCCGTTATGAACTTTTAGCTGACCTTAATGAAATTGGAGGAAAACTAGGTTCCGCAAATCGTGATGAATACAAGCAACTTTTTCGAGAAAAAGAAGATACCGAAAGATTTGTAAAAAGATTAGAAGTGGTCATACCAAACCTAGAGGAAGCTTTACGATGGAAAACGGAAGTCGAAGGGGGGCGTGCGAATATAGAAATGGCTCTTTTAGATTTATCAACACAGAGTGGGCTAACTTTGGAAGAATGGGCGAAACAATTTGGACTTATAATATAAAACGAGGAGAAATCGTAATGGGAAATACATTAAAACAAAAAGTAGTTCGTGGCGAATTAGTTGAAGTGGTTGAAAGCACTTCTGGTTTTCTTGGCGGAATTGAATATCAATTAGTCGTTGGTGGGCATATTAAAGAACAATCCAAAGACCTAAGCTATATTCTTAGTGCCTTTGATAGATATTGGTAATTTATTAGGAAGAGTATCGACGAATAATAGAAAAAAGACGGCTCATTTTTTGAACCGTCTTTTAATTCACTCATAAGATGTGTGAACTCAGATTACTTTTAGACTGCTGAGCGTCAGACTGTCTAATGAGAGTTATTTTTTTAGTTTCAATACAATTAAGTTTTCAATATGTGGTGTTCGTGGGAAAAAGTTATAGCCACGCACATAAGTTATCTCGTATTTTTTACTCAAAATTGCCGCATCGCGCGCTTGAGTTGCTGGGTTACAGCTTAGATAAATTACTTTTTCTGGCTCAATTTCAAGAATTTTCTCACAAACTTCACGGTTCATTCCGGCTCTTGGTGGGTCAACAATTAGGTTTGAACCTTTTTTGATAAACTCCAGCGCTTTCTCGCTTGGCGCCAAGATAGCTTTTGCGGTTTCTTCTCTATTTAACTTTTTGATGTTTTTTTGCATTTCATCCACCGCAAATTCGTTGATTTCCACCAAGGTTAAATCGCCCGCGCCAATCGTAAGCCCAATTGAACCCACACCAGAATATAAGTCGACCGTTGGTTTTGATGTATCGATGAATTTTTGCATATCGCGCAAAGCTTGCTCATAAACCGGCAAATTGATCTGAAAAAAGCTTTCCGTTGCATAATTGAAGTCAATCCCCAGCACAGAATCTTGTAGTTTTTGATCTGTTGAGTTTTGAAGCCTTTTGGTAATCACGCTAGCTGGCGACTTTGGATTCGAAAAGATAATTTCGAAGTTTTTAAAGTTGAGCTTCGAAAGCTCTTGCTCGCTGAAAATTGTAAAGTTTTCATCTTTCACATAAAGCTGGGCTGAAATTTCACCCTTTTGACTGGCACGAATCAACAAAGTTTTTAAATCTCGGCTTGGTGTTTTTCTTGCGCGCAAAATTTCAAGCACTTTTTGGCCAGCTTGATTGATTTCTGGCATTGCCAAACTTGTGCCTTTTACTGGTATTTTTCCCTTTTCGCCGCGTCTAAAAAATGCCAAATTTAATTCGCCGTCGTTTTCATCTTGTTCGGATTTTTCCCACCAAAATGAAAATTCCACCTTATTGCGGTATTCAAAAATTTTTCCGTCAGAATAAAATTCTTCTTGATTTTTTAACTCAATTTTTTCTTGGCGGAAACTTTCAAGAATTAACTCTTGCTTGGTTTTTTGCTCGAAATCAAAATTAAAAATCTGCCACGGGCTGGTTGAAAGAAAACTTTCGCTGTCTTTTGGTTCAATTCTTTCAGCTGATTTTTCGAAAATTTCAATCGCAAAACCTTCCGCAAAACTCGATTTATTTTTGGTAATTTGAACTTTGGCGGTCTCATTCGGCAAAACGCCCCACGCAAAGATTTTTTTGCCCGATTCGAGCGTTCCCAAAGCCTGTCCGCCAGGGGTGATTTTATCAAACTTAACTGTCTCAAACTTAATTTTTCGTGCCATAATTACTCCATTCTATCAAAATTTTTATTAAATTGCCAGATTTCAATCCAATCTTCACCTTTTAATTCGCTTGGTTTTTTGGTTTTAAACTTTAAGCCACAATGTTTTTTATAAAATTCTGGAGTGGCGAACATCTTATCGATAAAATCGTTAAAAATTGGTTGTTCTTCTTTCGAAATTAATGGAGTTTCTCGCCGTTTCATTTCAAAAAATACGGTTTCAACGGCTGGTGGTGGTGTAAAATCGGTCTTGCGGAGCGGTTTCTTTATTTTATTTTCGAAAAAAGGAAAAGTTTTTACGCCCAGGGCCGAAGTGAAATTTTGTTCGCTGGCGATTAGCTTACGCGCGAATTGTTTTTGTAAAATTAAATAAATGCTTTTTGGTGAATTTTGGGTGTTTGCGAGTTTTTGAATGATAGGCGAACTCAAATGAAACGGAATATTTGCACAAACTTTATAATTTTGAGGCAATTTTGAGAGGTTGAAGTGTAAGAAATCTGCACGCAAAACCTCGACATTTTCAAGATTTTTAGTGTTATTTTTTAATTTTTTGAAAGTTTCATTATCAAACTCAATCGCTAAAACTTGTGCAGATTTCTTGCTAAGAGCAAAAGTAAAAACACCGCTTCCAGCGCCAATATCTAGCGTAAAATCGCGTTTTCGAATATTACTATGCCCAACGAGCATTAGTGCTATTCGTGGCGAACGCAAGAAATTTTGTGAAATGCGGTGTTTTCGAACCATTTATTCGTATCTCAAAGCTTCGATTGGGTCTTTTTTACTTGCGCTTCGTGAAGGCAAAGCACCAGCTAAAAAGGCTACAATCGCAATAATTACGGTAATAGCTATATTATTTTGCAGTGTGAATTTAGTTAGCGTGAATCCATCCATTCCCTTTAAGAAACTATCCATTGCAACATGATTGAGGGTGTTTCCTGCACCTTGGGCGAGTAGAATTCCTAAAATTGAACCAAGAATACCAATTAAAATTGCTTCAATACTAAATAATTGAAAGATTTTTCCGTTTGAGAGTCCCATTGCTTTCATTAAGCCAATTTCGCGAGTTCGTTCACGCACACTCATATAAAGCGTGTTAATGATTCCAAAACTAGCTGCAAGAAGAGCAATTGCACCAAACACAATCAATGAGCCAGTGATTCCATTAACCACATTCATGATTGTTTCAACTTGATCTTTAGCTGTGCTTGCTGAATAGCCTAATTTTTCAGCTTCTTTTTTAATTTTATCTATTTTATCTTTAGAAACTGCACCGTCAACTTGTGCTAAAACTACAAAACTACTATCTTTAACTTCTTTTGGCGTACTTTTAGATTGGAATGCGTAAAAGTCGTCATAGCTTGGTCGACTAACCACAACCATTGCAGATTGAATTAAGCTTTTAGCTGTTACGCCCGTGATTTTTTGAGTAAAGATTTTTTTATCGCCCGTTAGAGTGTCCGCGATTTGAACTTTAAGTTCTTTGCCGATTGCGCTTTGAGCATCTTTAAAACCCATAGGTTCAAGGTAATCTTGCGAAATTGTAATCTCGCCACGATTTACCGCTTTTTTGCCAGCTAAGAAATCGAAGTTATACTTTTGGCCGTCTGCTTCAACGACAACTGTTGTGATTGTGAGCTTTTTGCCGTCTTTATATTGAATATAATCAGGAGTTATAAAGTCATATAAAGCTGCTTTTTTAACGTTAGGAATTTTGTTGATTTTCTCAACATCTTTTAAATTTAGAGTTGCTTGCGAAAATCTTGGATTAACTTGTTTGCTTCCATCTTTATATTCTTTTGGGCCAAAAGTGGTGGCTTCTTGTTTTGGATTAAAATAAAGTATTGAATCTTCACTAAAAATTGAAAGCTGACGTTGAATGTAATCGTTTACGCCCATATTTACCGCAGAAGTTAATGCAATCGTAAACGAACCGATGCAAACAGCAATAATTGTTAAAAAGGTGCGACCTTTATTTTGCCACAAGTTTGAAGCCGAAGTTCCAATTATATCTAAAAATTTCATTAGTTTTCTCCTTTCGAAATAATTTGGCCATCTTGAATTCGAATTTGGCGATCACATTTTTGCGCCAAAGCTTCATCGTGTGTAACGATCACTAGGGTAATTCCCTTTTCTTTGTTTAAGCCAAAAAGCAAATCTTCAACTTTTGCACTTGTTTTTGAATCGAGGTTTCCGGTTGGTTCATCTGCAAAAATAATCTTTGGTGAATTCACGATTGCTCGCGCCACGCAAACGCGTTGTTTTTGTCCACCAGAAAGATTTGAAGCTTTGTTTTTTACCTTGTCAGCCAAATCAACAGCTTCAAGAGCTTTTAAAGCAATTTCTTTGCGCTTTCTTGAACCAACTCCGGCAATTTTGAGTGGTAAAATTACATTTTGTAAAACCGTATCTTTTGGATTCATAAAGAATTGTTGAAAAACAAAGCCAAAAGTCTGGTTTCGAAGTTTGTTTAAATTGCGTTTTTTCATTTTAGCAATATTTTGCCCATCAATGAAAACTTCGCCTTCATTTGGTTTATCGAGCGCTGCCAAAAGGTGCATTAAAGTTGATTTTCCACTACCGGATTTTCCGATAATTGCCACACTTTCACCTTGGTTTATACTGAATGAAACACCGTTTAATGCTTTAAAAAATGTGTTTCCATCGCGATAAACTTTTACAAGATTTTTAACTTCTATAATCTTTTCTTTATCCATTTTGTTCCTTTCTTTCTGAATCCAATTTTATGACAATCGTTTTTTTTGTCAAATATTCGCAAAATTAGTGCTCAATTTTTAAATTGTTCTCATTTTCTTGATTGTTGCGTGGTTGCGGCTTAACACTTTTTGTTCGTGGTTTTCGGCGCCTTTTTGAAGTTTGCGGAATTTCAATTCCTTTTTCTGCAAATGCTTTCGATAAATCTTTTAAGCCTAAACCGGGTTCTTTTTGCTCGGCAGAATTTGGACTAATTTTTTTAGCGTTAATTGGTGCTTGCGAGAAATCAACTTTTGTTGCGCCAAACATTGGTTGAGCTGGTGCGAAATTTTGCGGATTCACTGCTGGTCTTCGGTTTTGAGGAGCTTGTTTTTGAACGCCTTGGTTTTTTACTGGCGCAAATACGTTTTCTTCAACTTTTTTCGAAAATTCCACACCGTTGCGTTCGGCCCAAGCTTTTGTCATCAGTTCTTTGGGTGGAACTAAAACATCACGAATTCGTTGTTCAATAACGGCGCGCGGTGTACTGTAATTTCGGCGAGTATTTTCAATGATTTTTGCGCTCAAATCATTAAAAGGTTTTGGCAAAGTTAAAGTTGTCGCACTAAATGGTGTTGATTTTTCACCGTTAATAATCATCGTCATCACAAAGTGGCGATTATTCAAATTCATTAAGTCTGAAGCATCGAACTGTGGTTTAAATTGTTCAGCCAAAATTGGTGCGTCTTCAACCGAAACGCGGAATGAGATAATCGAACCAACGTTTCCAAAGACTGCATTCTTAACACTGTCGGTCATCTGTGAAACGTATTGGTTAGCAACGGTTAATGTTAAACCGTATTTTCGAATTTCTGAAAGAATCACCGCAAAAGAATCGGTGGCAAAGTTTTGAAACTCGTCAACGTAAAGGTGGAATGGTCGGCGATCTTCAAGGCGTTCAATATCGGCGCGCGATTGAGCTGCGAGCTGAATTTTTGTCACCAAGAAAGAACCAAGGACTGAGGCGTTGTCTTCACCAATCAAACCTTTCGAAAGATTTACAACCAAGATTTTACCTTCATCCATGATTTGGCGAATATTAAAGGTTGATTTTGGTTGACCAATAATGTTTCGAATAATAGGGTTAGCTGTGAAAGCTCCAACCTTGTTTAAGATCGGTGCGATAGCTTCATTAACCTGTTTTTCACCCCATTGACCAAATTCCTTTTTCCAGAATTGTAGTACGGAATCATCTTTACAGTAAGTTAGTGTTTCTTTTCGAAAATCACCATCAGTCAACATGCGTGAAATGTCGAGCATTGTTGTTTCTGGTCGATCAAGGAGTGCAAGAAGTGTGAAACGCAAAATATATTCAAGTCGTGGACCCCAAGAGTCGCCAAACATACGTTTTAAAACGCCGATAACCTCGGAAGAAATATTTGATTTTCGGCTTGGATCAGTGACTTCAAGTGGGTTAAATCCAAGTGGAAATTCAGTATCGCTTGGGTTGAAGTAAATCACGTCTTTTAGACGATGTTCAGGAATAAAGCGCATATTATTTTGCGCAAAATCGCCGTGTGGGTCAATAATCGCATAACCTTCCCCGTGAAAAATATCTGAAAGCGCCAAAAGTTCAAGCGATCCAGATTTTCCGGTTCCCGTTTGACCAATAATATAAAGGTGACGTGAACGGTCGCGGCGAAGCATTCCAAACTGATGATTAATTCCGCGGAAGTTAGTCAAACCGAAAGCTGAAATATTTTCATCATGCGCACGATCGCCGTTTAAGATTGGTAGTTTTGAAGGCGGTTCAGCAGTTTTACTCGATGCCCAAACAATATTTGGTGTTTCCACGTTAGTATGCGGTAAATGCCAAATACTTGCGAGTTCCTGAATGTTTAAAATATAACCACCATCAAAGAAGATTCGCGACTGAAAATCTCGAATTCTATCTTTATCGAGTGAAGAATTTGAAGATTTAAAACCATTTAGGTTTGTACTGTTAAACTGTTTGAACGTTCCAGTTAAGGCTTGAATTTGAAGTCTTGCGGTGTTTTCATCCTCACCCAAATAAGCCAAGCGAATTTTAACCTGATAACCAAGTTTTGTGGCTTTTTCTTCGGCTTTCGAAATACGAGTTTTATCACGGTCGGAAGGCTCACTTTTAGTGTCGCCCGAGCCTTCTGGCGGCGTCCAAAGAGCTTCAAATATTTTTAGGACATATTCCCAATCTAATTTAAAACCTTTCTTTCCGGCTTTAACTTTCTTAACCCACTCATCTGATTTTTTATGCCATTCATCTGCAACCGGTCGCGCCAAAACTTGAATCCAAAGCTGGTCGTTTGTTCCGTCGAGTTTGGCGAGTGTTCCAGTGATTCCAGCTAGTGGGTCAACTTCAAAACCATCAAAAGTTTTGATTGGTAGGGCTTCGTTTTCGATTAGATCGATTTCAGTAGAATAAATAACGTGTTTGTTTTCAGAGTTTGCCGTGTAATCTTCTTTTGCCTCATAAATTTGAACTGTTGGATATTGTGAATAAATCTGCCCTTCAACAAAACTTTGCAAAGTTCGTGGCATCCAAACATAAAAACGAATTGCGCCATTAACGGATACGATTTCGAAACTTAAATGTTCTTGGACGCCGTTATTATTTTTTAGTTCAGTTGAGTCACGCAAAATTCCGTGCAAGCTGGCAAGGAGTTGTTCGGCGGCAAGTTCAGATTTGTCATTCGTTTTTGGAATTTCAAGCGCCAAAAGAACACTGTCGGTGTTCATAACGTTAAGCTTATCGATTTTTTTGTAGTTTTGCCAAGTTAGAAAAGCTAAAATCGCTACGATAGTTAGCCAAACGAAAGGGTTAAATAAGATTGAAAAAAATGCCATCATAGTGTTTAAATAATAGCATAAAACTGTAAAAAAATCAAGATGGCGGTTATGCTTTTTCTAGTTTTCGAAAAAGAAAATCGCTCAAAAACGAGCGATTTAATTATTTTAAGCTTCTTCTGCTAAAGCGTAGGTTGCTTTTGCGACGCGCTTGAATTCTTTTTTGCTTTGAAGGTTTAATAGAACAGTTGTTTCTTTAACTTTGCGTTTTTCGAGTACGCGTTTAACAATTTCGTCACGATAAAGTGGTTCACCAGCTTCACGCAAAACAGCTGTGATAATATCAGCAACAGTTCCACGTTTAAAGCCCCAAGTATCGAGGGCGTAAATTCCGCGACCAATCAAAACAAAGCGTTTATCTTTGATTAGTTCGTTGTGAATTGCTTGAGTTGTAACGGATTTTCGGCTAAAATCGCTCTTTCGAATTTCTTCTGCGATTTCTGAAAAATGCATTGGCTCTTTGTGAGATTCTAAAATCACAAAAATTTTATCACGAATATTTTTTGGATTTACTGCTGGCCATTTCTCCAATCCCCAAAGGCCATTTAGGGTTGCAAGAAGTTTCGAAATTCCAGCAATTGCGTTAATCTGGCTTGGGTGTTCATAGTTCAACTGTTCATCGAGTTGATCTAATGTCATTGGACTTTTATTCTTTTTGATGATATTGACAATTTCATCGATTGATTTTTTAATTTTTCGTTCATCGCCATATTCTGCATTAGCAATTGCACTACGATATTTATCGTTTTCTTGCACTAGCACTAATTTTGAGCTAATTTCGGCAATGAATAAAAAGTTAAAAATTTGATTATCGTCGGCTTCAGATTCAATAGTTTTTTCAACGAGTTCTTTTGTTTTTGAAATTCGTCCAACTTCGGCGAGATTTCGAATAATATTTTTTTCGATTTCGGCTAAATGTTCAATATTACCCTTTTCGGCGGCAATTTTTAATCGAATAAGTGCAGCTTTTTCAAGTTGTCGAACACGCTCGCGAGTAATATCAAGCTTTTCACCAATTTGTTCAAGTGTTTGCTTTTTTTCACCAAGCCCAAAACGGCGGTTAATTATTTCGCGTTCTCGTGGCTGGTCAATAATTTGCAGAGCATTCGAAATAACAGTTTGAACTAACTGGACTTTTTCATTCTGAATCTGATTTTCCTGTTCCATAATTCCCTTATTAAAATTAATATTACTATAAAAACGAAGTATTATTTATAAATAATACTTACAGATTGTCAATACCATTTATCTCTTCTTTATTTATATTATACCACAAAATTGTAAAAAACAATAAAAAATGACATAAAAATTTATTTTTTAAACTTTTATGTCATTGTGCTTGCGCTTATAATAAAATATTAACTACTATTTTTCGGATTTTTTCGTTTTCGAAACAGATTTTTTAGTATTTTTCGAAGTTATTTTTCGCTTAGTTGACTTTTTGGCTGTGGTTTTTTTGCCAGATTTTCGTGATTTTGCAACTTCAATCAATTCACTTGCTTGTTTTTCGGTAATTTTTTCAACATCTAAACCTTTTGGTAGCAATGCTTTAATTTCATCGTCAGCGATATATTTTCGACCAAAACCACCACGAGAAATTTTAATTCCATTTTTAAACTTTTTAAGCACTTTTTTCTCGTCAGCCTTTAATTTTTCTTCATAAAGCATTTGTGCTTCAGTTTCGGTAATTTCAAACGGCGACATCGGTTTGATGCTTACGAAAGTATTTTCAACCTTAATGTAAGGGCCATATTGACCAATATTCGAAGTAATTTCTTTGCCGTCGGCGGTTTTTCCCACATGGCGTGGAAGAAGGAACATTTTTAGTGCGTTTTCAAGCGAGACGGTTTCGATTTTTTCACCAGCAGGCATTGGTGCAAATTTAACTTCTTCACCCTCAACTTTATTGTCACCCAACTGAATCATTGGGCCAAAACGACCAAAGCGTGCAAAAACTTTTCGGCCAGTTTTTGGATCAATTCCAAGTTCGCGAGCAGGCGCCACAGCGTTGCGATCAATCTCGCCGGATTCCATAATTAATTTATGGAAAGGCTTATAAAAATTATCAAGAACTTCGAGCCGATTTTCATCGCCAATAGCAATTTTATCGAAGTCGTTCTCGAGATTTGCTGTCCAGCCGTAATCTACAACTTGATTGAAATAATCGTTTAAGAAGTCGCTTAAAACTTCTCCGCTTGCTGTTGGGAGGAGTTTACCTTTAGTAGAACCAGTTTTTTCTTGAACAATTTCTCGGTTGATTTCATTTTTCGAAAGTGAAATTTGAATTGCGTCGCGAGGTTTACCTTCGCCTTCACCTTTTGCGGCGTAGCCACGTGCTTGAATTGTGTCCAAAATTGTGGCGTAAGTTGAAGGGCGACCAATTCCTAGATCTTCGAGTTTTTTCACGAGCGAGCCTTCACTGTAGCGGGCTGGTGGACGCGAGAAAACTTCTTTCGCAATAATTTTGTTAAAATTCAAACTATCGCCATTGGTGAGTTCTGGCAAAAATTCATCTTTTTTGCTATTTGAATAAACTTTTAAGAATCCATCAAAAACAACAACTTCACCTTTTGCTTCAAAATAATATTCTTGGTTCGAAATTTCAATTTTAACAGTAGTTTTCTCGATTTGTGCCGGCGCCATTTGGCTAGCAAGCGTTCGGTTGCGAATTAATGTGTAGATTTTCTGTAAATCTTGGCTGGTAGAAACTTTTTCGTTTTCAATTTTTGTTGGTCGAATAGCCTCGTGGGCCTCTTGTGCTCCAGCGGATTTTGTAGTGAATTTTCGCGCTTTATGATATTTTTCGCCAAATTTTTTCTTAATAAAATCTGCGCTTGAAGCAATTGCAAAGCTACTCAAATTCACGCTGTCGGTTCGCATATAGGTGATTTTACCAGATTGATAAAGCTTTTGTGCCGCCGCCATTGTGCTTTTGGCTGAAAAACCGAGCCTTGCGTTGGCCTCTTGTTGAAGTGTTGAAGTTGTAAAAGGCGCGCTTGGATTGCGGGTGCCGGGAGTTTTCGAAACACTTGCAACTTTAAAGTTCGCTGTTTTTAGGCTTTCGAGAAAATCGGTTGCAGATTTTTCGGTTTCGAATTTTTTGTTAAGTTCGGCTTTTAGAATTTCGCCAGAATTTGGCACGATAAATTCGCCCGTAATTTTAAATGAACTTTTTGCACCAAATTTTTCAATTTCCCGTTCGCGTTCTACAAGCAGTTTTACTGCTGGGCTTTGCACGCGACCGGCACTTTTTCCGCCTGGGACTTTTCGCCACACAACTGGGCTCAAATCAAAACCAACTAGCCAGTCCAAAGTTTGGCGAGTTTGTTGAGCTTCGACCATTTTCATGTCGATTTTTCGCGGATTTTTAATCGCATTCTCGATTGCAGATTTTGTAATTTCGTGAAAAACGATCCGCTTGGTTGTTTCGGGGTTTAATTTTAAGACGTCGCAAAGGTGCCAAGCAATCGCTTCTCCTTCGCGGTCTTCATCGGTTGCAAGCCAGACTTCATCTGCCGCCTTCACAGCTTTTCGAAGTTCGCTCACAACTTTCTTTTTTCCTGGATCAACTTCAAAAGTAATTTTATATTTATTATTTGTTTCAATTGGTCGCCCGCCGGCTTTATTTTTTTTAGCAATTTGGCGAATGTGTCCAACGCTGGACATTACTGTAAAATCTTTACCGAGATATTTTTCGATAGTTTTCGCCTTGGCTGGGCTCTCTACGATTACTAAATTCTTCATAAGCTTAATATATTTTATCACTTTAAATAATTTTGTGCAAATAAAAGCCCGAACCTGTTAGATTCGAGCTTTTGGTGGAGAAAATGAGTTTTATTTAGTTTTTTACTTTCGAAATCTTTATTGAGGGGTGGGCTGAAGATTTCGAAAGCATTTTTTATGCAATCGCCTCAACTCTGTTGAATTTGCGTTTTTTGAGTTCAAAAACCACGTCCGATTCTGCTGCAACTTCGCGTTCATGAGTCACGATAATTACAATTTTATCATTTTGGTGTGCGATTTTTTTAAAGATTTTTACAATTTCACCAGTAGTTTTTTCGTCAAGGTTTCCGGTTGGCTCATCGGCGATAATAATCTCGTTGCCAGTTGCTAGTGCGCGCACGATCGCAACACGCTGTTGCTGTCCACCCGAAAGTCGCGAAACAGGTTTATCGATTAAATCTTTCGAAATTCCCGCCTCTTCAAAAAGCCCTTCGATGTTTTTTGCTGAATTTTTACCCGAAATTTCCAGCGCGGTTTGCACGTTTTGTCGTGCGGTCATATAAGGTAAAAGGTTATACGCTTGAAAAATCGTAGAAACTTTGCTTTTTCGAAAGTTCGTTAAGCCAATCTTTTCAATCGTTTTACCGTTTAGTTTAATTTTACCTTCTTTTGGGGAATCTAGCCCCGCCAGGAGCGAGAGAAAAGTGGTTTTCCCGCTCCCTGATTGACCTAAAATCGCATAAACCTTGCCTTTTTCGAACTGTAAATTCTCATTTTCGAAAAGGAAATCGTCTCGATTTTGGTACCAATAACTTAAATTTTCTACTTCTAACATTCGCCTCCTAATTTGTTAAAATTTCTTTTGGTTTAAGTTTTACGATGCTAATACTTGCCAAAATTGTTGAAATAAACGTGATGAGAATTGCAATTCCGCCAAGTTTTGCGATGTCGGCTGGGCTTTGTTTGATGTCGAGCTTGTCGATTTCAGCCGAACCGCCCATGGTTCCCATCATTTCGCCCATTGGGCCGCCCATTCCTTGTGGTTTGTGTCGTTTCGAATTTCCGCCAGATTTGCTTGTTGAGCTGTTTGAATTATTCGAATTTTCGCCGTTGTTTGATTTACCTTCGCTCGAGCTTGAAGAATTCATTTCGCCAGGACCACCAGCACCGTCAGGTTCGCCCCGTTCCATTTGTGAAGAGCTTGAAGAATTCTGTTGAGCTAATAATTGGCTACCGATTGCGTTTCCGACAAAGTTTCCAGCAATGCTTGCGATAATAATCGAAACTCCACTTACGGCGAGAAGTTCAATGAAGAATTGACCGATAATTTTCAACCGTGATTCACCAAGGCTCATCAAAACGCCAATTTCGTAACGCCTTTCGCGAATGCTTAAAATTACGATTAGGGTTAAGATTACTGCACCGGCAATTGCCACGAGAATTACGATATTTTGTGCAAATGTTGAAACGTTATTTAACGGTTGAAGCATTTGTTTGTAAATTTCGTCGCTAGTTACAATTTGATATTTTGAGGTGTCAATTCCACCCTTAGCTTCACTCGCGAAGTTTGAGAGATTTTCGGGGTTCGAAATATTAAATACTGCTGAATCAACCGTGTCACTCGTTCCTTTCATTGTATTTGCGGTTGCGAGATTCACAAAGATTTTGTTCGAAGGATTCATTGCGGTATTTCGAACTTGTGCCGAATCAATACTTGCACTCGATTTGTAAATTCCTACAACTTTTAGCTTGAAGGTTTTCGTTTCGCTATTCACTGTTGCGGTGATTTCGAAAGTCGAACCAACCTTAAGATTATTTGCGCTCGCAAGGCTTTCTTCGATTACGGCTTCGTTATCACTAGTTGAACTTGTAATTCCTGCGCCCGAAGTTATCGTGTTTGTGCCCTTGGTGAATTCGCTATAAGTTGAAGTTGCATTTACACCAGCAACTGTGAAATCTCCTTGAATTTCTGGGCCTCGGCCACCAAATTGTTTTGAATCGTTCGAGTTTGAACTGCTTGAATTTTCACTTGAAGAAATCGCTTTAATTCCGTTTCCCGCGCTTGCTGTTGTGGTTGAAATGAACGAATAACTTTTTACGCCGTTCATTTTAGCAATTTTTTGCGCTACCGAAAGTGAAATTGGCGTCATTTCCATCTTTGGTGGTTCGTTCGAATTTGAACTGCTACTCGATTGATTTTTCTTCATCATTGATTCGCGATTGACTTGAAGCGTGACGCTCGCGCCTGCTTCGTTTTTGGCATTCTGAATTGCTGCATCCGCCGCCGATTTAATGGTGAGTCCACTCATCACAAAAACCAAAATCGCCGAGTTTATCAGAATTAGCAAGCCAGTTTTACCTTTTTTGGCTTTCAGATGAAGCCAAGCTCGTTTGATAAAATTCATAAATTCCTTTCTTTCTTAACTTTCAAAATTTATTATAGCGAAACAGTCTTAACTTTGGCTTGGAATTGGCTTAAAGTTTGCTTAAAAGGGTTTTTCGAAATTAAGAAATAAAAAAATCACCCTTTCCAGGGCGATAATTGGTGATAGAAAATGTGCTTAAACTGAATGTTTACTCAGTTTCTTTTTTAGTGTTTTTAGCTTTTAAGCCAAAAGATACTGCAATAGTAGCTAACACTCCACCAACGAAGGCTGCAAAATTAGAGCTAGATTCGCCAGTATGTGGTAATGTTTTTGCTGCTGGTTTTTGAGTGACAGTAGAATATTTAACTGGAACCTTGACAGTTTCTTGTTTTTGAACTTTCTTAGGTTCGTCTTTTTTAGGATTTTCCTTAGGTTCATCCTTTTTAGGATCTTTTTTAGGATTTTCCTTAGGTTCATCCTTTTTAGGATCTTTTTTAGGATTTTCCTTAGGTTCATCCTTTTTAGGTTTATCCCCTTTAGGTTTTTCCGGAACTTTTGGTGTCTCTGGTTTATTTTCACCAGAGGCATCACCTTTACCGCCTACGAGTTGAATTTTCATACTCGAAATTGCCCCATCAGTTTCAGCTTTAAGTTCAATCTTATTTGTAGGATTTGTACTTTCAGCCACTGATTTTGTCAATTTAGTACGGTAATACATATAGATCATATGATCCAGGTGATCCATCTTAATTTCGAAACCGTGTTCAGATTTAGTCATGGATTTAACTAAATTCATCGCATCACCTTTAGTAACCCAAGGATCGACGCTTTCCACATTTTCAATTACGAAATAATTGTCGATCAATTTCTGATTATCACTCATTGTATCGATCAATTTCACGTAATTCAATACGCGTTTTGCGTAATTAACACGAACTGACCAATTAATAATCGTTGGATCATCTTTGTCCTGAGCTCCCCATTTCGAAATCAATTCATCTTTTTTGATTTCTTGTTTTTCACCAATATTTACAGTCACTAGCGTACCGTTAAAGTTGGCTGTAACAGGTTTTCCTGCTTCAACCTTGCTCGTCCAACTTGTGTCTAGTTCAAGGCTCATTTGCTTATTAAGTGGATGAGTCTTGAAATAGTCATTAAACACAGTAACAATCTTGCCAACGCTTGCGTCAGCGGTTGCCTTACCGACGACTAATTTTTCAGGGTTAAAAACATCAAATGTATAACTTGTCTGAAGTTTTACTTCTTGTGGTAAAGTAAAAATAACTTTATCACCTTCGTTAATTGCCATATTATCGGCAAACTTGATGTTTTTATATTCTACCTTAAAAGGTGAATACAACCCATTTCCATTTGGCTGCTCAATTTTCACTTCTGGGTTTTTTACTGTAATTTCATCCCCAGATTTTGTGATTTCAGTCGCTTTGTTTTCGACTTTTGGAGTTTCAGCTGCAGTAGTCGTCGCATTTGTTGCGGGAGTTGTTGTAGTAGTCGTTGCTTCAGGCGCAGTTACTGCAG
>CAKUZG010000015.1 GCA_934717805.1 uncultured Candidatus Saccharibacteria bacterium | reverse complement strand
TCGCAGCGGCCACCTTTAACATTAAAACTGAACCGACCAGCTTTATATCCACGAATATTTGCTTCAGGCGTGCCAGCAAAAAGCTCGCGAATTTGAGTAAAAACACCCGTGTAAGTTGCCGGATTCGAACGCGGCGTGCGACCAATTGCACTTTGATCAATCACAATTGCTTTATCGAGTTTTTCCAAACCTAAAATTTCATCATGCGCACCAGGAACTTCTTGGGCACGATGTTTTCGCGCTAACAATTCTTTACTTAAAATTTCATTAACTAATGTTGATTTTCCACTTCCTGAAACGCCAGAAACTACCGTCATTACGCTCAACGGAATTTCAACATCGATATTTTTCAAATTATTTTCGCGCGCATTTTTGATTACTAGCTTTTCATTCTTTTGAATTTTACGTCGATTCTTTGGCGTTTGAATTTTATCTTCACCATTTAAAAACTTTCCTGTTAATGATTTTGGATTTTTCGAAACCTCCTCAGGCGTGCCAGAAGCCACAATCATTCCACCATTTACACCAGCACCAGGACCAACATCAACTAACCAATCTGCCGCCCGAATAGTATCTTCATCATGCTCAACCACCAAAACAGTATTGTTTAAATCACGCAGGTTTTTTAGCGTTGCAATCAGCTTGTCGTTATCTCGTTGATGGAGCCCAATTGAAGGCTCATCGAGAACATAAAGCACTCCTTGAAGGCCAGAACCAATTTGCGTTGCTAAACGAATTCGCTGTGCCTCGCCACCACTCAAAGTGTTTGCCGCACGCGAAAGCTCCAAATAATTCAAGCCAACATTATTCATAAAACCTAATCTCGAAGAAATTTCTTTTAGAATTTGAGTTGAAATAAACTTTTGCTGCTCGTTTAATTCTAAGTTCTTAAAGAGCTCAACTGCCTCATCAATTGCAAGATCACAAATCTCAACGATATTCAAACCGGCCACCGTCACAGCAAGAACGACTGGCTTTAAACGTTTTCCACCGCAAGTTTGGCATTTTCGAACGCGCATAAATCTTTCGATATCCTTGCGTTGAAATTCGCTATCCGTATCTCGATGGCGACGCTCCAAATTCGGAATTACGCCTTCAAAATTCATATTATAAACACGGCCGTTCATTTCGATCGGATATTTTTCATCTGTTTTTGTGCCGTATAAAATAATATCAATCGCTTCTTTCGAAAGTTTTTTAGTTGGAACTTTTGTTGAAAATCCATGGCGTTTTGCAACTTCCTCAAGCAATTTAATTCGATAGCCCTTTTCCATTACACGATTATACGGACGAATTGCGCCTTCGGAAATCGTCAAATTTGGCGAAAGCACTAATTCTGGGTCAATTTCCATTCGCGTTCCAAGCCCAGAACAAGTTTCACAAGCTCCTTGCGGCGCATTGAATGAAAACAATCGCGGTTCAAGCTCAGGAATATGCTCATCTGGGTGAAGTTCACAAGCGTAACGTTGCGAGAAAATTTTAACTTCACCAGTTTCATCATCTAAAATCTCGAGAATTCCATTCGTCATATCTAGAGCCTGTTCAACACTTTGAGCTAAACGCGTTCGCATTTCTTTCGAAAGAACTAAACGATCAACTACAATTTCAATATTGTGCTTAATATTTTTTTCAAGCTCGGGGAATTCGTCTAAAGCGTAAATTACACCGTCAACACGAGCACGAGCAAAACCTTTTTTCGAAAATTCAACAGGAACGTGTGCAAATTCACCTTTTTTAGCTTTCGCAATTGGTGCAAGCAAAATTAATCGAGACCCTTCTTTGAGGTTCATAATTCCATCAACGATACTTTGCGGTGTACGCCGAACCACATCTCGACCACAAATCGGACAATGCGGCGTGCCAATTCGCGCAAAAAGAAGACGCAAATAATCATAAATTTCAGTTACAGTCGCTACAGTCGAACGTGGATTTCGGCTAGTAGATTTTTGATCAATTGAAATCGCAGGGCTAAGTCCAGTAATCTGATCTACATCTGGCTTATCCATTGTGCCTAAAAATTGTCGTGCATAAGAATTAAGGCTCTCCATGTAGCGACGCTGACCTTCCGCATAAATCGTATCAAACGCCAAACTAGACTTTCCGCTACCAGAAAGCCCTGTTATTACCACTAATTTATCGCGCGGAATCTTTAAATCTACATTTTTTAAATTATGTTCGCGCGCGCCCTTAATTTCCAAAAAATCCGCCATAATTCTCCTTTATTATTCGAACTATTATACCATATTTTTTGAATTATTTCCAGGATTGCAAACTTCCAAAATTATTCCAAGCTATTTTTCTTCATTCAAAATTTCACTAATTTCACTTTTCGAAAGCTCGTGCCAACGCTTTTTATCATTTTCGAAAATACTAATTTGCGAATTTTCAAAAGGAATTTTATTTATTGCACACCATTTTTGCATTTTTGCTAAATTTTCAATATAAAAAGTAATTCCATCAAAGCCAAAATCATAATTTTTAAAATTAAGGCGCGTTTTGTTCGGATTCTTTTTTGCCGAAATCTCCACAAAATCCTTAACCGCAAAATCTGGGTAATCCAAAGCCTCGCCCATCAAGCGCGTTTTTTCTTCAAGATTTTTGGCGTAATTTAGCTTTTCCGCCTTTAAATATTTCTCTAAATCTTCTCGATTTCGAAAAGCAAAAATTCTAATTTTCGACTTTGTGCGATTTTTATTCCAAATTTTATGCGTATAAATATTCTTGCGAAAAAATATTTTCCAGTAAAATAATTCACGGATTTCCGCAAAGTTCGAAGTTTTAAAATCCAAAACCATTGAGCTTCGCCTTCCTTTTTGAAAGGCTTTTCGTATATTTTTCTTCATTGCGACCAATATTGTATATCCCAAAAAGTAAATATTTTTATTCTTTTGGTGGCGTAGCTTTTACAAAGTTAATTTTTAGACCTTCATTCGTGAAACGTTTTTCGTAAGTGGTCATAACTTTATAATTTTCGTTCAAATTGCTTTCATGAAGGTCGAAACTGAGGCGTTCAATTCGCCAGCCCTCCGCCACAAGTTGTTCCAAACTCCAGTCGAAAAGATCTTTAGCGTCAGTTTTAAAATATAAAGCACCATTTTCTGCTAATAATTTCGCATAAATTCGCAAAAAAGTTGGGTGAGTTAATCGGCGACCAGCGTTTCGATTTCGTGGATACGGATCTGGAAATGTAACCCAAAGATATTTTACCGAATTCTCAACGAAAGCATCAAGAAGTTGATCGGCTCGAGCCCTTAAAAAGCGAATATTTTTTATGCCATCCTGTTCAGCTTTAATTGCACCTTTAACCAACCTATCTGCCTTAACATCAACCGCTACAAAATTTTTAGTTGGATTTTTTGCCGCTAAAGCTTCACTAAAAAATCCAGTTCCTGCACCAATTTCAAGGTTATTGACTTCAATATTTTCTTTTTGCCATTCGTTAAATTCAAAACAAATTGCAGAATTATTAAAAAGTGCAAATTTATAGAGTTTGCGCTTTCGAGTAATTATAAAATCTTTCGGGTTTAAAAAAGTCATTTTTCTCCTTTACTGATCTGTTATTTTTAAAGTTTCATCGCTCAAAGAGTTTTCGTTAAATTCATTTGTGTGAATTTTATTGCGTGCATGTGAATAGAATAATTCAAAATTTGCCATTTCTTTATTCGAAAGTCCACCTTGTGGAGAAAAATCTTCATCCTTTTCAAACTTCTTGCGTTTTTCTTCTTCTTTCTTCGCCTTCTTCTGAGCCTCACGCGCTTCTTGCAAAACTGGCCGGCTCAAATCAAGCTGAATTGTTCCATCGGCGGTATATAAAGCTAAACTTGCAACCACTAAAATAATTGTAATCCCCAAACTTCCAGCAATAAATATAATTAAATTCCTCGAACCGTTTATTTCTTTTTGTGGCTGTGATGATACAGTAGTAATTTTCTTTTTAACTTTTTTCCAAAAATCATTCATTTGCTGCTCCTGTTGTGTTTTTTATAACAAATTCATGAACTTGAATACCATATTTTTCGGCAATTTCGCTTAATTTTGTCGTATTATAACTCACCTCTCGTCGCAATTTTCGAACTTTTTCAAGCTTTAAATAAAATTCTCTCGGATTTTTTACACAATCCTGAGTGGTTAGTTCTGAAAGTTCACGCTCATAATTTTGAAAATTATCTCTAAAATAACGGAAGTTTTCATCAAATTCTGCCGTTAATGAAATTAACCCTGCATCATTTTTCTTGTTCAAAGCAATTCGTGCATTAAAATTCGACATTAGCCCATTCGAAATTTTTTCGTAGTCTTTGCCTAAATTAACTCGCTTTAAGGCATCCTCTGAACGTAGCTTTTTTAAATCTTTCTTTAAATCTGTGCATTTTTCACTGATTTTCGAAAGTTGTACATCTGTTGGCTTTTCTTTTGCAGCTTCTTCAGCAAAAACCGCCTTCGAAAATTGCATTACAATTAACAAACCACATAATGCAAAAACCACTAAAAATCCAGATTTTTTTCGAAAATTAACCAATTTAATCCTCATCTTCAGCAATTTCAATTTTTAATTCTTTTAATTGGTTTTCATCAACTACACTTGGCGAACTCATCATTACATCAACACCCGAACCATTCTTAGGGAATGCCACAACTTCACGAATATTTTCTTCGTCCATCAAAATCATGAAAATTCGATCCAAACCAAATGCACAACCCGCATGTGGTGGAGCGCCAAATTTAAAGGCGTTTAACATTGCGCCAAATTTATCCTCAACATATTTTTTATCATACCCAAGAAGGCCGAAAGCTTCATACATTACTTCTGGATTATGGTTTCGAACAGCGCCTGAGCAAATTTCATAACCATTCATTACCATATCATACTGGTCGGCTTTAATCGCCAATTTTTCAGCATCAGTTTCAGCATTTCGAAGAGCTTCAACGCCACCTTTTGGCATTGAAAATGGATTATGGCCAAAGTCAACTTTCTGATTTTTCTCATCAAATTCATAGAATGGAAAATCAACAACCCAAGCCAAAGCAACTTCATCATTATTTTTTAAGTTGAAGAAAGTAGCAAATTCATTTCGAAGGCGACCCAAAACTTTATTCACAACTTCACGCTTATCTGCGCCAAAGAAAATCGCATCACCATCTTCTGCACCAGTTTCTTCTTTAATTTTCGAAAGTTCATTTTCACTCAAGAATTTAATAATTGGGCTTTTTGCTTCACCTTCAGCATATGTAATATACGCCAAACCACCAGCACCCTCACTTTTGGCGATTTCAGTGAAGTTATCAATTTGTTTACGGCTCAAACTTGCACCATTTTTTACGCAAATCGCTTTTACACATTCGGCATTTTTAAATACACCAAATTCAGTTTCAGCCAATGCGTCATTTAGATCAATCAATTCCATTCCGAAACGCAAATCAGGCTTATCACTACCGTATTTTTCCATCGCAACTTCATAAGGAATCCGTGGAATTTCTTCGCTCAAAAGTTTCTTTCCAGCAAAATTTTTCACCAATTCTTTAATAAGAACTTCCATTTCAGTTCGAACTTCTTCACCACTTTCAACAAAAGCCTTCTCGAGGTCTAACTGATAAAAATCCCCATAAAGCCTATCCGCGCGCGGATCTTCATCGCGGAAACAAGTAGCAATTTGATAGTATTTATCAATTCCACCAACCATTAAAAGCTGTTTGAACTGCTGTGGAGCTTGCGGCAAAGCATAGAATTTTCCAGGATGAACACGACTCGGAATCAAGAAATCGCGTGCGCCTTCTGGGCTAGAATTAGCAAGAATTGGCGTTGCAATCTCAACGAATTCATGGTTTTCCATAAATTTTCGAATTTCACGATAAAATTCTGCACGACGACGTAACATTTTTTGCATTTTTTCACGACGCAAATCCAAGAAACGATATTTCAAACGTAATTCTTCATTTGATTTTTGGCCGTTATCAGAAACTGTGACTGGCAAAGGTTCGCTTCGGTTTAAAATTTCAAAGTCTTCAACCACCAATTCAATATCGCCAGTCAAAATATTTGGGTTTTTTAAGTTCTCATCACGCTCTTTAACTACACCGGTTGCCGAAATAACAAATTCATCACGACATTTTTCAGCCAACTTAAAGCTATCCATAAAATCTGGCGAAATCACAAGTTGAAGTAGTCCAGAATGATCACGTAAATCAATAAAAATTAAACCACCATGATCACGCCGAGAATTAACCCAGCCTTTTACTGTAATTTTTTCACCCACCATATTTTTTGAATTTTTCGTAAGCGTTCGCATATTTCTCCTAATTTCTGAATTAACTCTTTATATTTTACCACATTTTACTATTTTTTGCGAATGAAATCTGTCAAATTGACAATTCCTGCTAAATCGCCATTTTTTTCAAGCAAAATTGCATAATTTTTGTCTTTCGAAATCATTTTTTCAAAAGCATTTAATGCGCTAATATCCGATTTTAATGAAAAAAAATCTTCACGCATCACTTTTTGCGCTTTCTTTGAATCGCTCGAATCTATTTTGGTAATATCTTCCAAAAAAATTACACCTTTAACACCAGTTTCTTCTGAATTCATCACCGGAAAAATATTTTGTTTTGTTTTAAAAAGTTCATCAATAATTAACGGGGTCAATAAATCATTTGCATGGATAATAGCCATTTTATCGCTTGAAATTCCTTTTTCTAAAGCAGTTTCATCTTTAAATTCAAAAATTTTTTCAATCCATTTTTGTTCGTTTTTATCTAAAATTTGGCAGTCTTTTTCCAAAAAATGCAAAAGTTCTTCTTTCGAATAAAAAGTCCAAGGCTGTTTTTTATTCGCCATTTTTGAAAGCTTCTTTTGAACTCGCAAATTTTGTGCAAAATAAATTCTGCTAAAAAATGGAATAATTTTTCGATTGATTTTTGAATCAATATCTAAAAGCATACCACTACTTAAAATAACTTTCGAAACTAAGAAAACTACAACAATAATTAACGCCGATTGATAAAAATCAACAACTTTTGCAAGCGAAATTACTGACAAAATCATCAACACATATCCCAAATAACACAAAAAATAATTATAGATTGGAACAAATCTTTTCTTATTGAGCATTTTTCTAGCTCGTTTATCACCTGTATCAATTCGACGCTGAAGTTCAAACTCTGAAAAATCAATTTCTTTTTCTTTTAACGAAAAAACTATAAGCATTAAAATTACAAAAAATATACTTATTATTAACATAACATAATTGTATCATATTTTAGCAATTTTGAAAAAGCTTATTTTTATGGTAAAATGGTAATAGTTAATGAAAGGAGAGTATGGCTCAAAAGAAAGATAAGGCAAAAAACCTTACTAAATTTAAGGATTTTGTTGCTGATAATAAATTTGCAATAGCTTTTAGTATTCTAGTTGTAGTATTTTTGGGCGGAATTATTTGGCTATCTAGTCTTGAAAAAATTGATTTGAGTAAAGTTGATATTAGCAAAGAGATTCCTGCAAGCACAGATTCTGGAAATATTGCAGAACATGTTTATTCAAAGAGTAGTTCAAAAGTTACATTAGTTGAATACGGTGATTATCAATGCCCTGGATGTAAAACTGCATCAAACAGAATAAAAGCTATCGCAGAAGAATATAAAGGAAAAGTTAACTTTATTTTCCGAAACTATCCATTAGTTTCAGTTCATCCTAATGCTCTAGCTGCTGCTAGCGTTGCGGAAGCTGCTGGACTTCAAGGTAAGTACTGGCAAATGCATGACTTACTTTACGATAAACAAGATGAATGGACATCTGCAACAGCTAATGATCGTATGGATTATTTCACAGAATACGCAAATGAACTTAAATTAAATATCGATCAGTTCAAAAAAGATATCGAAAGCGAAAAAGTTAAAGCAAAGATTAAATACGATCAAGCTATTGGAGCAAAAGCTAAAGTTTCAGGCACGCCATCATTTTCTCTAAATGGAAAGGATCTAGATTCAAAAATCTGGGGAGATGATTCTAAGCTAAAAGCTGCTTTAGATGAAGCGATAAATTCTAACAAATAGTATTAAAATTCCATTAAAAAAATCTCATCCGCAAAATGGATGAGATTTTATTTTTGTCATTTTTATTGTTCAATGTAGCGTTGCCATTCAGCAGGCACCACATCCACCGCAATTATTTTCTTCCTTGAAGGAGGAAAATTGATTTTGATAGGCATGTGTTCTCCTTTTATTTGTGCAACTCACGCGCTCGACCGATGTTTCTATTACTATAATTTTACGTTTTTGCGCGAGCCTATCAACCATTCTATCAAAAAAAATAGCAAATGTCAACAAAACACGCTATTTTTGTTTTTCCTCCCAAAAAACCGCATTAGCGCTTATACTTATATAATACTCTATTTTATACACAAGCGCAATAGTTTTTTAGCATTTTCTATGGTTTTTTAAAAATAGCCAATGTTGCTTCAACTTCCTTCGCAATATTGTATTTTTTACACCATTCATCAACAGCTTTTGATGCACCGGGAAGTGCTTGATTCCCATAATCATCGACCACAATAATGGCCCCACTTTCAAGATTACTCCATATTAAATTAAGTGGATCTAAGATTGAATCATAATAATCTCCGTCTAGAAAAGCGAAGCTAATTTTCGAAGGAATTTGCTCTCGTGAAACCTGATTAAACCAACCCTTTGTAATTTTTGGCATCTTTTTAATATTCGCTTTTCTTAAATTTGAAATTAATTGTTTCTTACTTGCATGAAGCTCACCTTTTTTAAAATCTTCACCTAACGAATTTATATCCTCTATGGATTTTTCTGGAAGGCCTTCGAAAGAATCATACAACCAAAGATGTTTTTCGTTGTCCCATTCCTCAATCTTTTTGGCTAGAAAAACACTAGTAGTTCCAACATAACACCCAAATTCAACAATATCACCAAAAATTGCGCGAGTCTTTTCGAGCTCGCGCAAAATTATTTGAATTTCACGTTCATTAACTTGGTCACTTAACAATTTCATTAGTATTTATTATACTACGAACGTTTAATTGTGCCAACTATATCATAAATTTCATTTTCATTAACAGGTTGAATTTCTCCAGAGACTTCAACACCATTAGAACCAGCTTTTCCGCCATAGAATTCAAAGACGTTCCCGCCACCAGATATTGCATATTTTTTACCCTGTGAATCGATAATCCCAACCTTACATTTTTTTGAAGGATCGTCTTTACCTTGTTTAACAGATAAGCATATCAGATTCCCCGATATTGTTACCACTTTTGAAGATTCTTCTTTTTTACTATCGTTCACATTTCGATGAACTGGAGGCAACGTAAAGTCAAGAAGTTTTATCACAAAAGCAGCCGCAAAAACTATCGCTAGCAAAACTATAATTATTAAAATCGAGGTTAGTTTTCGATGGAAAGATTCTCTTTGATATCTTGAAATTTCTCTCATTTTACTTCAAAAATCCCATCGCAACAATTACAACTAGGCTAATAACTGTCAAAATTGCCATAATTGGAGCCGTTCGCTTCACCCAGTTTTTATAAGGTACACCAGCAAGTGCTAATCCAGCCATCAGTGATGCAATTGTTGGCGCAATCATGTTTAGCAATCCTGAAGCTGTCGCGAATGCAACAACAGCAATTTCTTTAGTTGATCCAGCCAAACTTGCAACAGGAGCAATAATTGGCATTGTTGCCTCTGCCAGACCTGAAGAAGAAGGGATTATAAACGACATTGGAATATAGAAAATGAATGCCAAGACACCAAATATTTGTGAAGGAACCTTGCGCAACAAGTCTTCACCCCAATAGACAATTGTATCTTGAATTCCACCAGCGCGCATCAAAACACCAATCGCAGCGGCAACTGCAATAATCAACGCAACATTTAATAAATCAGCTGAACCTGCAAGAAAGGTGTTAGTTACTGAAACATCTTCTTTTTTGAATTCTTCATAATATAGAATCTTGATAAGAACTGTCGAGATTAAGAACAATGCTGAAATCTCATTAAAATACCAACTACCAAACGCTACCGAGTGTTCAAAACCAAAAACTGGTCCAACAATAGGTAGAGTTGCAAGCCATTCATGCCATTCTTTAAAGAAAGAAACACCTAAATCTTCCCATGGGATTAATGACATAACCATTACAAGGAATGTGAAACCAAAAATACCCATAACGAATTTTCGCTCAAGAGTGAATTTTGGAATATTTGATGCATCAATCGCTTTAACTGCTGGTTTACCTTTTGAATCTTCAGAATAACCACCAGCTTTAACTTTCTTGGCATAGCGCATTGTAAAGATGATTGAAGCAATCAAAGATGCCACCAGAATAATAAATTGAGGCAAAAGAACTTTCGAAAGGTCTGCCCCAGCAGCATTTGCAGCAATTCCTGTTGAGAATGGGTTAACAGTTGACGCCAAAACACCAACTCCAGCACCCAGAACAATCACCATTACTGCAGTCATCGCATTATAACCTGCCGCTAGCATAATTGGCACAACTAATGCATAAAAAGCCACTGCCTCTTCTTGCATACCGTAAGTTGTTCCACCGATTGCAAAGAGTGTCATCAAGACTGGAATCAACCATTTCTCTTTACCTTTCATTTTTTTGAGTAGCCCACCGATTGAAGCATCGAGAGCACCAGTTTTCATTACAACGCCCAAAAATCCACCAAGGATTAATACAAAGACAATAACATCAAGTTTATTTACCATTCCATAAATTGGCGAAGTGAAAATATCCCAAAAACCTTGTTTTAGATTAATATAGAAATCTTTGTTGTCCTTTTTGGCGTTTTCGTAATCTTTTTTGGCGTTTTTATAGCCTTTGCTTTCAGCGTCAGAAGTTGAAATCTCATTTTTTGGATCTTTAACTTCCTCAACAACCTTTAACCGTTTTTCAGTTCTAGTGTAACTTCCTGCTTTAATTGAAGAATCACCTTTTTCGTTGGTTGTATATTCATATCGCCCCGACGGAATCAACCAAGTTAATCCCGCCATAATCGCAATTATAATAAACAAAACGCTAAAAGCTGAAGGTGATTTAAAAACTTTAAGTTTTTTCGAAACCTTTTTATTGGTTTTCTTCGCAGCAGATTTTTCTGCAACTTTTTTCGTAGTCATTTTCCTCTCCTAAAATTACAAAGTTAGAGCCATCACTGCTTTAATCGTATGCATTCGATTTTCAGCTTCATCAAATACGATTGAGGCATTTGAATTGAAGACTTCATCTGTGACTTCCATTTCTTTCAAACCGTACTTTTCGAAAATCTCTTGACCAATTTTTGTATTTAAATCATGGAAAGCTGGCAAACAGTGCATGAATTTTACATTTGGGTTGCCAGTTGCATGAAGAAGTGCGGTATTAACTTGAAATCCTCGAAGTTGATGAATTCGCTCTTCAAACTTATCTTCTTCACCCATTGAAACCCATACATCAGTATAGATGAAATCTGCACCATGAGCGGCACCATATAGGTCATCTGTAATCGTGATTTTTGCACCAGTTTCATACGCAATTTCACGACATTTTTCAACCAAGGCTTGATCTGGGTGAAGTCCATTTGGCGCAGCGATTCGAAAATCAATACCCATTTTCGCAGCGCCAATCATTAAGATATTCGCCATATTATTTCGACCATCACCAACAAAAACTAATTTAGCACCTTTCAAATAACCAAGATGTTCTTCCATAGTCATAAAATCGGCCAAAATTTGAGTTGGGTGATATAAATCAGTCAATCCATTCCAAACTGGAACACCGGCATATTTCGCAAGTTCCTCAACAGTTGAATGGGCAAATCCACGAAATTCGATTCCGTCGAATGATCGTCCAAGCACAATTGCAGTATCTCTAACTGACTCTTTTTTACCCATTTGAATATCATCTTTTCCAAGAAATTCTGGGTGAATTCCCAAATCACGAGCCGCCACAGTAAAAGCGGTTCGAGTTCGAGTTGAAGTTTTTTCGAAAAGCAATGCAACTTGCTTGCCTTCATGAATTTTATGTGGAATTCCAGCACGTTTTAGACGTTTATATTCGTGTGCTGTATCAAGCATTAGTCGAATTTCTTCTGGCTTAAAATCTAAAAGCGTTAAAAAATTTCGACTTTTTAAGTTTAGTGCCATTTTATTAAATCTCCTCTCTCCAGATTGGCATTGACATACATCGTGGACCTCCTCGACCGCGACCAAGTTCAGCACCTTGAATCTCGATCACCTCAATGCCAGCTTCACGCAAAGCCTTATTTGTTACATAGTTTCGATCATACGTAACCACAACACCTGGTGCAATCGCTAATGTATTTGAACCGTCGTTCCATTGTTCACGAGCAGCAGCGATCGGATCACCATTACCACATTGAATCAAAGTTGCATGATCAAGGCCAAGAACTTCTTCCAAAGTTTCTTTTAGATTTGTTCGGTGTGTAATTTTTGGTTGTCCCGGAATACCCGAATCTTCCAAAATGTAAATATTCAATTCACCATCTTTATCTAGAATTTCAGGGTGAACTGTAAATTTATCTCGATCAATCATTGTGAAAACAGTATCAAGGTGCATAAATGCATGTGAAACTGGAATCTGAATTGCCAAGATTTTATTAAAGTCTGAAAATTCAAATAATTTTGAAGCAACTTTTTCGATAGCTTCCGGAGTTGTGCGTTGTGAAACACCAATTGCCATCACATTCCTTGAAAGCACGAGTTCGTCACCACCTTCCATGTTGAATTTATTGTAGCGATCAAACCAAACTGGCACTTCTCCACCAGGAGTTTTAGCAGCAAAACGTGGGTGATAACGCATAATATATTCCATAAATAAGCTCTCACGTCGACGAGCCGGATAACGCATCTTATTAATTGTTAAACCGTTTCCAACTGCCGCAGCCGGATCGCGCGTAAAATAAAGGTTTGGCATTGGGTCAAGCAAGAATGGATAATTGCTCTTGAAATAATAATTCAAATGAGTTTTTTCATCTTCTTCAGTTTTAATTTCATCCTTTTTTACACCCGACATAAGTTTTCGAACTAAATCAAGTGGCTCAAACTCGCCTAAATAACGCATCAAAGCATGCGTAATGTGCCGTTCTCCCTGTTTTGAAGCTCGAACAAAATCCGAAATAAAACGCCATTTAATTTCATCGTTATAAAGTGATTCTGCAGCTAATTGATCAAGATAAAGAACTTCAATACCTCGGCTACGCAAAGTTTCAGCAAAAGCATCATGTTCTGCTTGCGCAACTTCTAGATATGGAATGTCGTCAAAAAGCAATTGTTCCAAATATTCTGGAGTAAGCCCTTCAAGTTCTTTTCCTGGTCTGTGTAAAATCACGGTTTTGAGTTTTCCGATTTCGCTATTCACTTGAATCGGTTTTTCACCCATATTCCCTCCCTTATTTTTATGTTTATGCTTTAATTTTATCATAAAGCTTAAGTTTTATCAATTGATTTAGCTTTATTGACTTTTTACTAAAAAAATTATATAATAATAGCATATTAGTACCTTGGAGGTAAAATTATGGTGAAGATTAAAGTGAAGCATAAGTTTCGTAAAAAAACAATAGAAATGGATATTACAGAAAATACGCTTATTCATGCTGAAAATGGCTACACCTGGGCAATCCAAAGCATTTTCAAATCTTATTTACAGATATGCCACTATCAAAGAGGCAAGCTTCACTATGGAAGTATAAAATTCTGGCGAGTTGAGTCGAAACCCCCTAAGCAAACTTTCGCACATCGAACAGATAATCTTTCGGCTTGCGAAAAAGAAAATTGTTCATTTTGTAATGCTGGAAAATACGAAGAATGCCCAAATAATCGCCATAAATTATAAAAACCCTTTTCGAAAAGGGTTTTATTTATTCTCTGTTTTTTTTGCACTAACCTTATTATGCTTATTCGAACTATGCGTTTTAGTATTTTTATCTTTTGCTGTAATGCGATTAACATCATGAATAACCATTTGTGGATAAGGAAGAACAATATCGTTTTCATCAAATGCTCTTTTAATTTCACGCCGAAAAATTCCTGCAACGTCCCACTGCTTTCCAGCTTTAACTCGCCCTAAACACTTTATCTCCATTGAGGAATCTAGGAATTTATTAACACGCACAAATTCAATTGGTTCAATAATATTCTTTTTAAGCTCAGGATTTTCTAGCATTTTTCTACCAACACCATTGATAACTTTTTCAAGAGTGTCAATATCTGTATCATAAGAAACCCCAAATAGTAAATTAACATTTGCGTATTTGAACGAAAGGTTCGTTACTGCTTCACTTGCACCATTTCGAATTGTATGAACCTTACCATCAGCATCTCGAACCTGCGTAATTCGCAAAGAGATATTTTCAACCTTACCAGAAATCAAACGTCCGCCAACCATAATCTCAATTGTATCGCCAACTCGATATTGGTTTTCGCCAACAATAAAGAATCCCGCAAGAATATCACGCGTGGTTGTTTGCGCACCAAGACCAATCACAACACCAATTAAACCAGCTCCAGTCAAAAGTGAAGCCACATTTACACCTATAGAAGAGAGAAAATTTATCGCAGCCGTCATCCAGATAACAATATCAACAGCCGTTTTGGCAATTTTCGAAATTGTTTCATTGCGTTTTAATCGCTCTTCAGAACGCTTAATCTTTTTAGTCTTTTTTCGAACTCCAAATGCAAAGTTAATAATCTTCCTTGAAAGGAAGCTAGCCAGAATCGCTAACAATACAATCGTGATAGGCTCAAACCAGTCATAAGCCAATATGCCAGCTATAAATTTTTCAATACTCTTAAAAATATCCATCTTCTTCTTTAATTAAAGCACATGCGTTTTATTTTTTCAAGATACTAATACCATAAAGTTAAAATTGCATCATCTATTTTTTGTGCATTTTTAATTTGATTATTCTCCGCATAAAAGTCACGTTTTTTTACCAAAAAATCATGCACAGCTTTCTCATTGCCAGTTAATTCTGAACCCTGTTTTCTAATAGAAATTGAACGTGCCTCACCGTTTTCAGATTTAGATAATTTTCCCATTAAAATTAAATTATCGATATGTTTCGAAACAGTTGCAACAGATCTATAGCCCATACCACGAGCAATTTCACGATATGTTGGGCTATAACCAGATTCCTCAATAAAAACTTCAATAAAATTCAAAAGTTCAACTTGTTTTTTCGTTAAATTATTCGCCATTATCCTCGCCTAAAACAATAATTATATCTGCATTTTCATTATGTGAAGATAGTTTAGACGGAAGTTTCTCGGCTTTCGTAGAATACTTAGACTCAAGCTTTTTAATGGTATTCGGTTTTGAATCTTGTTTAACGTAGTAGACTTTTGTCTTATCGTAGTCATGCGTTGGAGCAGAACCAATTTCTTGAATAGTGTAACCTTCCTTTTCAAGCTTCTTTTGTTCTTGAGCTGCTAGTCCGGAATAATTCGTACCATTTAGAACTTTAATTTTAGCCGATTCTTTAACTATGTCACCGCCCAAAGTATTCTTCGAAATATATGCTTGAATCTCACTATAATCGAAAAGGCCAGCTTTAGGAATAACCGCACTAACAGATCCTACATGACCTGTTGTGAAATAGTTTCCAGACGCATCAGACTCACTCACTAGAGGCAAAGATGTCATTTTACCGCTATTGAAACTCTGCGCAATCTCTGAAACAGTTGTTAATTCTGAAGATTCAAACGTATGGTGAATATTTTCACCAAGCGAATTAGCAATTGAGAGTAAAGTTATCGGATTCATTTTTTGCTGATTTATTTTAGCTAACGTAGCTTTTAAGATTTTTTGCTGATTCCGTTCACGGTCAAAATTACTTCCGCTCAAACCAACCCCACCTTCAGAACCGCGTGCTCGAGAAAATGCCAAAGCAGCTGCACCGTCCATATGGTAAGTTTTACCACTCTGGTAATTGATTTTAGTAGCAACGTCATAAACCCTATTTGAACCATCATATGCTTCAACTTTAACATCAATTCCACCAACAGCGTTCACCGCATCAATCAAAACTTTCCAGTTTCCATGAACTACATATTGGATATCTAAACCAAGAATTTCTTTTACTTTACCAGATAATACTTTTTGGCCGGCTTTTTCTGCATCTTCTTCGCTCGAACCACTGTTTTTTGCATCATGATAGCCACATCCGTAGGTTTCATTCAACTTTCCGGCAGTAGTTCCAAGCCAAGTTTTACATGTATGCTTTACCCAAAGATCTCGGGGCAATGAAACCGTTTTTATCTCTTTGTTTTCTTGATTAACAGAAGCAACCATAATCGAGTCTGTTAGTTCTTCTCCATCCCAACCTTTTGGTGAAGTTCCAAAAATTAAAATATTAGTACGACCGTTTGAATCAGCTTTAAGTTTTTTATTTTCAATAACACCAAGGATATTTCCATTAGTGATTTTATTTAGCGTGTTGAGTGTTGGATAAATCAACCATCCACCAATAGCCAATAATAGTAATATAACAACAATGAAGAATCGCTTAATCGATTGGCGTTTCTTAAACTGTTCTAAAGTTAAAGGTTTTTTGCATTTCTTTTCTCGCTTATTGTTATTTTTTTCAAACTTTCGGAGTAACTTCTGATGCTTTTTTGAAGCAACCCTCTCCTTGTGTTCGGCTTCCTGCAGTTCTTCAATTTCTAAATTTTGTAGTGCAGCTTCGATATCTTTACCTGAATCCTTTTCAGGTTTTTTAGTTTGAACAAAATCATTAACAGGGCCTCTCTTTTGAGGTTTCTTTGCTTTTAAATCTGGCTTTTTAGTTGTATCTTTAGTACTATTATTTAGACTTAAAGTTTCAACTCTTCGCCTCGGTGTGAATCCGTCTATCGATCTCTGATTTTTTTTCATAAGCTCTTTCAATTATAGCAAAAACGAAAGCCAAAATCAAATAAATATGTAGTGCATTTGGTAGCCCTG
>CAKUZG010000014.1 GCA_934717805.1 uncultured Candidatus Saccharibacteria bacterium | reverse complement strand
ACTTGCTATCAATGCTGTTTTCTTGTTAAAAAGTCGTTTTATTAGAAAATAAGCTGCCAAAATTGTCAAAACGCCAAAAAGCGCCGACATACTTCTTAATGCTAAATCACTTTTACCAAAAATTAAACTCCAAACTTTCAAGCAAAAATAATATAAAGGAGGATGAACATCAACAGAGGTATAGTGCCAAATATCTGCAAAATTAAACCGAATTATGTATGCCGAAAAAGCTTCATCAAACCAAATAGAGGCTTTCGAAATTGTAGAAAAAACTATCGTTAAAAACCCCGAAAGAATCGTAAGTAATACAAAAATAGCACGATATTTTCTTATTTTCGAAAAAACTTTATTCATATTATTTATATTATATCATGGAAAAATTGTTGTATTCAAGTTTTATAGATCGCTCGGCAACGGGAAAAGTCTTGCGAAATCAGCAACTTCTTTTTTAGCTTTTGCAAGTTTTTCAGGATTATCACGATTTTCGATTGCAAACCTCATCCATTCGGCAATTTGCTCCATTTGCTCCTCTTTCATACCTCGAGAAGTTATTGCTGGAGTTCCCAAACGAATGCCACTCGGCGTAAACATTGGTAATTTATCATTAGGAATTGAATTAGCGTTTAAAGTTAGTCCAATTTTATCCATCGCGCGTTCTGCAGTTTTGCCATCAATTCCAAAACTAGAATAAACATCAACTAAAATTAAGTGATTCTTCGTTCCTCCTGTAACAAGTTTAAAGCCTCTTTTCGAAAGCTCTTCTGCTAGCTTTTTAGCGTTTTTTACAACCTGATTGGCGTAATTTTTAAACTCTGGTTGAAGGGCTTCATAAAACGAAACCGCTTTTGCTGCAATTGAATGCATCTGTGGCCCACCTTGCGTTCCCGGAAAAACGCTCCGATCAATTAAAGTTGGTAAATTCTCAAGATTTTTTTCTGATTTTTTAAGTGGATTTCCTACTTTTCCATTCGAAAGGATCATTCCCCCACGCGGACCACGCAGAGTTTTATGTGTCGTGGTTGTGACTACATTAAATCCATAGTCAAACGGGTTTTCAAGAACGCCACCCGCAATTAATCCAGCAATATGAGCTATATCAGCCATCAACATTGCACCATATTTTTTACCGATTTTCGAAATTCGAGCATAATCTATTTCGCCAGGATATGCCGAAAACCCCACAAGGATAATTTTAGGCTTATACTTTTCGGCTAGTTTTTCAATTTGATTATAATCTATTTCACCATTTTCATCTAAACCATATCGTATAAAGTTATAGATTTTTCCACTTCTTGTGACTGGTGAACCATGTGTTAAATGGCCTCCTTGAGCCAAATCCATTCCAAGAACAGTATCGCCAACCTCCAGCCAAGCATTATAAACTGCTTCATTTGCATTCGCTCCACTATGAGGTTGAACATTTGCATGGTCGCATTTAAAAAGCTTTTTAGCGCGTGCAATTGCTAAAGATTCAATAATATCTGTATTTTCCTGACCTCCATAATATCTTCTTCCAGGATAGCCTTCAGAATATTTATTTGTTAGAACAGATCCAAGAGCCGCTAAAACCTCTCTTGAAACATAATTTTCGCTTGGAATCAGCTCTAAGCCTTCGCGTTGGCGATGTTCTTCACTTTCGATTGCATCAAAAATTTTTTCATCAAACATAAAAATCTCCTTTTATTTAAAGTATTTCTAAACACAAAACTAGTATAAAAACATCACTATACCATTCTCACATTTTATCACAGTTAATATTTAAATACAAAATCTCAAAAAGTACTTGCGTTTTTTATATCATAAGTAGTATAATTCTATTATGAACAATGAGCAATCCTACCTAGAAAAAATCGGTCAATTAATTCAAGAATATCGACTTCACCAAAACCTAACCCAAGCTGAATTAGCCGAAAAAATTGGTACGTCACAAAGTGCGATAAATCGTATCGAAAGTGGCAAACAAAATATCACCGTTGAAATGCTTGCACGTATTTCAGAGGAACTTTCTAGTGAAATTATATCTGTTAATTCTCAGAAAAAAACCAATTTTCGAGTTCATGGCGGTCGCGAGCTTTCTGGAGAGATTGAAGTTAAAACTTCAAAAAATGCTGCAGTTGGATTACTTTGCGCTTCCCTTCTAAACAAAGGAAAAACCACTCTTCGCCATGTTGCAAAAATCGAAGAAGTTAATAGAATCCTTGAAGTTTTAAATTCAATCGGCGTCAAAACAAAATGGTTAAACAATTCTAACGATCTAGAAATTATACCACCAAATGAATTAAATTTCGAAAACATGAATATTGATTCAGCCAAGAGAACTCGTAGTATTTTAATGTTTTTTGGACCGCTCTTACATCAATATTCTAATTTTAAAATTCCTTTTTCGGGTGGCTGCAATCTTGGAACCAGAACCGTTGAACCACATCTTGCTGGCCTTAAGCATTTTGGGGCAAATATCGTTGCAGAAACAGATTATTACGATGTCATAAATGAACCCAAAAAGGTTAAAAAAGCTATTCTTTTAACTGAACGTGGCGATACGACTACCGAAAATATAATTATGGCCGCTGCGCTTTCAGGGCAAAAAATTACTATTCGTAATGCTAGTCCAAACTATATGGTTCAAGATTTGTGTTTCTTTTTAGAAAATCTAGGTGTTAAAATTGAAGGAATCGGTACTACAACATTAATAATTCACGGGGTAGATAAAATCAATAAAGATGTCGAGTATTATGTTAGCGAAGACCCGATTGAATCTATTACATTTGTTGCTGTTGCTCTAGTGACAAATTCAGAAATTACTATTAAACGCGCATCTATTGAATTCAACGAACTTGAACTCGCAACGCTTGAACAAATGGGCGCAAAATTCGAAATTAGCCCCGAATATCTTTCGAAAAATAAAAAAACTCGTTTGGTTGATATTACCGTTAAAAAATCAAAATTACACGCTGCAAAAGACAAATTGCACGCCCTACCTTTCCCTGGGATAAACATGGATAATTTACCTTTTCTGGGCTTAATTGCCACAGTTGCAGAAGGTAGAACTCTAGTTCATGACTGGAGCTACGAAAATCGTGCGATTTATTTTACAGAACTCTCAAAATTAAATGCCAGAATTGAGCTCGTTGACCCCCACCGTGTTTATATTTCTGGTCCGACAAAATGGAAGCCAGCCGATATTATTGCTCCAAGTGCCCTTCGCCCGAGTGTTGTTGTTTTAATTGCAATGCTTGCCGCACCAGGAGTTTCAACCTTGCGCGACGTCTACAACATCAATCGTGGATACGAAGACTTTGCCGAGCGGTTAAACTCACTTGGCGCAAAAATTGAAACTCTATTTTCATAATTAAACAACTCCCATCACTGGGAGTTCTTTATTAATTTAAGGCTTTGTATTTATTACAATATTCTCTAGCATTTTTACACATACGATTAATAATTTCAGAACTATAATTATTCATATTTTTAAGTATGTGCTTCATAGCTCTCAAATTAAATTCAATCACTGAATTTTCGCCCGATTCTTCACCATTTAAAATTTCGAAAATCGTCATAATCTCAATTTCTATATCTATATTTTCCGTTTCAGAGCTCTCTATAAGTATGTCTTGAGCTGCTAAAATTAACGACGATTCGATAATTGTTAATATTTTAACATACTCCTTCTCTAAACTCTGAAAACTTACGTGAGAAGAAAGGAATTCCTGAAAAGTATTAGCAAATTTATTATGCATACTCTTCGTAAATCTAATATCTTCAAGGTTCATTTTGGCCATTTTTTGATTCCTCCTTGGCAAAAAACTAACCAAAATTATACCATACTTTATATTCTTAGTCAAAATAAAAAAGAGCTTTACGCTCAAATTTACTTGGGGCGAATGATGGGATTCGAACCCACGGCCTCCGGTGCCACAAACCAGCGCTCTAACCAACTGAGCTACATCCGCCATAGCTTTAATAATTTTAACACACACCCAGTTAAAAATCAAGCTCTAAAATTTTGGTTTAATTTCTGGCTGAAAGCTTCTTGTAATATTCTGAACAGATTGTGAAGCTCCAGAAGAACCATAAAAACCAGCAATTCCTGACTGAGAAACATTATCGAACCGGTTTTCACTATCCATTCCCTGTGCTTCCATCCTCATTCTAGTTGCTCGATCAATTTGATCGCCGGTAACCGTATTTTTTTGGCGATTAGAGTTGAACATATATTCGTTATTTTCTCTTTCAATACGCTTTTGACGAATTTGATCAAGGGCTGTCATTGATGACTCCATTTTAGTTTTTTGCGCCATCCTTAATTGACCTAATTTTGAATCACCATAAGAACGAATCCTTGATTTACGATAATCGACTGCTTGACGTTGACTAAAACTTTGCGTACTAGCTGCACCAAAGCGCCGGCCAGATTGAGCTTTAGCATAACCACTAGAGTGAGCAACTTCGTCTAAGCTAGAGTTTACAACATAATCATTCAATTTCATGTTATTATATTAACATAAACACGTTATTTTTTCAAAAAAGTGTTGCTTTTATAAAAAATCTTTGTTATAATATTTTCATGCGGGCGTCGTATAACGGCTAATATACCTGCCTTCCAAGCAAGTGATGAGAGTTCGATTCTCTCCGCCCGCACCATTTGATCTTTTTTGTTTTAGCATAAGCCTCCACTATCTGGAGGTTTTTGCTTTAAAATAAACATATGGACTTTTTTTAAAAAAATTGGTATAATTATTCTAGGTACGCCCCCGTAGCTCAGTGGATTAGAGTAAGAGGTTTCTACCCTCCTGGCCGTAGGTTCGAGTCCTACCGGGGGTACCAAGTTTTTATGGAAATTATTTTTTATTTATTACTAACAATTCTCGGCATAGTTATCGCCGTTTTTCTTTTGACTGTTTTATTTGGCGCACCATATGTTCCAACCCATAAAAAAGAACTTATTAGACTCTTTAAAGCCATCAATCTTTCTAAAAAGGATGTATTAGTTGATATTGGGTCGGGTGATGGTGTCGTTTTAAAAGTGGCAAGCAGTTTCAATGCTCGCGCAATCGGTTTTGAGATCAACCCCTTCCTTGTGCTTTTTTCGAAAATTAGGCTTCACAAATGTAAAAATATTCAAATTTATCTTAAAAATTTTTGGATGGTTTTTCCTATCGAAAATATTACAATCTTCTATACATTTGGTCACCAGGAAAGAATCTATAAAATGCTCAATTTAGCCCAAATTCAAGCTAATGCACAAAAATCACCTCTTCTTTTTATAAGTTACGGCTTCGAAATCAAAAAATTAAAACCTTTAAAAATATCTGGAGCTCATTTTATTTATAGAATAGAGCCTAAAAAATAAAAAAGGCTTTATTTTTAAAAATAAATATGCTATAATACAAGTATTGGGCCAGTAGCTCAGCCGGTTAGAGCACCTGCCTCTTAAGCAGGGTGTCGAGGGTTCGAGCCCCTCCTGGCCCTCCAAAAAATGAATTTAAAAATCGACGATTATATCGCCGATTTATTTTTTTATATTTTAACTTTGTTGAACAATGTCTGGAGTGATCTCAATATTTGAACCAGGTTGAGCTTCACCCGCAAGCATTTTTCGCGCAATTGTATTTTCTACAACACGCTGAATCACCCTTCTCATCGGTCGGGCGCCCAATTTTGGATCATAACCCATCTCTGCAAGCATTAATCGTGCTTCAGGAGTAACTGAAACTGAAATTTTTTGCCCAGCAAGAGTTTTATTCACCCCTGCAATCATAAGATCAATAATTTGCAATAGATTTTCTTTTGTAAGTGGTTCGAAAACAACAATTTCATCAAAACGGTTTAGGAATTCAGGTCTAAATTCACGGCTAGCTATCAAATCATTCACGATAACTTCTTCAGCACTTGTAGAATCATAACCACGCGCAATAAGCTCTTGAATCCTTTCCGCTCCGGCGTTAGATGTTGCAATGATGATCGCATCCCTAAACGAAACTTCTCGGTTTTTCTCATCACGCAAAATACCTTCATCCAAAACTTGCAAAAGTGCCGTCAACACGTTCGGGTGTGCTTTTTCAATTTCATCTAAGAGTACAACCGAAAAAGGTTTCTTCATCATTTGAGCAGTTAAAGAACTTGCGTCTCGCGATCCATCAGCAATTAATCGCGAAACATCATCAAGATTCACATATTCATTCAAATCAAGACGAATAATATTATCTTCACCATTAAAATATACTTCAGAAAGCGCTTTCGAAAGCTCAGTTTTTCCAACACCAGTTGGACCAAGGAATAAGAATGTTCCGATTGGTCGATTCTGATTTCGAACCCCAGTTCTCGCTCGACGTAAGGCGTTTGCAACTACCGAAACAGCTTTTTCCTGCCCAACCATTCGTGCATGAAGTAGATTTTCTAGATTGAGAAGAGTTTCTTTTTCTTCATTAGCGTTTGCTGTTGCAATCTTAACATTCATAGTTTGTTCGATAGCTCTTTCAACCGAACTAGCTGTAACAATTTTATTATCAGCAAAACTAGCCGACATTTCTAATAATCGAACCGCCCGACCTGGCATTTCTAGATCAAAAATATATCGCTGACTTAGTTTATAAGCTTCCTTAAGTGCCTGAAATTGGTAAAAAACTCCATTTTGATGCTCGAAAAGTAAAAGCTTATCTTGCATAACCGCCAAAGTTTCATCATAATTGGCTGGGTTTACTTGCAACCTGTTCATTGCTTGCGCTAAGGCTGGGTTTTTGGCTGAAATCTGCAAAAATCTTTGCTCATCCATAGTTAAAATCATACGCAAAGCTCCACCTTGGATTATTGGTAGAAGCAGATTCGAAACATCTACAGATCCAACCCCGTCTTCGAAGAACAATTGCGCGTTATCAAGACAAATAATAATGTTTTTAGCGGCATATGCTTCATTCAAAACATAGTTTAGCAAATTTTCAATTTCACCCCGCCCAGGAGCCGCAGCAATCAGTGAAGACGCATCCAACGAAATAACCTGCCTAAATTTTAAGTTTGAAGGTATTTTTTCACTACCATTAGCAATTTTTGCTGCAAAAGAGTTTACAACTGTCGTTTTTCCAACACCGTCAACACCAATAAGCGCAATATTTTGTTTACCTTGACCGCTAAATTGTTCAATCATTTTCGAAACTAAATCTTTATGCTGTTCCAAATTAGAAGACATTAAGACATTGTTCGAAACCTGGTTAGTGATATTCACCCCAAAACGATTCAATGTTGGTGTGTAGCCAAACGACCAATCTCTCGCGATTCCACCAGTTTTCATTGGAACTTTTGATTTACTGATTAAAGAAAAGATATGATCGTGCCAAAGTACACCTCTTTCAAGATCTTCAAAATCAATATAAAATTGTGCTAAAAGTGTTTCGTAATTTGGAAAATTTCGAACAATTGCTAAAGCTAAAACTGATCCTGAAACTGTTTTAGTTTTTAATTTTTGCTGAATTTGAAGTGCGGTCTGAAAAATATTTTCTGGCGAATTTTGTGGAATTTGAACCAAACTCTCTATCGTAGTTTTTCCAAGACCAAAGCGAGAAACAATAAATTTTCCACCAGAACTTTCAAGAACAACTTTAGCGATTTGTTCACTTGTTGGATTTTTTGATAACTTACCAAGTATATTGCTAGCCATTTGCCCTTCAATAGTTGGCTCTGTTGAAGGCGCTAATCTATGCAATTCACCATTCCACCAATGAATCACTATTGTTACAACCGAAACAATAGCTAAAACCACCCAACCTAAAGCAGAATCCATAAAAATTAAAGAAAATCCGCTTATAATACCAATAATTTTAAGCAAGTTTAAAAGTGGTAAAAATAGCCTTAAAATATTCATTAAACGCGATTTTTTTGCTCGCAAATGGTTGTAATTAAAATTCATAGCCAACTCCTTTTCTTTGTTTTAGCTGGTTTTATTTCTTTTTTCGAATTATTATTTTTTTGCCAAGTTACAAAATCATCACGAATTTTTGGAACAATTTTAGGTGTCCAACCTGTTGTAAAAACTACAATAAGAATCAGTGGTAAAACTGGCGAGATTAACCACAACAACAACAGAGCTAAGCCCCACAAAGCTTTAAAAGTAATAAAAAATACACCAATAATCATTATTATTGTTCTTAAAAAAGCACCAATAAACCTTGAAAAAAGTCTGTCAAAGAATTTTCGAATTCGAACTTCAAGTGAAACATTCGAAACCGCAACTGCATCAATCTGTCGAAATGGCGAAAACCAAGTTTTTACCAGCAATCCAAGAGAAAAAGTATCTATCGACCGCTCGACTCCATCTAATATTTTTTCTGCACGCCAAGCTAGACCTTTTCCGTACCACCAAGTTAAAAAAGACATAAACATAATTAAATTATACACTAAAATATTTTTTTTCGCAATTTTGAAAAATAACTTTTTTATGGTAAAATGGGTCTGGGCATAGTAATTGCTTTTTGATTTTTTAAATTAATTTTTGATGAAAGGAAAAATATGGATATACTGATAGCTGCGCTTGGCGTTCTGTTTGGCGGTGCTGGAGTTTTTACATATCAAAAAATAAAATCCGCAAACGCCAAAAATAGCTCTGATAAAATTATCGCTGAGGCAAGAAAAAAATCAGCCGAAATCTTAGAACGAGCGAATGAGAAGGCTCTAAAAATTACCGAAAAAGCTAACGAAGACGAATCTGAGCGACGTAAAGAAATTAGAAAAACCGAAAATCGGCTAGCTGAGCGCGAAGAATCACTTGATCGAAAGCTTGACCAGATTGATTCTCGCAACGAAAAACTTCGAAATGATGAAATGGAAGTTGAAAAACTTAAAAATGAAGTTAAGGAAATTCGAAAAAAACAGCATGAAAAACTCGAGAAAATTGCAAAACTTTCGAAAAAAGAAGCCGCCGAGAAAATCCTTAAACTTACTGAAAAAAGCGTGACGCAAGACATGATAAACTTAGTTGCAAAACTTCAAAAAAATGCAACCGAAGATGCCGAGGAACGCGCTCAAACAATTTTAGTTTCAGCTATGGAAAGAATTTCTAGCGAAGTTACAGCCGAAAGAACCGTTACTGCCCTTAAACTCCCAGATGACGAAATGAAAGGCCGGATTATCGGAAAAGAAGGCCGTAATATTCAAGCTCTTCAACGTGAAACTGGCGTAGATATTCTCGTTGACGACACTCCTGGAATGGTTGTTTTATCAAGTTTCGACCCTGTTCGCCGCCAAATTGCTAGGCTTGCGCTCGAATTATTGATGAAAGACGGCCGAATCAATCCTGCACGAATTGAAGAGGTTGTTGAAAAAGCAGAACGTGAAATCAATAAAGAAATCAATCGCGCTGGTGAAGATGCTGCACGAGAAGTTGGGCTTTCTGGTTTACCTCGAGAAATGCTACGGCTTTTAGGTGAATTAAAATTTCGAACAAGCTATGGCCAAAATGTTCTTAAACATTCAACCGAAATGGCTAATGTTGCCGGACTCATTGCTGAAGAAATTGGCGCAAACGTAACAATCGCCAAAACCGCTGCTTTATTCCATGATATTGGAAAAGCTGTAACTCATAAAATTGAAGGAAAACATGCCCAAATCGGTGCTGAACTCGCTGAAAAATATGGCATGGATCCACGAGTGGTTAATGCTATAGCCGCTCACCATGAAGATGTTGAAGCTACTACCGTTGAAGCAATTATAGTTAAAATAACTGATGCAATGAGCGCTTCTCGACCAGGAACAAGAAATGCTTCTGCCGAAAACTTTGTTGAGCGAATGCGTGAACTTGAAAATGTTGCTACAAGCTTTAAAGGTATTAATAAAGCTTACGCAATCTCAGCTGGTCGCGAAATTCGAGTAATCGTTTCTCCTGAAGCCGTTGATGATCTTTCAGCAATCAAAATGGCTCGAGATATCGCTGATAAAATCGAAAGTACAATGCAATACCCTGGTGTGATTAAAGTCAATATCATACGAGAAACGCGTGCAATCGAATACGCAAAATAAATTAAACCATATAAAATAGCCTTTCGAAAGGCTATTTTATATTACTGATTTCTACAGTCAACGTTTGAATTACTCAATCTTGTTACTGAGAAATCTTTACAAAGAGGTTCACTTTCATTTTCAGTTTGTGCTGAGAACAAAGGAACTGGGAAGTTAGTATCATTAAATCCAATCCTACTTTCCACACGCCTTAATTGTGTGTTAGCGCGACCAGTTGAGTCAACTTTTGGCTGAATACCAGCAAAATCAACAACTCTATCACCATTTAATAATTCAACTTTAAAGTTTGAATCATTCATTAACGGTGTTAAGCGCAAATATAAAACATCACTAGGCTGAACACTTCGGCCAATATCTACTGTTGTCTCACAAGCATATGTATTAGAATTTACATCCATAGTTTCTGAGCATCTTGTAAAGGTATAATCCGTAGTCGCATCTGAAGAAAGATCATTTCTTCGGACTGTTGGCATTCTTGATTTATTTGAACTTAATGCACTTGTTCTATCTGTTGGATAGAAAAGCATTTCACTTGCGCCATTGCCATCATCTGGATACGGCGTATCCATGTTTGAAGATGACCCTCCAGAACCTGGAACATAACCATAGAATTGAGCTTTCAAAATAGCAGGCCGGTTTTGACTACGCCATTTGCTTGTATCAATCTTTGGGCGTGCCGACGGATTGCTTAATGAGTCCAACGAAATACTATTACCGTTCGTCATATTTTCTCTTGAGTGCCAACGAATACGCACACGGTTGAACGCCTCGGTACCCCTAAGATTAATCACTGAAGGTGTACCATCATTCGTTCTTCCCAAAAAGTCAGCGGTGTTCATTTTTAATTTTACACACGTATATGCCTGGTTTAAATCCGCATCACGACTACTTGCTCCACCTGAGCTCGAGTTTGTTTGAATAATTGTTTCACTGTTATCATTTCCAATTCCTGCTGTAGCTAAAACATAGCAACTATCACTTTGGATTGCATCTCTCATGGCGTTGCAATTATAATGCCCCCCTTCAAAATCACCCGTTCCAGATGGCCCACAGGCCGAGCGGAAGATTCGCAAAAACCTTTTCGCGTCTTCAACACCAGCCTGCGCACTATCGTAAGCACTTTGTGAAAGGTCTAACTTACTAGCTTGTTCTTGATCTCGAAACATAAGCCTAAGGAAGCTTGCCGACATAATTGAAACCAAAACACCGACAACAATAACGATAAATATCGAAACGCCACCTTTTTTAAAATTCTTATTACTCTTCATTGTTTCTCCTTAATACCGCACCGGAAGTTCCTTAGTGTAAGTTGTTACGATCTTTCCTTGGCCGCCAGATTGTGCTTGTCCCCACAAATAAGTATCTGCAGATTGGTTGATGATTTCTGCCGGCTCAGAAAGTGATTCAATAGTTTTACCATCAGAACCATGCGTTCGCCACAATCTTAACGTATCAGAAAGTGTTCCACCCCGAATTTGCAATCGCTCATTACATTTTTCTGTTGTAACTTTTTGTATATTTTGATTGCCATCTACAGCACAAGTATTGATAGTTCCCTTAGCAATCAACCAAGCATCGATATTTCTCACATTTGGATCAATAGTAATATTTCCATCTGCAATAATTATTATCTGCCTAAAATCGCTGTCATTATTTACAGTCCTATCACCATTGATAATATCACCAGAGATTCGAAGGTTTTTAGCATAAACAACCTTAGTTATTCTGTCTGCGTTAAAACCACCTATTTGCTTTGTAGGTTCATCATAAACATTAACCGTCATTGCTGAGTTATCTGTGTTTTGTCGAGGGAACCTAGATTTAATTGAGCTAATAACTGATTGAATACTTGAAGCGCCTTGACCAAAGCTACCTGTCAAAACATATTTTTCAATAGCTAATCGATGCGTGCTTTGTGAAGATTCTGTGCGGAAGTTATGAATATCTCCACCTGTTATAGCTTCATATTCAACCCAAGAACCTAGCACACCCTTGTTTGTTGAAGACAAGCTAGTTCTAATTCCGGCGCGAGAGAAAACACCATTTCCCCAGAACTGAACTTTTGGTTTTTTCACAACCTTGATACAAACTGGAGCACTGTGCCTCCATTGTTTAATATTTGCATCTTGCTCAGCCTTACTTTGTGTATCACTCATCTTATATGGTGAAATTGAAAGCGCCACACAATACCTTGTTCCAGCTTCAGCCCCTTCTTCAATTGCGGGAATATAATCTGCAACCTTTGTGCTTTTATCATATGGTCTTCCAGAGCTATCTTCTCTAACAACGCTACAGTTTTCCAATCCCTGATAATCTTGCCAGTAGAAATTATCTGCAGCACAGGTATTGCCGTTTTCGTTTTCTCGCTTATTATTTACAGTTACGCGGCCTTCCCTAGCAGCAGGAACACGCCAAGTTGTAATTTTATACTTTATCGGAGAAGTTCCGGTTCCGTTATCAGGAACTTCAATCTCTTCGCCATTATTTGGGTCTGGTGGAATTGTGCCATCAGTTGGTATATCAATATCACCACCTGAACAGTTTTTAATTCTATCTATTTTCACACAAGGAGTAACGTCAAAGTTGTATGGAACATATACACAGGCTTCATTTGTTCTTTGATTATATCTGTTACGTCCATTTATGTCTCCGGCCTTAATCATATATGCCATACTTGAACAAATAGTTTTTCCGGCCATATCCCTAGTAACCCTGAATGTTTCGTTATTTCCATTCACGCTATTTACTGGATCGGTAAGAAGACCTTGGTTAATCAAAGTTTTTTGAGATTCATAGCCATATCTTCGCCAATTAAAACCACCATTGCTACTAATAGGCGTATCTCCACTACCGCTGTTCCTGAAAGTAGTGTAAGATCCAGAACCTTGAACATCAGGCCTGTTGAAATCTTTACCGATTACAGTGTGTTTAAACGAAACCCATTGGCCAACTTTTGCAGTTTGTGGATTGTTTCGACCATTACTTTTAAATCTTGAATCACCAGAGCTAATGCTTTGACTCGAATTCAGCACTGCCGCTTTAGTGCTCGATTCAACATTGAACTTATTTGGCACGCTAATACGGATACTTATGTCGCGGCTATAGCAGTTTCCTGGATTATTATTTTTAACAGGATCATTCGGAACATACTCATAGGGGTCTTGCCAAGCAGGGTAGTTTGGTACATCATCTCCAGATGCATCAGTAGCACATTGGTGTAGAGAAAATGTAAGATAATCGCCATCTTTAAACCTATTAAGAGCTTCGGGCGTTAAAAGTACTCTTATTCTACCAGTACGTTTTAACTCCCCTGGTTGAGCACCATAGCTATGTTGATCTCCTTGACCAGCTTCACCTTTACCTTTAGACGGGAAAGCGATAAGATATCTAGCATCAGCACGACTCGCATTAATCCTGACATTAACCGCAGCGCCTGATTGATATCTACTAAAACATGGTAAAACAGCAGTATTTATATAGAATTCCCTGCTATTTTCACTAAGTTCAAAATCACGCTTTTGATAAACGGCGTTAATGTTATTATCTCCGTTTTCATCGCTAGAAATCCAGTTTGCTGTTCCAATACCATTACCACCAGTATAGCGTTCAAAAAATGTTCTTGTGCCATTGTAGTTAACTTCATACATATCGAATTTCCTACATGCATCACGTAACTGATTTTGAACAACTTTAGGTACATCTGCACTTGCACCTTTAGAAAAAGATATAACGCCAAATAAGGCTAGCGCTATAGCTAAAAAGATTTTTTTACTATCCATTAATAGCATCCTCTACACTATTAATTTGAACTCCCGAAGGGTCCATTCTATATATAGTGCGCACATTTTCAATTTTAAGACTTGGGCTTTGGCCTTTTTCTACCAATGCTTTTAGAGTTTTATAAGTTTCTTCTTGGTTTTTTGTACCAATCGAGAATCTTATCGCTACACAGTTAGCATCTTTCTCGTTCCCCGACATTTTTGCAATTTCTTCGCCCAAAGCTTTTGAATTTTTCTCATAGGCATCTTTTGGCCCTTTTATATTGTTGTATTTATCGATAATTTTATCGTCACAAACTGTTCCAACAGAGCTCTTTACTTTAGTTATATCGTTATTGTATCTAACAAACTGAAAAATGTTTGCTCCCAAACTCAAAATAGCAATAGTTAAAACTAAGCCAAATGTTATTTTACGCCTCTTCATTTTATAATTTCCTTCCACCTTTATAAAAAATTATAGTTTTCCTAAGCCCCATTATAACCAAAAGCGTTATAAAAATCAAGTTTTTATAACAAAATTAGCAAAATTAGCTTGACATTTTTTATGTTTTATGGTATTATTTAAGCAGAGTTGATTTTATAATTTGCACTTTAAAAAACATATTAGATTAGGAGGACATTTATTATGTCTAACGATAAAATTAAAAAATTCGCTAAATTTGGTATCGTGTTAGTTGCAGCTATTACAGTTGCAACAGCTGCTCAATCTCAAGTCGGTACTGCACAAAAGGTGTATGCTGATGAAACTACTACTGAGGTTAATTCAACTAATCCTCGTATGTTTTATCTAAAATACTCCCTATCAGATGAACCTGGAGCATCTTGGATGCGAGGAACTGTAGTTGGTCCTGATGGATATACAGTACATGCACCTGACGATGTTGAGGGGTACCCTTACTACACAATCACAGGACCTGAGGGTAAAGCATATCATGTGGGTGATAATATCACAATGGAAGAACCTGGACTATTTGGTCACGCCAACCCAGAAGATGATGCTTTAAATTATCTTTACTACAGGTCAGACCCTAACGCAAGCACTAGTGAAACACCAGCGCCAGCGACGAGTGAAGCTCCAAGCACAAGCACAACGCCTGCGACGAGTGAAGCTCCAAGCACAAGCACAACGCCTGCGACGAGTGAAGCAGCTAAACCTGCAGTAGAAAAACCATCTCAAAAAACAGATGACAAAACTACTGCAACTGAAAAAGCTAAAGATGCTAAGGCTGACAAAAAAGCCGATAGCAAAAAAGCTGACGATAAGGTTAAAGTAGAAAAATCTAAAGATACTACTAGTGAAAAAACTGTAGCAACTAAAGATAATTCTACAAGCAAAACAGCTGAAGCGTCTGCTCCAGCAGAACAAGCAAAAGCAACAGTAAAAGCTAACGCTAACGTAAATCCAACAAGCGAAAATTCGCAAGCTATTGTTAAACAAGCTGATGGTACAGTAGATACCGCAGCAGTTCATAACGACAATACTGGGTTCCTCCTAACAATGTTAGGAGTTGTTAGTGCAGCTTTTATTGCATTTAAGAAGACTAAAAAAGAAGAAAAATAATGTTTTTCTTCTTTACGCTAAAAATCAACTCTCCTTACCCCAACCCGCTTTAAAAAGCGGGTTTTTTCATAACGTTAGCCAGTTTTTGCCTATTGAAACCTCAACCTTTAATTTAACCGGCAATTCTGGTGCAACATTTTCCATCACATTTTTTAGAATTTCAGCAACTTTATCTGCGTTTTCTTCTGGCGTTTCTATTAAAATTGAATCGTGAATCTGCAAAATTTGTTCACCCAAACCAGTTTGTGTAATTTTTTCGTCAACAGCAAGCATTGCTCGCTTCATCAAATCTGCTTCAGTTCCTTGAATTGGCATATTTTGCGCAGCTCGTTTGGCCATTTCGCGAATCATATAATTACTCGAATTTATATCTGGCGTAGGTCGTCTTCGCCCAAAGAATGTTTCAACATAGCCTTCATTTTTAGCTTTCTCTAAAGTTTTATCCATAAAATCTTGAATTGGCTTGTGTGCGTTAAAATATTCTTCAATGTATTTTTTAGCCTCATAAAAACCAACGCCAATTGTGCCTGAAAGATTATGTGCGCCAACACCATAAAGAACACTAAAATTAATAATCTTTGCAACACGCCGCTGATCTTTCGAAACATCTTCTAATGGAACACCAAAAACTTCGCTAGCCGTTTTTGCGTGAATATCCAAATCTTTTTCAAAAGTTTCAATAAGAGCCTTATCTCCCGATAAAACAGCTGCAAGACGCAACTCGAACTGCGAATAATCCGCCGAAACCAAAAGATTTCCGTCTTTAGCCACAAAACCTTCACGAATCTTTCGACCAAGATCTGATCTGATTGGAATATTTTGCAAATTTGGATTACTTGAAGAAAGTCGACCTGTTGTTGTAATATCTTGCGCAAAGGTGCTGTGAATTCGGTTATTTTTATCAGCAAGTTTTGGTAAAGCATCAACATAGGTGTTTTTTAGTTTTGAAAATTCCCTAAAATGCTCAATTTTTTCAATGATCGGGCTAAATTCGCGCAATTTATCCAATTCTTTTTGGCCAGTCGAAAAGCCATTTTTTGATTTTTTAATACCTTTTGTTGGTAAAGCTAAATCTTCAAACAGAATTTTCGAAAGTTGAAGCGGACTCGCCACGTTAAATTCCCTGCCCGCAATTTGAAAAATTTCAGATTCTAATTTAGCAATTTCTCCAGCAAAACTCTCACTCATTTTTGCAAAAATATTTGGACAGATTTCAACACCAGCTTGCTCCATTTTAAACAAAACACGACTCATTGGGAAATCTAATTTTTCAGCAATTTCACGAATTTTTGGCACTTTTTCAAGCTTTTTCTGTTGTTCTTCAAAGATAATTCGTATTGCTGAAATTCTGTTTTTTGGTTCATTTTCGTTTATTTTTTCACCAAAAATACCACTCAAGGTTTTATCACGAATTAACGCATTTAATAAGAATTCCATCTGTTCAATATCATAAATTTCTCGCCATTTACAAAAATCGATATTATTTTTTGCTAAACCGTGAAAAGTTTCTTTGGCATTAAAAAATGCCGTCTTCATATTTTTGAAAAATTCCTGAAATTTCAAAAAATCCTCAACTTTAAACTGAGAAATATTCTCAAAATCTGAGACAAAAATTTGTTTCGAATCTTGATCAAAATCAAAGAAAACTATTTTTTGATTCTTTTTAAAGAAGTCTTCGGCTTTAATTTCTGGCAAAAAATCAAGATTTTTTATTTCATGTTCAGGCTCGCTAAAAATATTTATCTGATTGCTATTTTCAAAATTTACTGAGCCAGATTTCATTTCTTTAGGAATTTTTTTGATTAAAGAATTAAATTCTAATTTTCGAAGTTCTTCTAAAACTTTTTCATAATTAAAATTATGAATATCTGCTGTTTCGAAATCTATTTCAACCGGCGCATCCAAAAAAATTTTAGCAATTTTCTTACTCATGAATGCCAGCTCTTTACCGTCCTCAAGTT
>CAKUZG010000013.1 GCA_934717805.1 uncultured Candidatus Saccharibacteria bacterium | reverse complement strand
AGAAATACCATTGAACTAAAAACGCAAAAACTATTGTCCAAATATATTTTTTCTCTTTAGCTAGTCTGATTATTGAAAGCAAGATAAGAGACCAAATTAGAAAACCAAAAATACCAAGCTCCAATAAAATTGATAGAAATTCATTCTGAACGATTTCTGAAGTGTTTGCAATTTTGTGTGTAGAATTATAAATGGCAGCACCTGAGCCACCCGCGCCAACACCAAAAAACATTACAAAAATATTCGAACGCCAAGTTTCAACCGCTAAATCTGACATTCTTGTTCGTTCATCTGTTGATTTTTCAACATACCCATTAAATAACGCTTTTTTTGAGTTTTGAGTGTTACTTTGATTATTTTGTTGTTTAACAGACCCTTCAATTGCTGGCTCATTAATTTCATGATTTCCTGTTTTTTCAATTTTCGGCAAGCTAATTTTACCCAAACTCATCTGATTAACGCTTTTCGAAATTGAATCATAAAAACCATCACTAACTCGTGGATTCAATTCTGTAAAAATTGCATGAAAAATCATTCCACTTAAAAAACTTGAAAACACAAAACTCATTGAAATTATTACATTCGAAAGTATTTTTCTTTTCGAAAACGGTTGATTAATAAAAGCAAGAACTAAAATTGCAAAAAATGCCGCGAAAATTGCCCCACGTGAAAGTGTTAAATATAACGAGAATAATAAAATCCAAAGTGTTATTTTTTCAAATTTTGAAGTTTTCTTGCTAAAAATTTTGTGGGTCAATAAAATTATTGGCGCCAAAAGCATACTTCCAAAAAATTGTGGTTCAATTGCAAAAACGCTTGGTCGCACAAACCCGAATCCCTGCGCCCGACATCCTGCACACAATCCCCAATCCGTCCAAGCGCCATAAATAACTTGGATGATTGATAAGCAAGCCATTACTAAACTACTAAAAATAAAGTTTTTAGTTATCTTTTGAAAAAGTATTTTATTTTTCGAAAGGCTTAAAATTATCATAAAATCAAGCCATAAAACTAACCAAACTCCCGAAACTAATACCGTTCTTAGTAAATTTTGCGTATTTAAAATTGTTAAAAAATTCCAAAACACAAAAAATCCAGTTAGTAAAACTGCGTTATTCTTTATTAATTCTTTACGGTTTTGGTAAATTGTTTTAATTCCAGCCAAAGCTAAAATAACTACATAAATTAAAGCAATCGAAAACTCTAAATTCGCACCAGCAGACTTTCCAAAATGAAAATTAGGATAATACGAAAACCACATTGCAAATGGCGCAAAAAACAAAACCTTTTCAACAAAATTTAACTTTTTAAAATTTTCCATTAAAATTCCTCTTCATTTCTTCTTCAAAATTCTTCTTAAAATTCTCTTTCGAAAATTTCTTTGCGCTTTCTGAAACTTTTTCAGAATCAAAACTTGTTTTTTCGAATTTCTCAACTGCCTTTAAGATTGCGGATGAAGATTGTTTATCAAAAAATACACCATTCTCACCATCTTTAATATAATCTTGAGCACCACCTTGATTAAACGCTAAAACTGGCGTTCCTGTCGCCAATGCTTCAATTGGCGCAATACCAAAAGGTTCTAGACTCGGAAAAACAAAACCTTTCGCCTCGGCTACAATTTTCGAAAGTTCAAGAGAATCACTAATCCGCGGAATAAACTCGATATTTTTAGCGCCCCCAGCTAATTCAACCAGTTTTTGGTGTTCAGCACCACCCCCAACTAAAACTAACTTTTTGCCGTTCTTCGAAAAAGCTTCGACCGCTAAATCTAACTTCTTCCAATTCACTTGGCGCGAAGTTGTAATATAATAATCTTTTTTATTTCTTTCAAGTTTAAACTTATCAACTTCTACTGGTGGAAAAACAATACTTGCGTCACGTTTGTAATATTTCAAAATTTCATCTTTCGAATAGCTTGAGTTAGCAATTAGAAAATCTGGCTTTTGAGCAAGCTTAAAGTCGTTTTTTCGAAGCGGATTAACTAAAATTTTAAAGAAAAAACGCACTAAAAAACTTAATTTACCAAACCCGGGATTATTAATATAATCATCGTACATTCCCCAATAATATTGAATTGGTGGACCTTGCAAATAACTAATATGCAGCTGTTTTTTTGAAAGGTTTAGCCCTTTGCTTTCAGCACAGCAAATTGAAATAATAACATCAAAATCTTTTAGTTTTTTCCCTAAATTTCGAAAATATAAAACTCGCCCAACTGGTAAAATTTTACGCATTTTTGCAGGGAAAACATTTAGCCAGCCAGTTTCAACCTGCTTATTTGAAAACCAATCTACTTCTTTTTCGGAATATTGAGAAGTAAAAATTGGTGCTTCTGGAAAAATTTCTGAAACTGTTAATACGACCTTTTCGGCACCTCCATAAGTCGTCAACCAATCAGTCACAATTGCAACTTTTTTACCTTTAAGCCATTTTGGATTTTTGTTCATTATTTTGCCCCTTTTCGAAAAATCACACTCGCAACAGTTTTAAATAAAATTTGAATATCGAAAATAATTGACCAGTTCTGCACATAGTATACATCCAAACGACGACGTTCTTCAAAAGAAATATCACGGCGACCAGAAACCTGCGCCAAACCCGTTACACCAGCTTTAACTGCCAAAATAACATTTTTACGATTTGATTTATTAATTTCTTGAGGAATTAACGCACGCGGCCCAACCAAAGAAATATCGCCTCGAATAACATTGAAAAGTTGAGGGAGCTCATCTATCGAAGTTGCACGAATAAATTTACCAATTTTCGTAACCCGCGGATCATCATCTAACTGATCACCATTTTCGCGATATTTTTTCGAAAGTTCAGGTCTGCCCATTTTTTCGAAAGCTTGTTCAGGAGTTAAACCATCAAATTCAGCCTTTTGTGAACGGAATTTATAGATATAAAACTCCCGATTAAAGCGTGTTAAACGGACCTGCTTAAAGAAGATTGAATCCTTTGGTGCAGTAATTTTCATAATAATCGCCACAACTAGCATAATTGGAGAAACCAAAATCAAACCAACCCAGCCTAATATTAGGTCCATTAGGCGTTTCCAGATTCGACCCATACCAAAAAGCTTTGTAACTTTAACATCAATCACTGGTAAACCACCGACAACTTCAATTGTATTAATTTGTGACAATAAACGATCTTGTTGTGGCACAAACATATATTCTAGGTGATTCTCAATTGCATAATTATAAATATCCTCACTCCTGAGTGAATCTGTTTGAATTAAAATATCAGGATCCGTTTTCGAAACTGCCTCCTTAAAACTCGAGAAATGTCGAACGCCAGTATTCAAAGGTAAAAACGTGCTTTTCGAAACCATTCCAACTGTATCATAGCCAAAATCAATATTATTATGAAAGAATTGCGCCAAATCAGTCGAACGTGAATTCGAACCGATGATTAAAACTTTTTGTCGGCCAAAACCACTTCTAATTAAAGCTCTTCGAATAAAACGCACAATTTCGCGACCAAGAATCATCATTAAAAAGTTGATTGGTACGAAAAATACTGCAATAATTCGAACTGGAAAAACTTCATCACCTGTGAAAAATTCATACGAAATCATCGCCATAATGCTAATAATTGAAACAATTAGCGCTCTTCCGTATTCTTTTGGTCGATAAAAAAACACCGAACGTTCATAAAGTCCAAAAAAATAATTAATTGCCAGCCAAAGTGGTAAAAGTGAAACCGCTAAAAAAACAAAATTCCAAATATTTGGTGCAAAATAATACGCTCGTGTGTCAAGGTGGGTTCGCGCAAAATAAGCAAGCATAAATGAGCCCACAACCGCTAAAGTATCAGAGGCTAGCATAATTATTCGAACAATCGTAAGTTTGTCTCGTTTCATATAGTTATATAATACTATTTTTAAACGATTTTGTCCATTTTATAAAAGAAAATCGCCCATATTCAATGAGCGATTAATCAATTCTAAGAGTTAATGATTCGAAGGAGATAATTCCCATAATCATTTTTACAAAGTGGCTGTGCGAGTTTTTCAACTTCTTCTTTCGAAATCCAACCTTTTCGGAATGCGATTTCTTCCAGATTAGCAACCTGAACATTTTGCAAGCGTTGAACAGTTTCGATATACTGTGAAGCTTGCAAAAGACTCTCATGCGTTCCCGTATCAAGCCATGCAAATCCACGACCAAGGAGTTCGACAGAAAGATGTCCACCTTTCAAAAAAGCTTTATTTACATCTGTAATCTCAAGCTCTCCGCGTGGACTAGGTTGAACATTCTTGGCAATTTCTACGACAGAATTATCATAGAAATATAGGCCTGTTGCGGCGTAATTTGACTCTGGATATTCTGGTTTTTCCTCAAGAGATTTAACATTCATCTCTTCATCAAAGCCAATAACACCAAAACGTTTTGGATCTTTAACCTGATAACCAAAGATCACAGCATTAGCTTTTTTACGCTCAATTTTATTACGAGCACTTTTAAGCTTATCTGTAAAACCTTGACCATGAAAAACGTTATCCCCAAGGACTAGCGCAACATCATCACCATCAATAAAGTCTTCACCAATAATGAATGCTTCCGCCAAACCATTCGGTTTTTCCTGAATAGCGTAGGTAATTCTTACACCAAAGCTTGAACCGTCGCCAAGTAATTCTTTAAAACGATAGTTATCTTCCGGTGTTGTGATTATTAAAATATCACGAATTCCTGCCAACATTAAGGTTGAAAGCGGATAGTAAATCATTGGCTTATCATAAACCGGCAAAAGCTGTTTACAGTTTGCCAGTGTGATCGGATAAAGGCGTGTTCCTGAGCCGCCTGCGAGTATGATTCCTTTCATATGAGGAACCCTCCTTTTTTCTAGATTTTAACTCTTTCGAATTTTAAAGAGCTACGAGACTTACTCGTAACTCCAATTATACAATATTGTTTTATTTTAGTCAAATTTATTTTAAAATATTTTAACGCTTAAGCTTTAAAAATTTCTTTATTCGATTAACTTGCTTTAACGGTAGCCCGTGATAAAGAATCGATTTTAAATACTCATTTGAAACTACTTTTCTACCTTGAATTTCTCGTCGTTTTTTAAGTGATTTAGGAATCAAAAGAGTTCCCTGCCAAATTCCTTTTAGTGCAAATTTAACCCCACCTTTCGGTATGCGATAAATTACGAAAGCCCAATAAACTGCATAGAACTTAAAAAACATTGGTAAGATCATTGGAAATGGAACGTTCTTCCAGAAAACTTGCGGCAAATTTTTAAAAACTTGATTAATTGTAAACCCTGGAATTTTCGAACTGGTTGCTGAATGTTTATGCCAAACAACTGCAGTTCGCTCATACCAAACTTTAAAACCTGCAAGCTGCATCCGCCAGTCAATATCAACATCTTCATTGTAAGCAAAAAAATCTTCGTCGAAAAAACCAATTGTTTTGAAAACTTTTGTTCGATAAAGTGTTGCCCCGCCGGTTCCACCAAAAACTAATCCACTTTTAGGTGCGTTTTTCTTTGATTCACCTTCATTGCGAAGCATTGGGATTCCCCAAGTTGAATAAACATCACCTGCGTCATCAATAAATTTACCAGTTTTATCTAACATTAAACTAGTTACTGCACCAATTTCAGGAGATTTTTCAAGCGGTTTTAATAGATTCTCAAGCCATTTAGGCTCAGCATTCGCATCATTATTCAGTAAAACCACATTTTCGAAATTATTCTTAATTGCCCATTTGATTCCAATATTTACGCCACCCGTAAAACCAGTATTTTTCTTTTCTTTATGGAAGTGAAGATTTGGCATTTTAATTTTCGAAAGCTCTTTGACAGATTCGTCTTTTGAACCATTATCGATTAAATAAATCTCGAAATCTTGAACAGTTTGTTTCGAAAGAGCTGCAAGACATTTTTGAGTATCTCGCCAACCATTAAAATTCAAAATTATAATCGCAGTCTTATTATTTCGCATTTTTATACCTCTTAATAACCATAAATAACCCACAAGCTAAAAAGCTTAATCCGCTCACAATCGAACCAATTTTCGTCGCTGGACTTATACCATAATAAACTTCCAAGGCGCCATTTTGTCCCGGATTAAGTTTAACCGAAACCATTCGATTTTTATTCGAATAATTAGTTTTTACAGGTTTACCATTAAGTACAGCCTTAAAGCCTGGATAATAAAACATTGGGAACTCAATTTCGGCACCATTTTTATTTTCTGAAACCACTAAACGCATTCTCGAACCTTTTTTCTCAAATCCAGAGATTTTTGCCGAACCGGAGATAACATCAGCTTTTTGCCCCTTTTCAGAAATAGTTTTCTTAACATATCCAGCAGCGGTTGCAGAAATATCATTTACATTCTCAACTTTCGGAAATATCGGTTGATATTCTCCCATTGCGATATTGATATCAATCAAATTGTAGTCAATCCCAACATTCATAGGTAAAGCAAATTTACCTGGTTCAATTGCGCTTGTTGTGATATGGATATATGAAATCGATGCAATTGCAGCGGCAATCATTATCTCACGCTTATTTTTGAGCTTTTCGCCAATAAAATACCCTGCCACAAAAGGCAAAAGAACAGATTGAATAATTAACATCCGCTGACTAAATTGCAACATGCTATGAAAATTTTGAACTGCCGGAATGAATGCAAAAATTCTTGTTGAAAAAAGCACAAAAATTGCCGAAATTACAATTGACATCATTGAGAAACGGCGATAATTTGTATTTTTTATATCTTTTCGAAAAACCAAAAAGCCAATAGTTAGAACCAATAATACCGGACTTAAACCAAACACAACTGAAGCATGTCCAGCTGGTGGGCGGAACATATTAGTTGGCAACCAGGCATCAGCTGGGGTAACTTGCGACCCATTCACATAAAACCATTTTTGAAAATCAGGATTGAAAATATTGTAAATTCCTACTTCTCGAGCCTCAAGAAACGGCAAAATAAAAATTGCGGAAAATCCAACAGCCAAAATTCCAGCCAAAATTAGCGAAAATAGAATTTTTGGCTTCGAAAATACCTTTCGAATATTAAAAACTACAAAAAGTGCTGCCATCGCTGCGATTAAAACGGCGGTCAAATTATGATTCATAATAATCCCGAAAGCAGAAAATGCAAGCATAAAAATACGCTTAAAATCAGTTTTACTCTCAAAAATAATCTGATAAATTGCTAGAATTATAAACGGAATGAATGCAAACGCTAAATATTCGCTAAACGAGCCACGAGTCAGTAATTCACCCACATGAAACGGCTCAAGTGTAAAAATTAGGGCTGTAAAAAATCCAGCTTTTTCACTTTTAAAAATATTTTTCGAGGCGTAATACGCGCCAAAAGTTGTTGCGATTGTTGCAACCAGCATTAAAAACATTAAAGATATTTGCAAATTTGATGTAATTTTAAAGACAATCAAAACTAACCAACTTAACATTGGGCCGTAAAACAAATTTGGCGCCTGACCAAAGCCTTGAAGCTGGTCAGCATCAAGCTGGAGAAGCTTTTGCCCGTCATCAAAGGCAGAAATTGAAGTTGCGAATCGGTAAAGATGGTAATTTCCGTCGTGCGTGTTAATCAAATTACCTGGCCCAACATACATAAATGAGACCAGTATTAAATCAACAATGGTTAAAGTTAAGAAAAATGGATTTGAGAAAAACGATTTTAGGTTTTTCCACACTTTTCTCGAGCCACTCAAAATATTTTTTGTAGATTTTTTTGAGATTTTTCTAGCATTAATTTTCATTCAAAACCTTCTTAATCTCATCAATTACAAAATATTCAGAATGCGTAGCTTTTTCAGCAATCTCTTCTGACACTTTTGACATTTTAGCAAGCTTATCGTTTGAAGTTTTTTCTAGATTTAAGCTTTCTTCTATTGCATCACAAAGTGTTTGATAATCATCATTTCGAACAGCCCAACCGTTACCGCCATCAATTAATTGTTCTTCTTGACCATAACAATCGTTTCGAATAATCGGATGACCAAATGCCATACCTTCATAAACAAAAATTCCCATTGATTCGTGATAAGAATAGCAAATTGTCATATTAGCTTCTTCTACAAAATCCAGAACTTTGGCTCGTGGAATTTGCCCTACAATTTCGCATTTTCCATCTAAGCCCTTAGCAGAAACTTCCATTTGTTTTTTAATATATCCAGCTTCATCAACACCAATAAATTTCAGACTAAAATCACGGTATGATTTAGGATTTTTCTTATAGAAATTATTGTAGAAATTTAAGAATGCGTAAAGAATTGGTAATTGTCCTTTTCGGCCATCAGAAACCGCTCCAGTAACAATAAAATCAAGTTTTTCGAAATCTTCAGGATCTTTAACCGCAAATCGATCGCTAGGGAAATCAAATCTAAAGTTCATCACTTCTGTATTTTTATCTGTCCCAAAGAATTCTTTATAAGCTTCCGCACTACCTTTTGATACAGCATAAAGTTTAGCTTTATTACTTTCAAGAAGCTTAACGAATTCATCCCTCGTATCCAAATCTACAAATCTTTCTGGGGTAGCCTCATGACCATACCAGTAAAAAGCGTCTAGAATATTATTTTTAGCAGCTTGGATTGTCGAATGTGTAACAGCCCTAGAAAGCCCAAAACTATTTAAAATAACTATATCACCTTTATTGTAGTTTAGCCAAAGGTTTCTATCTGTATAAATTTCAACCTCAATACCAGCCTTCTTTAGTTCTCGAACATTTTCAATCTTAATCGGCGTAAAGGCAATAAATTTTAATTTTCGCCCAAGATTTTTAACCTGTTTTTGAATATCGAAAGCTAAATCCATTGCAACAAATGGAGCACCAGTGTTATCAAGTTGGTGAGATACGATAATTATCTTTGGTTTTTTATCAATATTAGAAACTGTTTTTCTCTTGATTTTTCGAACAACTTTATCTGTCGTTATTTTATATGTTGCTGCAAATCCGTTATTTTTATAATATCTTAATAGTTTTCCAGATCCTCTACGAAGTTTATTTTTAATTCTAGAAACTTTGCCAATATTTACACTTTGACCATCGTTAATATTTACAACAGCATTTTCTAAATAGCCCGCATCAGCAGGTTTGTAACCTTCAAAAATTAGTTTACTTAAATTTTCAGTAACTTTATCCCAATAAAATAGTTTTCTAACTTTCGAAAGATTCGCCGAAACTTGCTTGAGCGCTTCTTTATCTTTCGAAATTTTAATAATCTCTTTTTCGATAGTTTTCGCATCAAGATCTGGTAATATATAAACCGCATTATTTGCTTTCAAAATATCACTCATTGGGTCACCACCGTTCGTAACAATTGGTAGATCAGCCCAAACATAATCAACCAATCGTGTTCTCCAAGCGAGTGTATTTTCCATACCAATATTATTAATTAGCACCACAGCATCACTTCCAAGATACCATTCAGCCCTATCTTCAAATTTAACCCAGCCAGTGATATGAACGATCTCGTCCATATTATTATTTTTAATGTAGTCCATAACTTCTTCGTATCTTTTTATGAAATCTGGGTGTTGGTTAAATGGATTCTTAACTCCAACCATGATTAATTCAATTGGCGTTGTTTTATTGGCGTTTTTAACAGCCTTAAGTAGATTGGTAAGATCAAACCAAGGATAAATTCCGCCAAACCATAACAACTTGAAAGCTTTTTTATTCTTAACAAGTTTTGACACTGGATCATGCTTAGCTACCGCTTTTTCTCGATAAATACCGTAAGGAACAATCTGAATTAGATCTTCATCACCATAAGTTATTGGATTTATTCTTCCAACTTGCGCCATAACACCTGTGTAAAATTTCTTTTGAGCTTCGTTTGCACATAGCAAAATATCACCTCTTCTTAAGGCTTTTGTCCAAATCTTATTTTCGAAATTAAACGCATCATATTCGCGATCAAGATTGTCTGAATTTCGTGCAGACATCTCAATATGAATAGGAACATATCCATCCAATATCAACTGTTGATCTTGGCGTATATTATCAACAACTGTTTGAGTTATATCTCCGGCATTATAGCTAACAAGAACCGAATCAAATTCTTGAATTTTCTCTGCTAATGTTGATATTTCCCAAGTAGAAATTTTAATACCATTTAGTTCATCCGTAAAATTATCTTGCTTAAAAACTTGATTATATGAAACTTCCACTTCATACTTATCTTTCGAATTATTTTGGAGTCCGTTAGCTAAGCCCCAAGCTCTTAATCCACCACCTTCAACATTTTTAATTTCTGGTGCTGGAATTGGACCATTCGAGATAATTAAAATTTTTTTCATTTTTTCTCCTTCTTACTATCTTTATAAATAATTTTATGCAACCCAAACCACTTTTGGTTTTCTAATTCTTCGATATTATTTTCTAAATCTCTTACACTATCTTCATGATGTTTGATAATTAGACCCTGTTCATCAATAAATTTCTGCCTATCATTTAGTAATTTATTTCGCTCTAAAATCGAAATTTCTTTTTCTGCAAGATAGTTTTCGAGTGTGGTTTGTTTTTCTAAAAGTTCTTTTGTTGCTTGCAAAAAATTAACTTTATCTTGATACTTTTGTAAAAAATTTATCTGCGTTTTAAGCAGCCGCTGGTTTCTCTCTTGAATTTTCGAAAGATCTTCTGGATGAGAGTCCGAGCCTGTAGTAAATCTATATGACACCATTGGATCTTTTACTGTTGAAAGTTTAGTCCTAATAAATAATTCTAATTGTATATCAAACGTATCATCAGGAGTTGTAATATCAAGCGTATCATTTACTTCTTTCATTAATTCAGTCTCAATTAACCATGTTGAAGCATTTGTGAAACCTTTCGAAATCAGCATCTCCGTAAAATCTTCAGGCATTTTTACAAAATTTTCAGCAAAAGATTTTCTAAAAAGAATTTCACCTTTCTCATTCTCGGTTTGAAATTCAGTATTACACCATTTTGAATCTTTACTCTTTTTAAGAAGATCAACCTGTTTTTGCAACTTTTCTTCGCTAATCCAATAGTCATCGCCATCACACCGAGCTATATATTTTCCTCGAGCTTCATTGCATATTTTTTTCCAAGTTTTAGCAATTCCTAGATTTTCTTCATTCTTAAAGAATCTTATTTTATCCAAATTTTCCTCATAAATTTTTTGAATTATCCCCGGAGAATCATCCGTAGAAGCATCATCAATTACTAAAATCTCAAAATTAAAGTTCGTCTTTTGGCTTAATAAGCTTCTAATGGTTTGCTCAATCCACTTACTTTTGTTATAATTCGTACAAATTACAGAAACTAACGGACTTTCCATTCTTAAACCTTTCTTCTAGTTATCTTTTTTCGAACTATTTTTTTAACTTTTTTAATTAAATTTATTGGTTCTTTTTTGTCTTCAGACTCACGATGAATATAAATAGTATCATCATGAAAAGCTATTTTTTTAGCCGAACAAAATGCTTTAACCATAAAATTAGGATAATAATTCTTCATAAAGCGGATATTTTTGCCTTTTATTAAACTTGTCTTGAAAAATTTTCCCGCTAGATAATTTGCATTTTCTGCAAAGAATTTTATCTGTTTTTTAGAAATATCACCTTTTTTAAAAACACCATCTGTAGGAACTTTAAATCGTCCTAGATCTTGTCTCAAAAAGTCATCACCTTTTTTAATATAAAAAGTATAACATATTAAATCAGCATTATCTTTTAAAGATTTAGACATTTTTTCGAAAGCGTCAAATTCGTAATAATCATCGCCACTAATAAAAGTTAAATATTTACCCGTTGCATTTTTGATGCCAAAGTTTCGCAAAGAAGAATCTTTAATTTTATTTGCAGAATAAATTTTAAATCGCTTATCAATTTCGGTAAAATTACTACAAATTTCAGGTATTTTTTTAGAATTTTGAACAACTAAAATAGCTTCTAGATTTAAATATGTTTGATTTTTAATAGAGTTTAGACAAATTTCAAGATATTTTTCACTGCCATTAACTGGCACAATCACAGATATTTTAGGCTGAATATCTTTAAAGTCAAACATTTTTTCAGCCCCTTTTTCGAAAATAAAATTATAAAAATCGGCTTCAATTCCTGTGGGATGACATTTTTTAAATGCTTTTTTAATCTTTTTAATATTTTTAGAAAGAATTTCAACCATCTCATCCTTATCTTCGCATTTTTTAGAACCACTAAGATAGTCTTTTGAAAAGACATAAAAATGTAGCGCAAAGTTCCTAACGATTTCATCAAAAAAATCAGGGAAAATCTCAAGCCTAAAATTCATCATATTTTCAATCATTTTAAACCTAGAGATTTTCTCTCCTCTGAAATAATTTTGATATTTCTTTTTTATTGAAGACATTATAGAAGTAGGATTTAAACGATAAAGATAAAGAGGATTTTTAATAATCACCACTGATTTTTTAACATCAGCATAAAACATTGGCGACATAAATTCGTCTTCATTAATTCTATAATTAGATTTTTCAAAATCAACTTTTTCAATTGTTTTTCGCCGAAACATTTTTCCACAAGCGATTTGAAGAAAAACATTTTCGATTTCAGAATTACCAATTAAAAATCGATGCAAAATTTCATCTTTTTTAACCTTCTCCGAAAGAATAGCTTCGTATTTAGTTTCTTGAAACTCAACAGATCCTCCAAAATTTCGATAAGCACAAATCGTAAAATCGACTTCTTTATCTTTAAGAGGTTCCACCATTCGCTGTAGAAAACCGTAATCTAAAACATCATCAGAATCAAGAAAAGTTATAAAATCGCCATTTGAATTCTCGAATCCAGTTGCTCGAGCAATATTTAAGCCTTTATTTTCTTGGCGAACTAGTTTGAATCGTTTGTCTGCTTTTACAAACTTTTCAGCAATTTTTATTGAATTATCCTTCGATCCATCATCGACTAGAATTGCTTCAAAATTTTTATAAGTTTGACCTTGAATACTTTTTAAACAATCCTCAAAATATTTTTCAACACCATAAAATGGAATAATTACTGAAACTTTTGACACAGTTATTTTAACCTTTCGACTCTAAAAACTTTACTGTTAAGCAATGCATAACTTGAAAGATCTTTTTTATTTGAAAGAACAAAATTTAAAGAGTTATCATCATTAGTAAAGCCAATTAAATTCTTGTCTCCACTTAGTTTTTTGTTAGCATCGCGAACTGAGGCGGTAAGTTTAAATTCAGTACTGTTAAATAATTCCATTGGAATTGAGAATCTAACCTTTTGATCACCACGATCAACAAAAACTTGTCCAGAATCATAAACAATTCCACCACGAGTTTGATCTAGCATTGCTACTGAAATGAAAATATTTTTCTTTCCTGTATAATTATATTCAACTTCAAATTTAAAATCTTCTTTACTGGATATAACTTTTTTGCTAATCGCATTAATTTTCAATTTTGTTAGTTCATCATTTAAGCCGAGAACCTCTTTAGTTTCGGGTTCTTTCTTTCCAAGTTTTTCAAGATTTAATTGAGTGTAAGCTTCAACAACTTCATCAATACTTCCAAGAGAAGCAACTTCACCTTGGTTAATCATGATAGCCTTATTACAATATCTACGCACAGAAGACATAGAGTGTGTCACAAGAATAACAGTTTTAGTTTTATCTTTTTTAACTTTAGAAAAGAAATCATCACATTTTCGTTGAAACGCTTCATCACCAACTGCTAAGACTTCGTCCAAAACCAGAATATCACCTTGAGCTTTAATCGCAATTGAAAATGCTAATCGAACTTGCATTCCACTAGAATAATTCTTCAACTTTTGATCCATAAATTCTTCAAGTTCTGCAAATTCAACGATTTCGTCATACATTGCTGAGATTTCATCTTTTGAAAAACCTAAAAGCGCACCGTTAAGATAAATATTTTCACGACCAGTTAATTCTGGGTTAAATCCAACCCCAAGCTCAATAAATGGAATTAATGTTCCGTCAACTTTTACAGTTCCTTTTTCAGGTGTATAAATCTGTGAGATAATTTTTAGCAGAGTTGATTTTCCTGAACCATTTCTTCCAACAATACCAAAAAAGTCGCCCTTTTCAACTTTGAACGAAATATCTTTCAAAACATGTTGTTCTTTATAACCTTTAATTCCTTTTGTCCAGTTTACAAAAGCTTGCTTAATACCGTTGGCTTGTTCGGTTGGTAAACGAAAACTTTTCGAAACATGTTTTACTTCTAAAGCGTATTTTCCCATTACATAATCTCCGCAAATTTCTTTGAATTTTTATTAAAATACCAAAGTCCGAAAACAACCAAAAAAATTGCTAGCGAAATTGGAATTAGTGCAATCCAATAATTTTGGAATACCGTCCAGAAAGTTGGCGTTTCTAGCGCAATTAAATTATGACGAATATCCTGAATTGCCAATGCGATTGGATTAAGCATCATTAATTTTGCAACTGACACACCAAAAATAGAAACTTTCGCCACCATTGAAATTGGATACATAATTGGCATTGAATATACCAAAATTTGCATGAAAACTTCCCAAATATGAGAAATATCACGGAATTTAACATACAACGTTGATAAGATTAATGCAAGTCCAAAAGCAACCGCAAAAAGTAAAATAATATTAAACGGCAACCATAAAACTGTTAGATGATACTTTACTCCTGCGAATAAAGCAAAAACTAACACCACTAAAAGATTAATTGATAGCGAAATTAAAGCACTCACCATTGAGGAAAGAATTACAATGTATTTTGGAAAATTAATTTTTCGCATTAAATCACCACGAGCAACAATGGATGTCATTCCTAGCGTTACAGCCTCGGTAAAAAATGCCCAAAGTGAAAGTCCTAAAAGCAACGTGATCGCATAATTAGGAATTGAAGGGTCGGTAATTCGCAAAAATTTAACAAAAACAAAGTACATCACCACGAAAATCATAAGTGGTTTCAACACTGACCATAAAATTCCTAAAACCGAACCTTGATATCTTAATTTAAAATCTGTTTTAACGAGTTCTACAAGTAAGACTCGATTTCTCTTATCAAAAAATCCTATTTTCGTCATTATACCTACAATTATATCATATTAATCAATTTAAAAAAAGATCACTCTCGATAGAGAATGATCTTTAAAATTATTGTTTCAAATTCCACTTTTGAGAAAGAGTTTGATTTCTTGAATATAGTTGTAGTTTAGTACCAGATAGCCCTATTGCTCCTCCGGACACATCTATAGCTTTATTTGAATCGCAAGCAGACAGAATTTCATACAGACCATTATCACTTTTCAATATTTTCCATTTCTGAGCACAAGTTCCATTATAATCATAAAGTTGAAGTTTTGTGCCATTTAATATTCTACCGCCAGATATATCGATAACCTTTCCATTATCGCTACGAATAACGTAAAGATCATCTGAAGTTTTTTCAATAGTAAAATTCTGAGCAAGTGTTTTATTTTGATTATATATCTGTATATTCGTGCCATTAGTCATTCTACCGCTAGCTATATCCATTGCCAATGTAGTCATAGTTGAAACTACATGTTTACCTTCCACCTCGGTACTATTGGTGCTTTTTTGCTCATTTAAGGCTTTAATTGTATTAATATCTTCAATTTTCCACTTTTGAGCATCGGTATTATTAGAATTATATCCTTGAAGATATGAACCATTGTTATTAATAGCACCATTAATAACATCTATAACAAAACCTCCGGAACAAGCGTTTTGAATTTTGTAAGCGCCTCTTTCATCGGCATGAATTGACCAAAGCTGTTCACAAGAATTTTGTCGGTCATGATTGAAGCGTAGTTGCTTAGCATTAACATTTTCAGATATTTCTAGGAAATTTCCACTAGCTAAACTTTTAATTTTATAGAATATTCCGTCGTATTTCTTAATTTCAAACTGTTGGACTGAACTATTTAAAACAGAATCTGAAATGTAGGCAGAATTCTCCTCATTTTTAGTATTTATAACTTTGTTCGATACGAAATTCGAAATCTTAAACGTTCCATTTAAGCCTTGAGATAAAGATTTAATATTAAATTCTTGAGATGGTGTATCGTTCCTACTATAAAGTTGAAGTTTAGCACCGGAAGAATTTATATTTCCGCCGGCAATATCTAATGCTTTGTTTCCATTACACTTAGAAAGAATCTCAATCTTTCCGTTAGATTTTCTACTTAAAGCCCATTTTTGCGCACAAGTTCCATTATAATCATAAAGTTGAACTGAAGCTCCGTTAATAGTTCTTCCTCCAGCTACATCAAGAACTTTTCCCGATCCTAAGTTTCTAATAACGTAATATCCATCACTAGTCTGTTCAAATGAAAATTGTTGTGCCTTAGAACTATTTGCATTATAGATTTGAACGCGAGCACCATTTGAATTAATTGCACCATTTTCAATATCCAAATTCAATGAAGAGTTAGCCGAAACTGCATAAGAATCTTTAGGTATAGCTACATTAGATTTAACAATTTCAACCTTATCATCAATAGTTGAACCAAACAATTGATTGTAGAACATGAAGAAATTACGATTTCCGTAAGCACCACAGTTTGCAGTTCCTGGGAAGTTTGCAAGTGCCGCATCGTTTGGAACATATGGAGTATAGATATACAAACTTAACGTTGCAACATTCTCAATATTAACTCGTTTCGTTCCACATGCTGGATTTGGCGAATATTGTATATTATTCCAACCAATTCTCAAAGAGTATCCACCATCTTTGTAGTGATCTTTATAATATTTTAATTGCCAAGCAGCAAGAGTCATTTGTTTATAAAAACCAGCTTTCGAATTCACACAAGCAGCAGTATAATTTGGCCCAGAATCAGGACAACCATAACCCATTGCATATTTATATTGACCCTTTACTGGCCAATTATCATTCAAAACATTTTGTGATTCTTTCCTCAATAGAGCTAAAAGAACCTTTGGGCTAATTCCATATTCTTGAGCAGCATTATAAATAATTTGTGCAGCTGATATTCCACCGCTAAACGCACCACCACCTCTTTCGAAAGAAGTTTCACCTGTATTTGGATTTTCGTGATAGTTATTTATACAAACATATGGCGGTTGATGCCAGTAGCTTGAATGTTGAGCTGCCGCAAATTGTGCTGCAGTTCTTCCATCACCCCTACCAGACGGCCCGTTTCCCCAAGTGTCACATTGTCCAACTTGACTATTTAAAAATGCCTGAATTTGTTGGACGTTCATCGAGTCTTTATCATAGAAAACACTATCGTCAATAATTCTTCCTGGATTAAAATCAGTCGCACGTACTGCACCCGAGATATTTCGAATTATAGCCAAAGCACTAAAAACAATCAGCGCAATAATAGGAACACCAATAAAAACCGCTTTTCTAAATTCTCTATTTCTCGATCGTAAAACTTTGAGCATCAGATTTTCCTTCTTGTTTTTGTTTTATATTTTTATATGTTGTTACCGCAGTCCACTTACCAGATTTAAGATCGTTGTCACTGATTTTTTTCGAAACCGCCTTACAATATTTATTGTTTGGACTTTCCAAAATTTCAGTTGAAAGTTCAATAGTAGTTCCATCTGCATGAGTTAAGGTATATGAACATTTTCCATTACCGTCATCATAAAGTAATCCTGAAATTTGTCCAGCAACACGAACTGCACCATCTTCAACTTGAACAGTTGTATAAGTTGGGAAATTGGTGTAACCTGATGTATCAGTAGTTCCTTCTGCACGATCAGTTGTCGTATTCTTAGTTTTTGAATTAATGATCTGTTTTTCGGATTCATCCTGTTTTTTAGTTTCATTTTCAGATTTTTTCGAATCCGACTTTTTATCTTCAACTTTCGAAGTTTTTTCTTCTTTCTTATTTTCGTTTTTATCACTCTTTTGTGATTTCATCCACCAAAAAGCTCCTCCAGCTCCAAGCAATAAAATAATCGCAATAATTACGAAAACAATAATTTTAGTTTTTTTAGTATTTTGTCTATTTATTTTCATTTTTTCTCCTGAAACAATTTTATCATAAGCTCAATAAAAAATCAACGTTTTTAAAGTTTTTTTAGACTTTTTATGTTATAATATAACTACTATGAAAAAACTCGTCACGATTATGATCCCCGCTTATAATGAGGAAAAATCTCTTCCAAAACTTTTCGAAAGGTTAGATCTTTTAGCTAACAACGTAACAAAATATGATTTCGAATTCCTTTTTATTAACGATGGATCAAAAGATCGAACGATGAAAATTATCCACGACCAAAGCGAAAAAGATTCGCGAATTTCATACATTAATTTAAGTCGAAATTTTGGCAAAGAAAATGCGATGCTTGCTGGATTCGATTACGCCAAAGGTGATGCTTTGGTGATTATTGATGCCGACCTTCAAGATCCACCCGAATTAATTCCCGCAATGATTAACCTTTGGGAGGAAGGTTATGATGATATTTACGCTAAGCGTGAATCTCGCGAAGGTGAAACTTGGCTTAAAAAACAAACTTCGAAATGGTTTTATAATATTCTTGACACTATTTCACAAATCGAAATTCAGCGA
>CAKUZG010000012.1 GCA_934717805.1 uncultured Candidatus Saccharibacteria bacterium | reverse complement strand
GATGAGTACAATGCGAGAAGTTGAAAGCTACAACGACAAGATGAAGAACAAACCAAACAAGCAAATTAACATTTATACTTATATAGAAACTGCCTCGATTGGAACAATAAAATACTGCATCTCTGTTAATACACAGAGATGCAGTATTTTATTTTCGTGTAGACTGCCAAGAAATAAAGAATTTCTTGGAGCCACGATCGGGGCTTGAACCCGAGACCTCATCCTTACCATGAATGCGCTCTACCAACTGAGCTATCGCGGCAAATAAACTATAGTAGATTTTATCATAAAAAATGCTAAGATGTCAACATCATTATTTTATTGAATTTGTACTTTTCAATAATCTATGTTAGAATGTGAAATATATAAATAATAATCAAAAAATGGGGAATTATGAAAACAGTTACAATAATGAAATATCGAATTGGAAATAAATATTTCTTTAAGGTTTTAGATAAATTCGACATAAAAGATGCAGTTGAGCGTCTAGATGCAATGATTCAAATCTCCAAACAACTAGAGAAAGAAAACAAAGATTACGAACAACTTTGGATTAAAGAAACGGTTTTATTCTAGATTATTTATTTTTGCCTTTGTTGGAGTCTTTTGTTGTTTTGTTATTTTTTAGAAAATTCTTTTTTAGTGCTTCACCAAGCGTCCAAACAATGGCATTTAATAGAAAAATAACCAAAGACAATATCGTAATAAGCAGAATTGTTCGGCTAATTGAGTTTTCGAAAATATTTAAAAAGCTTGCAACGGCAAAACCAAAAAATGCTAAGCAAAGATAAAAACGCTGCAAAACAACACGTTCGTTACTTAAGTTTAAAATTCTTTGGATAAATTTCAAAAAATCGTTCATGTTTCAAATTATATCATAATTAAACCATTCAGTCAATCTTCAGCAGAAATACTTGCTTTTTATGAATTCTTGTGATAAAATAGAACAGAACGTAAATAATAAATTTAAGAGAGATTATGGCTAAAAAGAATACGAAACGAAAGATTATTGGCCTTGTAAGCGAAGCTACGGGTCATCGAATTTATTACACTCGCAAAAATACTCAAAATACACCTGAGAAACTTTCTTTGCGAAAATACAATCCAAAGACACGAAAACACGAAGTTTTCACAGAGACTAAAAAATCTCTTGGTCGAAACGAAGTTAAACCACGGAAAGGTTAATAATAAAAGCGCTCAATCGGGCGCTTTTATTTATACTCATTTTTTATTCTTCAGAAGCTATCAAATCTAGTAAAGATGAGACATATTCTGCCTGAGACCATGTAAGCGGCGCAACCGAAAGATGTTCTAAATTACGTGGATCAATTTGTTCAGGTAGAATTCCTGTTGATGTTTGCCGATCTGAAACCCAGTCCAAAATCTCTTTTGCTTTTAGAATTTCGCCTCGAGCAATATAGAATTCAGCACGCCAAAGTGTTGTGATAGGCCAAATATTCGCTTCATAATCATCACCGAAACGATAATAAACATCATTTTCAAAGCGTGGCAAACCAATTTGGTCATCTGCGTTAAAACGTTTTTCAAGTACTTCAAATGCATTGTGAAGCTTTTCACCTTTAAAGTCAAAAAGATTAAACATAAAGGCTCCATAAAAACTTGAAGCATCAATTTTTGAATCTTTCTCACCATTCGGCCAAATTCCTCGATAAAAATAGTTATTTTCTGGATTAAATAGTTCATTTTGTGCTGAAATTCGAATTTTTAAAGCTTGCTCTCGCCATTTTTTAGCATCTCGTACACGATTGAGCTGTTGTGCTAAATTTGAGGCCGCATAAAGAGCTGCAAAAACAACCGATGTCGAATAAGTCGTTGAAAGAAAATCCATCTCCCAAAGTTCATAATTAGGTTTTGGTAGATTATTTTCGCCACAAAAATCAACCAAAAAATCTGCAACAGGCTTCACTAAATCGTCATAAAACTCATCCAAAATGGAATTATCGCGAAATTTTTTATAATATTGCGCAAACAAGAATAAAATTCCAGCAGTCTCATCAATCTGAATAGGTAGATTTCGCGTGTCACCACCTTGAGAATACGGATGCCAACTAGGGCCAAGCTCGCCATTTGGTAAATATTTATGCATCATAAAACCGCCCGACGTAAGGGAATTCTTACAGAAAGTAAAAAATTTCTGCGGTTCATCACGATATCCAAGCCGAATTAAAGGCCAAATTGCAAAAAGTGCATCTCGAGGCCAACAATAAGAATAGTCGTCTCGTGCATAATTAAGCATTTCACTATCATTACTTGCAATAGGAGCGCCAGTTTTCGCGAGATGAGATTTAACCAGCATTAAACTCTGAATAAATTTTTTCTGGTATTTTAAATCTAGTTTTTTCGAAAAACGCAAAGCTGGAGTAAGCCACTTTTGCCAAGATTTTTTAGTTTCAGATAAGGCTTTAGAAAAACCTTCGTCTCGCATTTTTTGAAAATTCGTTAAAGCAAGCTGGTGATTATCTGCACAAGAAATAGAATACTGAAAATCTACACTTTCGAAAACACCTAAAGAGAAGTTAAAACCAAGTACTGAGTCTGTCTGACCATGTTCAACATTTGAACCAGAAAGAATTCCATCTTCGGCGTCACACCAAGAACCAAGTTTTCCTTCAATTCCGAATAATCCAACTGTATGTTGATCAAAATCTTTAAAGCTTTTTTGATTAAAGCCGCCACTAACTTTTTGTGCAGAAATAATAAATGCGCGTTTCCCACGATAATGCAAGATTGCTTTTTCATCGCCTTCAAAAGGTAAAAACTGTACAGTATCGGCCAAATGAAAACTACTATTAATTGCAAAATTTTGATGCAAAAATAACTGAACTTCACGTGGATAATTTGCAAGGTTTTGCACCTGAATTTTACGCGCAAAAACATCAAAATCACTAACTACAAAATCTGTAAACGTGATTTTAATCTGTAAATTATTATTTATTGCTTCGGTTTTAGAAATTAGTGCATCTTCAAAATATTCAGAAGAGAATTGCCAACCACCATTTTGCAGCCACGAAAATTCATCACCAATTTTAACACCAACGCGATGAAAAAGATCACGACCAAGAGTGTGATTTTCATATCCGTTATCTGGAAAATAAAAATCACTAACCAAACCAAATTCGTTCAAGCCGATGTTCAAATTTCCATTACTCAAAATCGCTGTTTTTGCCATTTTAACCTCGCTTTCTCTTAGCAAACATCAAGTTTTTATGAAGCATTCGCGCAAATATTTTCTTTCTTTTTGGTGTTTTTGGGGTTTTCGAAAAAGACTTTTTAAGAATTTTTTGTGTTTCTTGAACTTTTTTAGGTTGTAAAGGTGAAACATCTTTTAATCGAAAATCCATATCTCGCAGAGCATCCATAAAATACAAAAACGCATCATAGGGTGATTTGTATGGTGAAAAATACGCATGAACATCACCATCGTTAAAGTATTTCGTACACATATAATATGGGTGATCGCTAGTAGTTAATCGTCGCCAATCTTCAACAAGCGCACCGTTATAGGAATTATAAACTCGCGGTTTCAAGGCGTAAAGATACTTCATTGCTTCTTGCTGCATTGAATTTCCGAGCCACGCAGTTAGATCTCGCTCAGTATCCGCCCAAGTAACCGTTTGAGGCATCGAAATTTCCGCAACAGGATCGGCTTGAGCGGCTTCTGTAACAGTTTTAAAATCATGATTTGGATTTTTCAGCCACTCAGCAACTAAACTTTCAAAAAAGCCAAAAATTCCAGATTCCTTCCATTGATGTTCACCAAAAGTTTCATAATCCATAAAAAGATTAATTATGTCACCACGATAACTCGCCGATTCTAGCCAGCTGATATATTTTTTGGTTGTTAGTGGATATTCTTCCCAATCTTGATTCGAAAATCGAAAAGCTAAATCATCAGAAAGTTTATAATTTTTTAAAAGAAGGCGAATATTTTTAGTATTTTTTGGTTTATATACAAAATTTGGTGAACGCCACCCCAACACAGGATCCCAGCCTTCAGCCAAAATTGCTTTAAAACCAAAATTGTCCGCCCATTTTCCTAAATCATCATTATAAGAAAGTTCTGTATTCCGAAAAGATGTAGTTTCAACACCAAAAACTTCACGAATCTTCGCTTGATGTGCGCGAACTTGCGCCTCAAATTCCTCGCGGTCAAAAAAGAAAGCCAAACTGTGATAATAAGTTTCAGCAACGATTTCTGCTCGGCCAGTTCGAACGAGACGTTTAAAACTCTCAAGAACATCTGGCGCAAATTTTTGAGCTTGATCAATAAAAGTGCCTGTTATCGAAAAAGAGAATTTAAACTCCGGGTGACGAGCCAAAAGTTTTTCAAGAAGATTATTCATTGGAATGTAAGATTTTTCAGCTACTTTTCGAAAAATCTCACCATTACTTTGGCGTTTTAAACCTTTTTCTTCACTGAAATAATCTTTATTTTCACCAACATTAAAAATAGTTTGGTCATCACGAACTCGCCATGGCTGATGAACATGAAGATATAAAACAATCGATTTTTTAGCCATTTTTTTCCTCTGTTAAGTGTATAAATTCGTCCATAATTTGATCAGCGATATCGCTCCAAGAAATTTTATTATATTCTTTTCGAACACCTTTTTTAAGATTATCTAGAAGTTTTTTATTTACCGAAACTTCATAGATTTGATTTGCAAGTTTTTTCGTATCCCAAAAATCATAACGCAAAATGTTTTGTAAAATTTCACCGACACCAGATTGTTTTGAAATTATTAGTGCGTTATTAAAATGTGCTGCTTCAAGAGCCGTTAGCCCAAAAGGTTCATTTACCGAGCTCATCACAAAAACATCTGCAACTCCATAAGCATCGCGCCACTTATCGCCACGCAAAAAACCAGTGAAGAAGATTTTATTTGCAATTTTAAAATCGCTAGCCATTCTGATAAGCTCATTTCGCTGTTCGCCATCACCAACAAGAAGCAGAGCAATTTTTGGATTTCTCGAAGTTGCCTCCGCTACAGCTTTCATTAAATATGTTAAACCTTTTTGAACGGTGAAACGAGTTAGTGTCATTACAACTGTATATCCTTGTGATTTTAAATATTCAAGATATCGATAAGTGCGCTCATCGTAGTCTTGCGGACTAGCAAGTGTTGAAGTTTCAATTGCGTTATAAACAACTTCAACTTTTTCTGGTGCAATTTTATATCTGTTAATTATTACATCTCGTGTGTTTTTCGAAACGGCAAAAACTTTATCGGATGCACAGATTCCAGCGTATTCGATATCATGAATTTTTTGATTGCCAGAAGTTCCACCGGAACGATCAAATTCTGTTGCATGAACGTGCGTGACAAGCGGAGCACCGGTAATTTCGCGTGCCAACATTCCAGCCTCCATTGTGAGCCAGTCATGCGCATGAATAACATCTGGTTTATTTTCTGGAAAACTTAAATATTCACGGATAAATTCGCAATATTCTTTTTGAATTGAACGAATATCAGGCAAAAAATTGCTCACATTATGGCTTGAACGCGACCAGTGAGGTACATCATAAGCCCCAGCACCAAATTTATGAATTTCAGAAAAATTCGTAGCATTTAGCACTTTCATAAAATCAATTTCGGTATGTTTGTCTTTATACGGAACAACAAATTCAATTTCAGCGCCATCTTTAGCTAACGCTTTTGCCATATAAAAACAAGCTACACCTAAACCACCACTGTTATGAGGAGGAAGCTCCCACCCGAGCATTAGAATTTTCATTTTTTGCCTTTACATTTAAAATTTACATTTCTATTTTAACAAATTTAATAGAAAAGCGCAAGCGGTTTAGCTGTTGTTTTGATTTAAATTAAATACTTGGAGAAAATTGTTTCATTTCTTGAACGCATTTCTTATAATCTGGGCAATATTTTTCAACTTCTTGCCAAAATTTAGATGAATGATTCATTTGCCGAGTATGACAAAGTTCGTGAATAATTACATAATCAATCAAATGATGCGGTAAATTCATTAACGCGATATTTAGAGAAATCGTTCCGCTAGAAGAACATGAACCCCAGCGTGTGCCAGTGTGAGAAAAACGCAATTTCTCAAAATTAAAACCGTATTTTTCTGCTAAAAAGCTAATTCGGCGGGGTAAATACGCCTTAGCTTGCTTTCGAAGAATTTTTGATACAGTTTTGCGAATTTCCGATTGAACAAGTGGGTTTTCGAAAGCTAACTCTTGCGGAATTTGCACCAAAATCTGATTTCCTTCATTTGAAATTTTGATTTCTTCGCCCGAAAATTTTCGCAAAAAAAGCGTGTGAGTTTTACCAATCAAATCTCCGTCTTGATAAGAATTTTTAGCATTATGCGTTGCGAGCATTTTTCGAATTTCATCGCGATTGCCATTAACAAGCCGCCGAACGGCAAATTCTGGCGAATAATAGGGGATTGATGCGCGCAAACTTCCATCAACACCGACAGAAAGTTTCACGGAGCGAGCGAGTTTGTTTTTTCGAATTTTAATTTCACCAAACTCTTTATCGACTATAGACATAAAAATATTATAGCACTTTTAAAAAGAGTTATCAAAATCTATTGCCGACGTTTCAACATCTCTAATTCTTCGAGTTTTAGCCAAATGTCTTTACGTTTAGCAAAAATAATAAAAGATAAATCATAAAGTATTACATAGGCAAAAGGTGCGGCAATAAGACCACCGAGCCATGTACCAACCATAGCAAAATTCATAGTGTATAATGTAATAAAAACAGTTACAATCGATATAACTACGAATACCCCTACAAAGATATTCAAAACACGCCGATGACTTTTAATCTTATCTTGTAAAATTTCAGGATTTTCAAGCCTCTTAACCCTAAAATACCCTAAAATAGTAATAAGAAATCCACCTAGCATAAAGGCAAATAGCAACACAGCAAACATAAACACTAGAAAAAAATAAAAATGAAAAAAAATAGTAATAAAATTAATATCCATAACATAACCACTATACATTAAACTAAAACAAAAAACAATGACAAAATAAAAAACACCATTTCTGGTGTAAAAAGGCAAATTTGGCACGGGCAGAGAGATTCGAACTCCCGACACCAGGTTTTGGAGACCTGTGCTCTACCAACTGAGCTATGCCCGTATGAAACCATTTTAGCATAAAAAAGTTGAAAAGTGAAGAGCTTTTTAGTTATTTTCCTTAGCTATTGACAAAAAGCGTCTTTTGTGGTAGAATACTAACAGGTTAAAAGCTTGCTTTCAAAATTGAGCTTTTAGCTCGAATTTTACAAAGTTGGCTTTTTGCAAATATTTTTTAAAGGAGACCGGATATGGTCAATGTTATTAAATGGGCTCAAACCCAAGGACAAGAAAGACTTACTAAAATTAGCCTTGAAACACAGGCTACACCAAAAATACCTCTGTTTAAAGTTTTAAATAAGCTTGAAAAGGCTTATCAGAAAAATGATGTTGAAAAATTGGTCTTTTGGTTAGCTTACGCGAAGTTCTACGGTTTTACCGTAGCAGAAGGACACAAGTTCTTCAAAAAGATTGAAGAATTATGGCCTTCATCTCAAGTAAAATACCCAGAACTCGCGAACAAATTTCATTTCTTAAATGAAATTTATGCTGAAGATCATGTTGAGCGTAACGATAGCGCTCAAATGTGCAAATATTCATTGCTACTCGCAGAATTCTCGCGAGTATAGCCAACTAATAAGCCCGAAACGATCGGGCTTTTTTCTTTTTTCGAATTTTATTCAGCAAACTGTGAGTTATACAGCTTGGCGTAGGCGCCATTTTTCGAAAGCAATTCTTTATGGGAGCCTTGCTCAACAATGTTTCCGTGCTCCAAAACTAGGATTAAATCAGCATTTCGAATTGTTGAAAGGCGGTGCGCAATCACAAAGCTCGTACGGCCGTGTGTTAAATTATCCATCGCCGATTGAATGGCGGCCTCTGTTCGCGTATCAACAGAGCTAGTTGCCTCATCAAGAATCAACATTGGTGAATCTGCTAAAATTGCACGCGCAATTGTAAGAAGCTGTTTTTCACCAGCCGAAACATTATCGATATCTTCAGAAATAACTGTATCATATCCTTGTGGTAAAGTTCGAATAAAGTGATCGGCATGAGCAGCTTTTGCGGCCTCAATAATTTCTTCACGAGTAGCATCGGGCTTTCCATAAGCCAAGTTTTCGGCAATCGTACCATTAAACAACCACGTATCTTGTAGAACCATTCCAAAAAGGGAACGAACATCGTGACGCGACATTTTTGAAGTGTCAATTCCGTCAATTGTAATTTTTCCACTATCGATATCATAAAATCGCATTAAAAGATTCACGAGCGTAGTTTTTCCGGCACCAGTTGGGCCAACAATTGCCACGTTTGAGCGTGGTGCAATTTTTGTGCTGAAATTAGTGATGATCGGCTTGTTTTTCGAATATGAGAAATTAACTTTCGAAAACTCTACCGCGCCATTAACTTCTTTTGGTATTGTTTTTGAAATTTCAACAAAAGTTTCTTCTTCAGCGTCAAGGAAGCCGAAAACTCGTTCACAAGCCGCAACAACAGTTTGAACACTCGTCATTGAATTTGCAATGTTCGAAATTGGTTGCGTGAAACGACTCATGTATTGCATAAACGCCGTAATATCGCCAATTGTCATTTGACCATTCACTGCACGCACACCACCAACAACCACCACTGTTAATGTAGAGATATTATTTATAAATGCCATGATTGGATAGAGAAGTCCACCAAAGAATTGCGATTTCCAAGACGAATTGTACATTTTGTTGTTGATTTTTTCAAAATCTTCAACTGATGATTTTTCGCCGTTATAAACTTTAATAACTTCGTGCGACGAAAGCATTTCCTCAGTATGAGAAGTTAGACCCGAAGTAAATTTTTGTAAATCTGTAAAATAAACTTGGCTAAACCTTGAAATAATCATGATTACACCAACTGAAAAAACACCTGTCGCGAGCGCAATTAAACTCATTTGCCAACTAATTGAAATCATCATGAAAGTTACACCAATTATTGTAATAACCGAATAAGAAAGTTGATTTAAACTCTCACTTAAACTATTGCTGAGTGTTTCGATATCGTTTGTGATAATTGAAACCGTATCGCCAGTTTTATGTTTATCGAAATACGAAAGTGGTAACCGTGCAATTTTTTTCGAAGATTCATCACGTAACTTGAAAACAATTTTTTGTACCATTTGGCCCATAATCCAGTTTTGTGCATAGCTAAAAACTCCCGAACCAACATAAATCGCGATAAGTAAGAAACCAAATTCAGCAATTTTTGAAAAATCAGGATTAAAATGAACCGCGCCCGCACGAATTTCAACTTTCTTTGTAATTAAATTGATCATTTCACCAACAATTTGCGGGCCAACAATTGCTGAAATTGAGCCCAAAATTGCCATAATTACAAAAAATGTAATCGAGATTTTAAACGGCAAAAAATATTGCAAAAGTCGCAAAACCGTCTTTAACGAAAGTTTATTTTTTTGATTTTTCGCCATTATTTTTCTCCTTTCTTAGATTTTTTCGCAACTGCTTGTTTTAAGCTTTTTTTAGCTATTTTTTTCGAAACAGAAACTGCTTTTTTAGCTGCTTTTTTGCTTTTCGAAACAGTTTTTTGCTTTTCAAAATCTTTAATTTGCGCTTCAATTTCTTCATCAGAAAGCTGAGAAGAGGCAATCTCGCGGTAAATTTCGTTATCTTCAAGAAGTTTGCCGTGTGTACCAATTCCGACAATTTTTCCGCCATCAAGCACAATAATTTTGTCGGCCTGCATAATTGAAGTCACGCGTTGCGCCACGATAAACTTGGTTTGTGATTTAGTTTTTACGGCAAGTTCAGCACGAAGTTTAGAGTCAGTTTTGTAATCGAGCGCCGAGAAGCTATCGTCGAAAATTAAAATTGGAGCTTTTGAAGCAATCGCGCGAGCAATTGAGAGGCGCTGTTTTTGTCCACCAGAGAAATTTTTACCACCTTGCGAAACTTTTTCACTTAAATCTTCAGGTAATTTTTGTACAAAATCCCAAGCTTGGGCAATTTTTAAAGCTTCAATAATCTCTTCATCTGTTAATTGTTTTGAAGAACCGTAATTTATATTTTCGCGAATATCCCCAGAAAAAAGGCTTGCTTTTTGCGGAACATAACCGATTAAGTTGTGAAGTTCGCTTTGTTTTAGATCGCGGATATCCACGCCGCCAAGCTTAATTTTACCTTTCGAAACATCATAAAACCGTGGAATTAATTTTGCGATCGTAGATTTTCCTGAACCAGTTCCACCGATCACAGCAATAGTTTGACCTTGCTGAATTTCAAAATTAATATCTTCAAGAACAGCCTCTTCAGAATCTGGATACGCAAAACTAACATTTTCGAAAACTAGCTCGAAAGTTTTTGGCGCTTTTTTGGTTTTTACTTTATCTTTAATTAAAATCTCTTCATCAAGAACTTCCCTCAAGCGTTTAATCGCAACATTCATTCGTGGAATCGATATAAAAATCATCGAAAGCATAACAAATGCAAAAGTTACCTGAGCTAAATATTGAGTTAGAGAAGCTACATCACCAATTGAAATTTCGCCAGATTTTACAAAGTATGAACCAATCCAAGCAATTGCAACCAAACCAAGGCCAGAAACCATTGTCATATATGGCGAGATCAAGCCAAAAATTCTTTCAAAAAAGACATTCATTTTAAGCATTTCAGCATTAATTTCATCAAATTTTTCTTCTTCAACTTTTTCTTTTCGATAAGCCCGAATCACCCTTGAACCAGTGATTGTTTGGCGAGTTTGCATGTTTAATTTATCGAGCTTTGTTTGAAAAAGTTTTAGTTTTGGTACAGCAAAAATACCGATAATTGTAGTTAAAACAATGATTGAAAAAACCGTAATTGCCATAATCCAACTCATTGAGCCAGAAATCGCCAAAGTGTTAATTATCGCACCAGCACCGATAATTGGCGCATAAATACCCATTCGCATAATCATTGTGAAAGTTTGCTGAAATTGGCGTGCATCATTAGTGATTCGTGTTGTTAAGCTTGCAACAGAGAATTTACCAAATTCGCTCATTGAAAAATCTTCAATCTTCTTAAAAGTTTCACGACGAATATCACGTGCCATCGCTCCAGCCGAACGACTCGCGAAAAAAATTCCGGCCAACATTAAAATACCACTCAAAAGAGAAAGCCCAATCATATGAAAGCCGTTCGAATAGATTGCTTCCATATTTTTCATTGCAACACCTTGGCTGATAATTTTTGAAGTGTATTGAGGAAGTTCAAGATTGATTTTAGCAGAAAATACCGTAAAAATTAGCATCAAACTTAAACTTAGCCAATATTTTTTAGCAAATTTAAAAATAAATTTTAGCATAATTCCTTTCTTTTTTATAGTTTATAGATTTTTAAGCGATTTTACTATTCTAACATAATTTTAAACATTTTAAAAGAGCCGCGGGAAACGGCTCCTTGACTTTAAGTGTAGATAAGGTATTTTTAGTTTATAATATCAAAATGTCAAAGATTGTGAAGTTATATTTTTATGCATTAGTTCATTTGAAGTATTATTAACGTTACATTTTTTTAATTTTCCCGGTTCCATTGCACTTGTCACACGGATGCCGACTGTGAAAACACATAAAACCATTGATTGTAACCTGACCACTTCCTTTACAGCGCGGACATTCAACAGTTTCTTCACTAATAGAGAAAATACCCATTTTTACACCTCTTTCTATAAAAGTTCAAAGCTTAGAATTGTTTCCGCAATCTCTAAATTTAAGCTTAGTGTTTAATATTCTACTATATTTTTGCTTTTAAGTCAAGAGAATTATAGACATTTTCGAAATTTATTTTAAAAATTGAATTATTTTTGGTTTCTTTGTATAATAAAACTCATAATTACAATATAAACATTATAAACTTTTTATGGAATATTTTATAAGTTGGAGTTAGAAAAAATATGAAAAATTTTCAAATTAGATTTTATACCTTTTATGCCTTTTTAACTAATCGAAGAAAACAATTGTGGTTGATTTTGAATCCAGGAATTGGTGACAAAATTTGGTTTGCTATTTTTAAACTGTTCTTTTCGAAAAATATAGTTGAGGTTTTAGAAGAGAATGAAGCAAAAAATAAAATTCGAACTAGCATTTTTCTGTTTCGAAATCCCAAAAATGCCGAGAAATTCAAACAAGCACAAAAACTTTCCTGGAAAGAAAACGAAGAAGAGAAACATCGGCTTTATGGCGAAGCTCTAGGATATCCCGAGTTTGCAGTTTCAGATTTTCTAGAATTATTAGAAGAGCGCAAAAAAGATAACGTTGAACCGGTTAAAGCTGGCGATAGACTCGCGTTTAATTCTTTAAACTACGGTTATGAAGGTTTTGTCTTTAAGCCAGAAAATCTTTCGAAAATTATAAATTGGAGCAAGGAGCAAAAAATACCGCAGAAAGATGTTAAGATTGAAATCTATAACTTTCAAATTGGAACATTCCAAAGTCTTTCAAAAAATGAAATTAAAGAACTTTTAGAATCAAAAAGCCCATTAAAAACTTCTGAAAAAATAGCAAAAAATAGAGAATAATTTTTGTCAGCTTTTTTAAAAATGTGTTATACTATTAAAGATGAATAATGAAATTATCTATCTTGATCACGCTGCAACAACACCAGTAAGCGAAAAAGTCTTGGCTGCGATGTTGCCTTATTTTAGTGAAAAATTTTATAACCCCAGCGCACCCTATGTTCAAGCACTTGAAGTTCGAAGAGACTATGAAGACGCAAAACATCTAATTGCGCAAAATATCGGTGCAAAAAGTGACGAAATCGTAATGACCGCTGGCGCAACCGAAAGTATCAATTTGGCATTTTCAGCAGCCTCAAAAGATGCAGGAGATGAAATTCTCGTTGGTGAATTTGAGCATCACGCAGTTTTGAACTCGGCTGAAAAATATGGCGTTCGAAAACTAATTAAAATTAAAAAAGATAGCGTAATTGATATTAATGATTTGCGCGCAAAGATTTCACCAAAAACAAAGATTGTATCTGTTATGCTGGCAAATAATGAAACTGGTGTGATTCAGCCAATTTCGAAAATCGCCGAAATTGTTCGCGAAGAAAGAATGCGCCGACTTTCAAATGGTGAAAAGACGCCAATTTATCTTCATTCTGATGCTAGCCAAGGTGTTGGTCAGCTTGACATTTCTGTTTCGCGACTCGGTATTGATATGTTAACCTTGAATGCCGGAAAAATCTACGGTCCAAAACAAACTGGCCTTTTGTGGGCGAATCGCGAAATTCAGTTCAATGCACAAATTGTTGGTGGTGGTCAAGAACGAAATTTGCGTAGCGGAACTGAAAATGTACCAAGCGTGATTGGTTTTGCAAAAGCAATGCAGCTAGCTGAAAAACATCGCAAAAAAGAAAATGAGCGACTTCGAAAATTAAAAGAGATTTTTAAAAATATTTTGAGTGAAAATTTCTCAGATGAAGAGATGATTTTCTTGGGAAATATCAAAAAACAACTCGCAAGCCATGTTTCGGTTTCGTTTCCTGGAATTGATGCCGAGCGAATGGTTTTTGCTCTTGAAATGCAAGGAGTTTTGGTTGCAACAGGTTCAGCTTGCGCCGCCAATAAAGGAACACGCTCGCACACTCTAACCGCAATGGGGCTTAAAGAAGGTGAAGCTGACGGCAGTTTACGAATCTCTTTTGGTGCGCTCTCGAATGAAGAAAATACTAAACGTGCGGCCGAAATTATTTCGAAAACAGTTCGAGCAGAATTCGAAAGGATTAAAAAATAGATGGCAAAATTCTTTGCTTGGGTTTTAATTATTATCGGAATTATTGTTGTTTTTATTGTTAGCACAACTTTAATTATTAGCGATAAAAATCAACTAGCTAAAATTTGCCCAAATTATAAAAATAATAGATGTTCACAAAAAATTGATGCGGTTGTTGCGATTTCTGGTGGAAACACGTCTTCGCGGACGCGTGAAGCAATCGAAATTTTTAAAGCCGTTCAAGCACGAAAATTAATTTTTTCTGGTGCGAATTCAAACCCGAAAGTTTTGAGCGATGCACAACGAATGGCGAATTTAGCACAAAAACAAGGTGTTTTAAAAGATGAAATTATTCTTGAAGAACAAGCCCAAAATACTCATCAGAACGCACAATATACGGCAAAAATCATTAAACAAAACGGCTATAAACGAATAGTTTTAACTACTTCGAAATATCACCAGACACGGGCAAGATTAGAATTCGAAAAAGCGCTCGAAGGTTCTGGGGTTGAAGTAATTTCAGCACCAGTTTCGAATGATCCAGATTGGAGTAATCTTTGGTGGACAAATTCGCGCGGATGGTATCTTTCGATGAGCGAACTTTTTGGAATTTTTAGATTTTATATAGGAGCATAGAGATGGATAAGTCAAAAATTAAAGTATATGTTGGAATGAGCGGCGGTGTAGATTCTTCTTTGACTGCAGCGCTTTTAAAAGAGCAAGGTTATAATGTTGTGGGCGTTTATATGAAGAACTGGACACAAGATCTACCCGGAATGAAATGTCCCTGGGCAGAAGATTTAGCGGACGCGAAAAGAGTTGCCGTCCAACTTGGAATCGATTTTAAAGTTTTCGATTTCGAAAAAGATTATCGCGAAAAAGTCGTTCAATATATGCTTGATGAATACACAATCGGTCGCACACCAAATCCAGACATCATGTGTAATCAAGAAGTTAAGTTTAAGCTATTCTTAGATGCAGCCCTCGAAGATGGCGCAGACTTAATTGCGACCGGGCATTATGCAGGTATTCGAAACGCCTTTACTGAAAATACTGGCGACCATTTTGATTTTTCGAAAAGCGGAAACGGCGAGCTTTTACGTGCCAAAGATGAAAATAAAGATCAAACCTACTTCTTATATCGAGTACGCGGTGAAGCTTTGGGCCGAACATTGCTTCCACTCGGCAAATTCACCAAGCCAGAAGTGCGCGAAATGGCCAAAGCGCGCGGTCTTTTTACTGCACGAAAGAAAGATTCACAGGGGATTTGCTTTGTTGGCAAAATTGGAATTCGCGACTTTTTAAAACAGTTTATCCCCGAACAAAAACCCGGCAAAATTATCAATAAAAATACGGGAGAAGTTCTTGGGTGGCACGACGGAGCAATTTTTTACACCTTAGGTCAACGCCACGGCTTAAATATTGGTGGTGGCTTGCCATTTTACGTCTGCGGAAAAAATATGCAAACTAACGAAGTTTTCGTTACGACAGACATAAATAATGGTGAACTTTGGGCTAAAGAAATCAACATTTCAGCGCTACATTGGATTAATGAAAAAGTTGCAGATGGCGCAGAAATTCAAGTTCGAATTCGTCACCGCGCGCCACTTGTTGATGCAAAAATCTTTTTCGAAAACGATGGAACCGCAAAAATTGAACTCGCAGATGAGCAACGTGCTATTACTAGTGGTCAGAGTGTTGTATTTTATTCTGGTGAAGTTTGTTTGGGCGGTGGAATTGTAATATAATAGTATAAGCATTATTGACATTTTATTTTATTTATGGTATAATCTAAGTGCTAAGTCTTTAAGACTTAAGTACGTTAGAGAGGGGTGTTAACATGCGTAATTTTAATTTGTTAACATTGCTAAAAAAAGAAAGTAAGGATGCAAACTTTTTCAGTGAAGGTTTTCTTCTTGAAACTTTGAAAGAAGTGGGGTTTGAAGATGTAGAAGTCTTTAATCCACCGGTGGATAATAGTGGTTCTATTCTTCTGATTGCTAAGCTGAGAGATAAAAACGGGAATACTCTAAAAATTAGCGTATACCATTTTAAAAATCAACTTAAATTTGAAGCTTCTCCCGAGTCTAAAGATGCTTTCAAAAATCCAAAAAACTATAATAGGTTGGAGATGGCAAAGTACTTTTTTAATAAATATATCGAAACGCCACCGTCTCACACATGTTATTTTGGTAATAGAGTAACAACAGATTTGCTCAAAAAATGCAAAGAAATGGCAAATAATTTCTTTGATGATGTTGAAAGTGAGTTTATAAGACATCACCACTACAAGTTTTAACCCTTATTTACCCGATATTGTATCGGGTTTTTTCTTGCTTTTTTATGTTTTTAGTGATATAATTATGGCCTATAGCACTTTTCAGGAGGTTTATTATGAAAAGATTTGACACAGAAATAATCGAGTCGCTATTGAAACAATCTGGTTTTACAATTATACAGACAGAATCGAGACCGACAGTTTCTAAAATTAAAGCCACACATAAAGGTGGTGAGCTCAATGTTGAATATACAGATAATGAGCTTGGCCTTTCTTTGCAAAATAGTTCAGATCTGGAAATCTTAGTGAATAAACGTAAGGTTATTCTAGCGTTCGAAAATAACATTCTGACCAAACGCGATGAACAAAAACTAAATAGTTTTAACACTAGAGAATTATTCCATGAGGCAAGCAAAAACCTAACTAATTTTATTAGAAAAATGGAGTATTTCTTTAATTACAAATAAAACTTCTCGAAGCTCAAATGAGCTTCTTTTTTTTAGCTTAATTTTTTAGTATAATATAACCATGAACGATTTTCAGAAAATTTTCGAAAAAAAGTATGAAATGCTAAACCCTGAGCAAAAAAAGGCCGTAGATACAATCGAAGGGCCAGTTTTGGTTATTGCGGGGCCAGGAACGGGAAAGACTCAATTGCTTTCAACCCGTATCGCAAACATTTTGCAAAAAACCGACACTTCGCCAGAAAATATTCTAGCGATGACTTTTACGGAAGCCGGTGCTCGAAATATGCGCGAGCGTCTTTCGCAATTTATTGGAACCGATTCGTATAAAATTGGAATTTTCACATATCACGGTTTTGCAAATGAAATTATTAATAATTATCGCGAATATTTTCTAGATAAAGATCTTGATAGCTTGGCTGACGATTTAAATATTTTTAAAATTTTAGAGAATTTAAAAAATAATCTCGATGATAATTCTCGTCTAAAAAAAGATAAAATCAGTAGCTTAACAACAGCAATTTCGCACACAAAACAGGCGTTAATTACTCCTGAAATGCTAGCAAAAATCGCCAAGCAAAATGTTGAACTGGATAAAAAACTACTTAAAAAACTAAATGAAGAGGAAATCGATTTTTCTATACTTGAAGAAAAAGGTATTTCTAAAGAAACTGTTTTTCCTGAATTTTATGAAAATCTCCTTATTGCACTAGCTGAGATTCTAAAAGATATTACACCCGTTCATCCAAAAGTTAAGCCAAATCTTTTTTATACTTTCGAAGCACTTGAAAAACTTCTTGAAGAAAATAAAAATGCCGAAAAATTCTCAACAAAACCTTTTACTAGTTTTCGAAATGATTTTTTTGGAATAAAAAACGAAAAGGGACGTTTACCAAAAGATTTTTATACGAACTTAAAAATCCAAGAATTTGCCGATTTTTACAAAAAATACGAGGAAGCTCTCCATAGTAAGGGCATGTTTGATTATAACGACATGATTCTCGAAACGATTAAAACCATCGAGCAAAAAACAGAATTAAAACTATCACTCCAAGAAAAATATCAATTTATTCTTTTGGATGAATATCAAGATACTAATGCCGCGCAAAGCAGGCTTGTTGAACTTCTCACGGACAATGAGATTTTTAATGGTCGGCCAAATATTTTAGCCGTTGGTGATGATGACCAGGCAATTATGGCCTTTCAGGGCGCTAAAAGCTCAAATATGCTTGATTTTTACCATCGTTATAAAGATACGGAAGTCATTAACCTGAAAATAAACTACCGTTCGAGAAGTGAAATTTTATATTCCGCTAAAAATATTGCAAAACAAATCGAAAGCAGGCTAAATGAAAACTTACCAACACGAATTGATAAAAATATTGAAGCTTTTGATGATTCTAAATTCGAAAGTCCATATCTTGTTCGAAAAGATTTTTTGAGTCAAATTTCAGAATTCGGCTGGATTGCGGATGAAATTTCAAATTTAATAAAATCTGGAATTAGCCCGAAAGAAATCGCCGTGCTTGCACCAAAACACAACCCTTTACAAATGCTTGCGCCATATTTAAAACGCCAAGAAATAGCTGTTTCCTACGAGAAAAAAGAGAATATTTTTGAAGACGAAATTATTAGTTCGCTAATTAAAATTTCACAACTTGCTATTGCGATTTCAGACAATAATCTAGATAGAGTAAATGCATTTTTCCCTGAAGTTTTAAGCTTTAATTTCTGGAAGCTAAGTCCTGTTGAAATCTGGAAGTTGAGTTGGAAAATCAATTCAAAGCAAGAAAATTCAAATTCTTGGCTCCCAGAAAGCCTGTTTTGTGAAGATAAAAATATTTCGCAAATTGTAGAATTTATTATTTCATTATCACAAAAAATTGACAGCTATAGTCTTGAATCTGTACTCGATATATTGCTCGGTAGCGTAAAATGGAATCTGAAAAAAGGTGAGATTGTAGAAAACCCTAGTCAACACGATGCTAGCGAAATTTTCGAAAGCCCAATTCGAAAACTGTTCAGTCAAGATTCTGACGAAAACTATTATGACACCTTATCAAACTTGATTGTTTTGCGCGAGAATTTGCGAGAATTCACACGAGAGCATTCAAACTCATTGCGAGATCTCGTGGCCTTTGCTGAAGATTACGAAAACGCGGGGATGCGAATAATTAATACGAATCCTCATAAAACAACTGATAATGCAGTTCAATTAATGACAGCTTTTCAGGCGAAAGGTTTGGAGTTTTCGCATGTTTTCATGATTGATACTAATAATCGAGTTTGGAACGGAAAAAGCAACAATTTTCAAAGTGTTCGTTTTCCGAAAAATCTTGAATTTATACCAATCTCAGATGAAGGTAAAGATACCAAATTGCGTTTATTGTTCGTGGCAATTACGCGTGCAAAGACACACCTTTATATGACGAATCATTTAATGAGTTTTTCTGGCGAGAAAAATACTCGACTAGAATTCTTTGACGAGCATGAAAAAGAGACAGAAGATGAAAAATTCTTTGTTGCTAGCTTTTTGCCTGAAAAATTCCAAAAAATTGAGCTCGAAGAAAATGATGCTAAAGAATTAGACATTCAAACTAGTTGGCACGATTTTTATAGACCAAAAAACGACTCAATGCGAGATTTACTAAAGAATCGTCTTGAAAATTACGCAATTAGCGCCACGCACTTGAATAATTTTATCGATGTCGAATATGGCGGACCTATTAACTTTTTCGAAAATATAATTCTACGTTTTCCTCAGGGATATTCTATAAATAGCATTGCCGGAAATTTGGTTCACAACGCTTTTCGAAAAGCCCAAAATGAACTAAATCAAAACGGATTTTTCGATAGCCAAAATATTATTAAAGGTCTCGAAAAAGATATTTTGAAATACGTTTTAACAGATGAAGACAAAGTAAATATTTTAAAAACTGCAACGGAATCTGTCGAAAAAATATTCTCAACAAAAAGCGAACTATTCCAAAAAGGGAACCGCGCAGAGGAAAATTTCCACTCAAAGGGAATTATGCTTGGAAATGCACATTTAACTGGAACTGTCGATTTGCTAATTATCGACAAAAGCAATAAAGAGATTACAATTTTAGACTGGAAAACGGGTTCAATACCAC
>CAKUZG010000011.1 GCA_934717805.1 uncultured Candidatus Saccharibacteria bacterium | reverse complement strand
GTTTCAATATGGACGATGCCGTAATTATCTCTGATCGTCTTGTTAAGACTGATATGCTTACAAATATCAACATTAAAGATTACATGGTTGAAGTTCGTGAAACTAAACTTGGACCAGAAGTTGTAACGCGTGATATTCCAAACGCTAGTGAATATAGCTTGCGACACTTGGATGAAAACGGAATTGTCCAAATCGGTTCAGAAGTTAAACCAGGTGATGTGCTTGTTGGAAAGATTACACCAAAAGGTGAACAAGAACTTTCGAGTGAAGAGCGACTTTTGCGTGCTATCTTCGGTGAAAAAGCAAAAGATGTTCGCGATACGTCAACTCGTATGAAAAATACTGGTTCAGGAAAAGTTATCGGTGTAAAAATCTTCTCTCGAGAAAATGGACACGAAATGCGTGCTGGTGTTCTTCAACAAATTCAGATTTTCGTTGCTGAAGCTCGAAAGATTATGGTTGGAGATAAAATGGCTGGACGACACGGAAACAAAGGTGTTGTTGCAAAAATTTTGCCAGAAGCCGACATGCCATTCATGGAAGACGGAACTCCAATTGATGTGATTTTGTCACCACTTGGTGTGCCTTCACGTATGAATCTTGGTCAGCTTTTCGAAGTTCACCTTGGAATGGCTGCAAAAACTCAAGGATATCGAGTTGCAACTCCTTCATATGATGGTGTTGATGCTGAAACTTTAAGTGATGAACTTGAAGCTGCTGGTGTTGCCCGTGATGGAAAAGTTCAATTGTATGATGGTCAAACTGGTGAACCGTTCGAACAACGCACAACCGTTGGATTTATGCACATGATTAAACTTCACCACTTGGTTGCGGATAAGATTCACGCTCGATCAACTGGTCCTTACACAATGGTGACACAACAACCTTTGGGTGGTAAAGCTCAAAACGGTGGTCAGCGATTCGGAGAAATGGAAGTTTGGGCGCTTGAAGCTTATGGTGCTGCTAATATGCTTCAAGAAATGCTCACGATTAAGTCTGATGATGTTGTTGGTCGTTCAAAAGCCTATGAAAGTATTATTAAGCACAGTGAAATTGTTGGTCCGAAATTACCAGAGTCATTCAACGTTCTTGTGAAAGAGCTTCAAGGTCTTGGTCTTCGAGTTGATTTGCTTGATCGACACGCTTCAAGTGTTGATGCTGATGAAATTCTCGCAGAACGAAACAAGGATGGCGAAAACTCAACTTTCGAAGAAGATGAAAATTCTGAAACCGTTCGAGATGAATCTGATGGTGAATTCGAAGATAACATGAACATTCAAGATATTGATGAAATTGAAGAAAATAAGGAGGAAGCGTAAATGGCGAAAGTGGTGAATACAAACCAAATTGCTGATTTTGACGCAGTTCGCCTCGCGGTTGCTAGCCCAGAAGATATTTTGGGCTGGTCTTACGGCGAAGTAACAAAGCCAGAAACAATTAATTATCGAACTCAAAAACCTGAGCGCGATGGTTTGTTCTGTGAAAAAATCTTTGGACCAACTAAAGATATTAACCCCTACGACAACAAATTAAAAGGCGTTCGCTCTCGTGAAGCTGCTGTCGATAAGAATGGTGAATTAGTTACGAAAGCAATCGTTCGTCGTGAACGAATGGGTCACATTGCGTTGGCTGCTCCAGTTGCGCACATCTGGTTTATGCGTGGTGCTCCAAGTGCAATGAGTCTTCTTCTTGGAATGACGGTTAAAAATATTGAGCGTGTTGTTTATTTCGCTAGCTATGTAATCCTTAATGTTGACGAAGAAAAACGCGATCAAATGCTTGCAGATCTTGATGCTGAAGATAAAGCAGCGCGAATGGCAATTAAAATTCGTTATGAAAAAGAAGCCGAAAAAGATGGTGCTGATATTAAATCATTAGCTGAAGCTCAGACTAAAGAAATCGAAGAGCTAAATTCAAACTACACTTTGAAGAAAAACCAACTTGAAGGTTTTGTTAAAGGTTCATTGATGAGTGAAACTGATTATCGCAATCTTCCTGAAGAATACGAAGAGATTATCGAAGTTGGAATGGGTGGTGAAGCGATTAAAACTTTGCTTGATGAAATCAATATTGATGAGCTTATAGAAAAACTTGAAGCTGAAGCGCAAAAGGCTAAAGGACAACGAGAGAAGAAAATTCTTAAACGTCTAAAAACAATTGAAGGCATGAAAAATGCTGGAATTAAACCAGGAAGCTTATGTCTAACTGTGCTTCCAGTGATTCCACCAGATTTGCGACCTATGGTTCAATTAACAGGTGGTCGATTTGCGACTTCAGACTTAAACGATTTGTATCGTCGAGTAATTAACCGAAACAATCGTTTGAAGAAATTGATTGAACTTAATGCACCAATGGTGATTAAGCGAAACGAAATGCGAATGCTCCAAGAAGCCGTAGATTCATTAATTGATAACAATGCTTCTCGAAGTGGTCGTTCTGTAAGTACAGCTGGTGGACGCCGCAAGCTTAAATCTTTGAGTGATATGCTAAAGGGTAAGCAAGGTCGATTCCGTCAAAACTTGCTTGGAAAACGTGTTGACTACTCTGGTCGTTCTGTGATTGTTGTTGGACCAACTTTGAAAGCTCATCAATGTGGTTTGCCAACGCAAATGGCGCTAGAATTGTTTAAACCTTTTGTTATTTCGTGGTTGATTGAAAAAGAATATGCACACAATATTCGTTCAGCAACTCGATTAATTGATGCACGAGAAGCTGAAGTTTGGGATGCATTGGATGCTGTTGTTGAAGGAAAATACATTCTTTTGAACCGCGCTCCATCATTGCACCGACTTTCAATTCAGGCCTTTCAACCAAAACTTGTTGAAGGTAAAGCAATTCAGCTTCACCCACTCGTAGCTAACGGATTTAACGCCGACTACGATGGAGACCAGATGGCTGTTCACTTGCCACTCTCTGGTGCTGCTCAAGCTGAAGCTCGTGACTTGATGAGTATCTCTCATAACCTTTTGAAACCTGCAGATGGTCAACCAGTTCTTTCTGTTGACCAGGATGTTGTTTACGGAAATTACTACATTACCTACAACAAACATTCTGAAATGAATAAGAAGCCACGACCTTTTGCAAATGTTTTCGAAGCAGAAATGGCTTATGATAAAGGTGTTATTGCACTTCAAACACCAATTCGAGTTTTCGTAAAAGGTGAAGTTCGAAATACAACTCTTGGTCGAGTACTCTTTAATGAGCTTTTGCCAGAAGATTACCCATACGATAACAACCCACAAACTAAGAAGCAGATCAATAAGATTTTGGCGAACGTTTTTGCGCGTTATGGTGCTGAAATGACTGTGAAAATTGCCGATAAAATTAAAGGTTTGTCATTCCGATTTATAACAAAATCAGGATTGTCAATCGGTAAAGAAGATTATACAGTTTATGAAAGCGAAAAAATTCCAGAAATTATCGCTAACGGTGATGCAAAAACAACATTAATCCAAGAACAATACGATCAAGGTTTGTTAACAGACCAGGAGCGTTACAACTTGATTATTGAAAACTGGCACAAAGTTATTGATGAAGTTTCTGATGAAATTTCTGAGCGAGTTGAACATCAAGGTGCTGACTCTCCAGTTGGATTAATGGCTGTGTCTGGTTCTCGTGGTAGTGCAACGAACATTCGTCTTGCTGCTGGTTTGACCGGAATTATGGTGGATGCAACAAACCGTGAAATTGAGCTTCCAATTCGCTCAAACTACACGCACGGAATGAGTTCTCTTGAAGCTTTCGTGGCTACTCGTGGTGCGCGTCAGGGATTGATCTCGACCGCGCTTAAGACTGCCGACTCTGGATATCTAACACGTCGTCTCGTTGATGTTGCTCAAGATGTCTTCTCTGTAGCAGATAATCCATCTGAAGTTGACCCTGGATTTGCAATTTATCGTTCTGAAAGTCAAGAAACAATGATTCCGTTCAGTGATCGTCTTTATGGTCGATTTACTGCTGAAGCTGTTCCTGGCTACATTGAAGCAGATAAGCTTATTACACGAGAAATTGCTAACGCGATCGAAAAAGATGAAAACATCAAAGAAGTTAAAATTCAAAGCGTGCTTTCAACTCCAGATCTTGCGGGAATTCCACAAAAATCTTACGGAATTGACATGTCGACAGGACTTCTTGTTAAACCAGCAGAACCAGTTGGTGTGATTGCCGCTCAATCTGTTGGTGAGCCTGGTACTCAGCTAACTTTGAACACATTCCACAGCTCGGGTGTTGCCGGATCTGGTGCGATTTCTCAAGGTTTGCCTCGTGTTCAAGAGCTTCTTGAAGCTCGATCTCCTAAAGGTCAAGCTTATATGACAGAAGTTTCAGGTGTAGTTGATATCTGGGAAGATGGAAACATGAACATTGTTCAAATTACACCTCAAGAAACTGAAGACGGTGAAGCTCATCCTGTAAAATATGAAATTCCAAATGTTGCAGCACTCGCTGTTTCGAAAAATGATATCGTTCGAGCGGGTGATCGTTTGACTGCTGGTTCATTAAATCTTCGAGATTTGATGAAATTCAAGGGTGTTGAAGAAACTCAACGATACATTATGAACGAAATCTTGCGAATCTACGCAGCTCAAGGTCAAGATATTGCTTCGAAACACCTTGAAATCATCGTTCGACAAATGTTTAGTCGAGTTCAGATCGAAGACGCTGGTGATTCATCATTCATTATTGGTGATGTAGTTTCGAAAGCTGCAGTTGTTGAAACGAATAAACTTCTTGAAGCTCAAGGCAAAAAACCTGCTGAATTCAAGCAACAGCTTCTTGGAATTACAAAAGTTTCGATCTTTAGTGATAGCTTCCTATCGGCTGCTTCGTTCCAAAACACAACAAGTGTATTGATTAACGCGGCAACTTCTGGACGAATCGATAAGCTTCATGGTTTGAAAGAAAACGTGATTATCGGACGCAAGATTCCTGTTGGAACTGGCGCTCGAGCTCATGAAGAGAAATTCGAAATCAATGAAGATTTAGATTCTGAGAACGAAACAAACGATTCTTCTGTAGAGGAATAAAACACTAAAACACTGGTTTAACCGCCAGTGTTTTAATTTGCTTAAAAAAATAAAAAATGGTATACTTATAGCATAAATCAAATAGGAGAAAAGATGAATTCGAATCAGACAATAAAAGTTGGTGCAAAAGCTTACCGAAATCGTGGAATTATTTTTACAATTTTAGCAATTTGTTTAATTGCTTCAGGCATATGTTTTGGCTTAAAACCATTTGATAGCTTTGCTAAAAGAATGACTTGGAAACAAACTGAAGGCGAAATTGTTGGTTTTGAAAAGGAATTAACTAGTCAAAATTCAAGCGAATATAAATTTATACCAATTGTTGATTTTTCAATCCAAAATAACGAAACAACAGAGGTAAAAGCAGATCTACAAAATGAAGAACCAAATATTTTAAGCAAAATTAAGGTTTTCTATGATGAAAAAAATCCTGGTGCGGCGGTTGTTGGTGAATATTCAATTGTAAATCTCATTATCCCTGTAGTTTTGTTGGTTCTTGGTGTTGTTAGTGCAATTTTGGCTATTATTTCTTTCAGAAAAATGAAAAAAGCGAAAGCCTACCAAAATCAACTACAAAATAGCATGAATCAAAACGTAAATCAAACACCTTTTGTTCAAAATTTTATTCAACAAGATAACGGAAGACAACAATAGTGCGAATTATCTTTACTGATGGTAGTGCTTCGCCAAACCCCGGTCCTGGTGGTTTTGCTGTAATTGAAAACGGCGCACCAATTGCGCTTGGTTCCGAAAACCCGAGTACGAATATTCGAATGGAAGGTTTGGCTTTAAAAAAGGCTTTCGAAATTTTAAACGGGGAAAAGGCAGAAATTCAAACAGATAGCGAATTCTGGATTAATGTTTTAACAAAATGGGCGCCAACTTGGGAACGAAACGGCTGGAAAAAGAAAACTGGTGAAATTAAAAATCTTGATATCGTAAAGCCTCTTTTTGAGCTTTATAAAAATTCGAACGTAGAATTAAAATGGCTAAAAGGGCACGCTGGTCATGAGTTTAACGAAATGGCTGATGAATGGGCGAATCGGGCAAGAAACGGCGAAACAATTTAGCTCTTGACTTTCATTTTAGGCTGTGATAGAATAGAAGTTCCGCTTTGGGTGGAAAATAAAAATTTGGAGGAAATTATCCTTATGAAAAAAGCATTGAACGAAGCAAAAGTGCCTTTGTTGGTTTCCTTGTACTTTATCGCAGTCTACGGTGTGTCATTATTTTTAACAATTTTGACGCATTGGAACTTTGGCGTGTTTATTTTTGGAATTGTTATCATTACGCTAATAATTGCCACTAAAAGGTATAATGAAAAGGTGCCCGAACACGCTCGAAGATGATTTTTAAGCCAGAGAAGCTGGCTTTTTCTTTTGGTTATTTATACTTTACAGTTTTTGAAAAATATGATAAAATTAATAGCGAAGCGCTGTTTTTGTGCTGGTTTCGAAAAAACAACAAAACTAGCGTGAAACAGCAATAAAATAATAAATTTAAGAGGAATTAAATGAATAAAAAAACTCCATTGGAAAATCTCCGAAATGTTGGTATTATTGCGCACATTGATGCCGGTAAAACTACAACAACAGAAGGTATTCTTTACCGAACTGGTTTGACGCACAAAATCGGTGTTGTTCGTGGTGAAGGTGATGGTGCAACAACTGACTGGATGGCACAGGAAAAAGAGCGAGGTATTACAATTACTTCTGCTGCTGTGACATGTTTCTGGAAAGACCACAAAATTAACATTATCGACACCCCAGGACACATCGACTTTACTGCTGAGGTGGAACGTTCACTTCGCGTGCTTGACGGTGCGGTTACTGTTTTTGACGGTAAAATGGGTGTGGAAGCTCAGTCTGAAACTGTTTGGCGACAAGCCGACAAATACGGCGTGCCACGCATTTGTTTCATTAACAAAATTAACCAAACTGGTGGTGACTTCTATAAATCAATTAAATCAATTCACGACCGCCTAAGTAAACAAGCTTTCCCAATTCACTTGCCAATTGGTTTTGAGCAAGAAATTAACGGTGTTGTTGACCTTATCGACATGAAAGCTTACACTTACGACAACTACGCTGATCACCAATTGAAAGTTGGCGAAATTCCAGCTGATATGCTTGAAAAAGCTAAAAACGCGCGTTCAATTCTTGTTGAAAATGCGGTTGAAGCTGACGATGAATTGATGATGCGATTCTTTGAAGAAGGTGAAGAGTCAATTACAATCCCTGAACTTAAAGCTGCGCTTCGAAAACGAGTTCTTGCTGGTGACTTCTTCTTGGTAACTGGTGGTGACGGTCGTGGTGTGATCGTGGAAAAGGTTCTTGACCTTATTAATGATTACCTTCCAAGCCCACTTGATATTGCTTCAATTAAGGGAACTGATGCTAAAACTGGTGAACCTGTTGAACGAAAACCATCTGTAAAAGAACCAACTTCTGCACTTGCGTTTAAGATTGCAACTGACCCATTTGTTGGAAAACTCGTATTCGTACGTGTTTATAGTGGTAAAATTACTGCTGGTTCATACGTTCTTAACACGATGACTGGTAAAAAAGAACGAGTCGGACGAATCGTTCGAATGCACGCTGATAAACGTGAAGAAATTTCAGAAGTTGATGCTGGTGACATTGCCGCTGTTGTTGGTTTGAAAGATGTTACAACTGGTGCAACTCTTTGTGATTTGAACCACGGTGTAATTCTTGAAGGTATCGAATTTGCTGAACCACCAGTTTCGATTGCGGTTGAGCCAAAAACTAAAGCCGACCAAGAAAAAATGGGAATTGCTCTTCAACGACTTGCTGAAGAAGACCCAACTTTCCGAGTTCACACAGATGAAGAAACTGGTCAAACAATTATGTCAGGAATGGGTGAGCTTCACCTTGATATCTTGATCGACCGAATGAAACGTGAATTTAACGTTGAAGCTAATGTTGGTGAGCCACAAGTTGCCTTCCGTGAAACTATTCGTGGAACTGCCGAAGCTCAAGGTAAACATGCAAAACAGTCTGGTGGTCGTGGTCAATATGGTGATGTTTGGATTCGCTTTGAACCAAATGAACCAGGAAAAGGCTTTGAATTCTTTGATGAAATTAAAGGTGGTGTTGTGCCACAAGAATATCGCAAACCAGTTGAACAAGGTGTGCTTGAAACGCTTGAAGGCGGTGTGATTGCTGGTTACCCAGTAGTTGATGTTAAAGCTACACTTTACGATGGTTCTTACCACGATGTCGACTCAAGCGAATTGGCCTTTAAATTGGCTGGTGCGCTTTCAACTCGTGAAGGTATTAAGAAGGCAAACCCAGTTCTTCTTGAACCTGTGATGAAAGTTGAAATTACAACTCCTGAAGAATTCATGGGTGATGTAATCGGAGACTTGAACTCACGCCGCGGTCGAATCGACTCAATGGAAGATTTGATGGGCGGAACAAAACTTATTCGAGGTTTCGTGCCTCTTGCAAATATGTTTGGTTACACTTCGGACCTACGCTCAATGAGTAAAGGTCGTGCAGCTTCAACAATGGAGCTTGCGCAATACGAAGAAGTTCCACCTAACGTTGCACAAGAAATTATCGAAAAGCGAAACGCTAAGTAATAATTTCGAAAACTTAAAAACTACCTCTTTCGGGAGGTGGTTTTTTTATATTAATGTATGATATAATAGTGTGGAATATAATAAAAAAGGGAGCTTTTAAATATGGCAAAAACAAGTATTCAATCAGTCGAGCCAATGGTAGCAGATTTAGTTAATGGCTGGTTGAAGTCATATGGTTTAGATTATAAATTAGAACAAGAAACTTTAAATTCTGAGATTGACAATGCGTTATCAGAGTATTACTCTAAACGTGGAGGAGTTGGAGGAAACCGTCCTGATGCTAAATTGTTGCTTAAAGATAAACACACAGACTACTGGCCTATTTTAATTGAATATAAAGGATATAAAGATAAACTAGAAAAACTAGACTCCAATGGTCGAGTTGATAACCGAAAAGCTAAAAATGAGCTAAATTATACAAACATCAACTCCTTTGCTGTTAATGGTGCGGTTCATTATGCTAATGCGTTGCTACATTATACAAGCTATACTAATATTATTTCAATCGGTGTTACGGGTTATAAAGATGAGTTTGGCGAGCTTCAAACACAAATTGGGGTTTATTATGTTTCAAAAGATAATTTTGGTATTGGTCAAAAAATAGATAATTATACTGATTTATCTTTTCTAAAACCCGATAACTTTGACGCTTTTATTGAAAAGGTAAAGACTTTAGAATTGACTGCCGAAGAAGCTGAAAAACTAAAAGAACAACGCGAAAAAGAAATTGATGCAAGTTTAACAAAACTCAACAATGATATTTATCAGAATGAAAAAGGTTTGGGCGAAAATGACCGCGTTTATTTGGTTGCAGCTTCTATTATTGCTACTCTTGGTGTGGCAGGTAAAGTAAAACCTCTAGATAAAGAAGATTTGAAATCATCTACAGAAGAGGGCAATCAAGATGGTGATATTATTATTCGAAAGGTTAACTCATTCTTAAATGAGAAAAATATTCCTCAAGCTAAAAAAGAATTAATCATTCGAACACTAAAAAACACACTAACTACAGATAATATAAATAAACCAATAAACGGCGAAAGCCAACTTAAACGAGTATTTAGCAAAATTGTTGATGATTTAGGTATTTACTATAAAATTGGTTTGAATACAGATTTTACAGGAAAACTCTTTAACGAGATGTATTCATGGCTAGGTTTTACGCAAGATAAACTCAACGATGTTGTCTTAACTCCATCTTATGTTGCTACTTTATTGGTTAAATTAGCTCGTGTAGATAAAGATTCTTATGTTTGGGATTTTGCAACTGGTTCTGCTGGTTTGTTGGTTGCAGCAATGAATGAAATGCTTAATGATGCTAGAGCAAAAATTAAATCACCAGATGAATTATATAAAAAAGAAGTAGAAATTAAAGCAAATCAGCTTTTAGGTTTGGAAATTCTCTCGTCTGTTTATATGTTGGCTGTTATTAATATGATTATGATGGGAGATGGTTCATCAAATATTATTAATGAAGATTCCTTAAAATTCAATGGAAAATACGGCTACGGTAAGATTGATGAAGATTTTCCAGCAACTGCTTTTGTTCTAAATCCACCATATTCGTTAGAGGGTAATGGTATGATTTTTGTTAAGCGTGCCCTTTCTATGATGAAGTCGGGTTATGCAGCTATTATTATTCAGAGCTCAGCAGGAAGCGGTGAGGCTAGAGAAATAAACAAAGAGATTTTAAAATCAAATAGGCTACTTGCAAGCATTAAAATGCCAATTAAATTGTTTATAGGTAAATCAAATGTGCAAACCTATGTTTATGTTTTTAGGGTTGGTGAAGCTCATGAAAATGACTACACAGTGAAATTTATCGATTTTACGAATGATGGTTACACTAGAAGCAACCGCAAAAAAGCAAGCAATAACCTTCGTGATACAGACCATGCTAAAGAAAAATATCAAGAAGTGGTTGAATTGGTTAAATTTGGTAAGAGTAAATTGAATTATTTAACTGAATCAGAATATTATGAAGGCTATATTGATACGGCTAAAGGTGATGATTGGAATCAAACCGCACCAGTTGATGTAAAACCAAAGCTAGAAGATTTTAAAAAGACGGTTGGTGATTATTTATCTTGGGAAGTTTCAAATTTATTAAAGAGTAAATCTAATAAGGGGGGTGAAACTCTGGGAAAATAGATGCCTCACTTAACGAAAAACTGGCGAATGTTGAGTGGGGCGAATATCGAATTGGTGATTTATTTGAAAGTTATAATGGAAATTTTGACATTCAGAAAAAACATATTAACGATATAGGTGAATATGTTATTACTGCTGGAGTATCTAATAATGGTATTTTGGGAAAATCAGACGTTGAGGCTAAAGTATTTAAACCCAAAACTATTACTGTAGATATGTTCGGTTACGCCTTTTACAGAAGCTTTAACTATAAAATGGTAACCCATGCTAGAGTGTTCAGTTTAACACCAAAAAACAAAATTACAGAAAATCAAGGAATGTTTTTAGAAAGTTCACTTTCTTATCTAAAAAAGTTATTTGGATATGAAAACATGTGTTCATTTGCAAAAATAAAGAATTTAACAACAATTCTACCTATGAAAAATGGAAAAATTGACTTTGATTTTATGGAAACTTTCGTCGCGGAGCTGGAAGCTCAGCGCGTCGCGGAGCTGAAAAACTACTTAGAAGTTAGCGGATTAGATGATTATGATCTATCTAATAAGGAGTTGGAGGTTCTTGAATCTTATGATTCTGTTGAGTGGGGTGAATATCGAATTGGTAATTTATTTGAAATAAAACCTACAAAATCATATAAAGTAACCAATACTGATTTATTTGATGAAAACGGGCATATACCAGTAGTTACAAACTCGAGTGCTAATAATGGAATAACTGGATATACAAATAAACCATTCACTGAAGAAGGAAATATTATAACCTATAGCGATACTACAACAGCAGATAGTATTTTCTACCAACCAGATAAGTTTGTCGGATACTCGCATATTCAGGGATTATACCCTATAAACTATCATGACAACTGGAATAAAAATTCTTTATTATTCTTTGTCTCTGCTTTTAGGAGTGTTTCCAAGGGTAAATTTAGCTATGGAAATAAATTTAACAGAAAGATTGCTTCAGAGATGAATGCAATTCTACCGTCTAAAAATGGAAAAATTGACTTTGATTTTATGGAAACCTATATTTCAGCTGTTACAAAATTAGCAATTAAAGATGTTGTTAAATATGCAGATAAAAGGATTGCTGCAACTAAAAAAATTGTAAATAAGCAATAAAAGCTCATATTCCGCTTGCGCTTAACCCGTTCAAAGTGCTATAATTAAAGCAGGAAATCAAGCACTTTTAAGAGAATAACTTGGTGATTTTGGCAAGGTGAAAGGAGGAATCTTTAAACCCCTATAGCAAACCAACAAAAGTGCTATACCACTTTTAAAAATTTGCTAAGCACATTTAAGAATCATCTATAGCATTTTTAATTAACTGCTATAGCAAAATAAATCAAAAGCCTTTTAAGGAGGAAGAATGAGTCTTAAATATAAAGTTGTTCAACTTGTAAACCCTGCAAAGCGTGAAGAGCCAAAAAAGTTTTATGCTCAACTGGCTGAATCTGGCCGTGTTGATTTGGATGAAATCGCTAATAGTATTTCAGAAACTTCAACCACGGTGAGCCATATTGATGTGCATGCGGTGCTTCTAGCATTAACGGATGAGCTTTTAAAACGATTAGAGCGAGGCGAAAGTGTTCATCTTGGAAAACTTGGTTATTTTCATACAACTATTCAATCTAAAGGTCAAGCTAAAGAGTCTGATGTAACAGCAAGCTCGATTGAGGGTGTGAAAGTTCGTTTTGTGGCGGGTGATGCCTTAAAAGATAAGCTAAAAGCAGCACACTTTGAAAAGGTTGAAAAAGCCAAAACTACCGAGCCAAAACCAACCGAAAACAAGCCGGCGGGTGCTTAAAATTAGCTAAAGTAAAAAGTTTAAAACCAGCTTCCAGTAGCAAAAAGAGCTATCGGGCTGGTTTTAAAATTGGCTTTTTTGTGTTAAAATAGAGGATATATGAAAAGCCTTGTAGAGATTTTAAAAGAAGAATATCAAAATTATTGCCAAGATAAAAATATCGACTGGTTGCAAAGTGCAGAATTCGCTGAAATGCGCAAGAAACGTGGTGCAGAATGCTATTTTGTGGCGTCGAAAAATGATGAAAATATTGAAGTTGCTGGGCTAATTTCTAGCAAAAATAAGCGTTTCGATTTGGTGATGGTTGAACAAAATGGTGTTTCGCAAGCAGATTTTGTGGATTTTTTGGTGAAGAGCGAGGAATTTGCACGTGAGCATGGTGCGATTTCTTACCGGATTTTACCAAAAGTGGTGCGTGCGCTTCGCAATGATAAACTTGAAATTATCGAAAGCACTAACTTAAAATGGTTAAGCGAGCCACTATTAAAAGCTGGTTTTAAATATCATTCTGGCTTTAAGCACGAGTTTGATATGGATGTAAATATGCATGTTTATTTGAAAGATCTAACCGAGTTAAGCGAAGATGACGTGGCTTCAACTTATAACCAAACTACCCGCCGAAATTTGCGTGCGGCAATGAAAAAAGGCGTGCATGTTCGCAAGGTTGAAGAGAGCGAATTTGCTGATTTTGTGGCGATTTTAAAGAGTTCAAACCAAAAAAATGGTGTTGGCACGCGGGATGAAGAATATTATCACAATTTAAAAACTTGTTTTGGCGAGCAAGCGCATTTTATGGGTGTGGAATTTGAAGGAAAATTAATTTCTGCTGGCGTGTTTATCTTTTCGAAAAATGAAGTTGTTTATTTTGAAGGCGGAACTCTTCAAGAATATCGCAAAATTCCAGCTTCAACATTTTTGCAAGATCATATGATTAAAGAGGCGATTCGTGCAGGAGCTTCGAAATATAATTTTTATGGCATTACGGCAGAACCAAAGGCAAGTTTGTTGCGTTTTAAAGCTGGTTTTCGTGGTGTGGCGGTTGAATATGCTGGCGAATATCGCAAAAGATATTTGTTACGTACGATTTTGAGCAAAATTTTGCGGTGATAATTTGACTTTTAGCCGTTTTGGTTGTAGAATAGGAATCACGAGGTTTTACCTTAGTAACTTTGAAAGCAGGTGAAAGCCATGGCTGGATTTAACATTTCTATGGAGCGAATCGATGACGATTATCAAAGAGTTGTTGATATTGATAATGAGACTAGAACGCTTAAAAGAGAGCTTAACGGCTTATATGAATCACAAGAGGACATTTGTGAAGATTTAAGACTTGCAAGCCAAGCTTTAGACTATGCAAGAAGGAGATGCAAACAGACGAAAAAATCATATAAGAATGGTGCAATCTCAAAAGACAAGTGTTCTGAATATGGCGAAGAAGTGAAAGAGTGCAAAGATTTGATCAGAAAACTCACTGACATAAAAAGAAAGAATGGTGAGATGATTAAAAACCTAAGAAGCGCAATAAAAAGTAACGAAGAGCTTTTAATGGCACGAGTTGATGCTCGTTACGATTGGGAAACCTGACTTTAACCACCACAAAGGTGGTTTTTTATTGACAAAAAATATGATATGTGGTAGAATTGTAACCTATCTAAAACGAAAAAGTTCTAGATAAGAATTATTTAAAGGAGGTTGTCGCTTATGGCAACTCGTAGTTTTAAACAAATAGTGAGCCTTGGTCGCACAAGAGCTGGTTATAAAAAGGTGATTAATAAAGTCTTTGAATCTAGCCTTCCAAATGAAACGATTGAAGAGTGCGAAGAACTGCTTAGTTTAGCTAAACTAACAAGGGGAGAACTTTTGAATGAAGTAATTGAATTGTCAAACAGACTAGATAATTCAACGAACCCATCTCGAGAGAGCTATGTACTGTTGGAAAATCTTCAAAGGCTTGTGAATGAAATTGATAGAAAAGTAATTCCTAGTCTGAATAGGACAATTCATGATTTAAGCAGGTTTAAAGCTAAAGATGTTCAAAAAGTTAATGTAGTAAAAAGCTCAAACTACAAAGACAAGAAATATGGTTTTCCTGCTAAACATATTCCAAATAAAAAGGAATACAAGCGCGATCGTGGCATTGCACGAATAAACAAAAAGAAACGGCAATGGCTTGCGAGCTAAAAAAGCATTTGTTTAAAAACAACCAACCGCTCAAAAAGGGCGGTTTTTCTTTACGCCTATGTTTTTTTGTGCTAAAATGGTAAGAGTTAAAGAAGGAGGTTTGAGTTGGACGATTTTAAATATTTGCCAGAAAATGCTCATTATTTTGATTCGGCGTGCCAATCTTTGCGCCCGCAACCAGTTTTGGATGCTTTAAATGATTATTATTTGAATTTTAACTCTTGTGGTGAGCGTGTAAAATACGCTTGGGGTAGAAAAGTTGATGAAAAGGTTGAGGAAACTCGCGAGGCGGTTTTGGATTTGTTAAAGCTAAAAGAAAAAGATTATTTTGTGAGTTTTACGCTTAATACAACCTATGGTTTAAACTTGTTGCTTTCGCAGCTTGAATTACCGGTTTCGAAAGTGATAACTAGCGAGATTGAGCATAATTCGGTTTTTCTATCAACGATTGAATTTGCTAAAAAATATCAAATTGAACGAATCGTGCTTGAACGCGAAGAAGATGGTTCGATTTCGCTCGAGAATGATTTTTCGAAAGCTTTGGTTGTAGTTAATGCAGCTTCGAATATTGATGGGCGACGACTCGAAAATATCAAAAAACTAGTGAAGAAAATCAAAAAACAAGGCGGATTTGTGATTATTGATGCGGCGCAAGCGCTAGGTTCAAGCTATGAATTGCTCCAAAAAGTTCCAGCAGATGCGGTTGTTTCAAGCGCGCACAAGATGTATTCAGCGAGCCTTGGAATTATGGTTGTTCGAAAAGATTTTGCGAAATTCGTAAAAACTTCTTTTGTTGGTGGCGGAATGGTTTCGGGCGTTTCGAAAGAGTCTTACGAGGTGCTAGATGGCGAACATATTCATGCGCTTTTCGAACCAGGGCTTCAAGCTTGGGGCGAAATTATTGCCCTAAAAACAGCGATTGATTGGCTAAAAAAGCAAAAGAAAACTTCACAAATCGATAAGTTTGCGGATGAAATTTTTGAGTTTTTGAATACGCAAAAAGGCGTGCATGTAATTAACAAAAAACCAGCGCCAGTTATTAGTTTTTATCACGATGAGCTTGATGCGCATTTAATTGCACAGGCTTTGAGCGATGAGGGGATTATGGTGCGGAGCGGTTATTTCTGCGCGCATTACTACTTGAAAGAAGTTCGAAAACTGCCGCATTTAGTGCGAATTTCAATTGGTTTGCACAATACTGAAGCTGATGTTGTAAAATTAAAAGAAGTTCTAGGAAGGATTTTTAGATAATGATTTGTATTGCTGCATTTATAATTTTATTGATTATTTGGCTGTTTACGCCTGCTTTAAAACTGTTTGGCTTTAAAAAGCAAGCAAAATCAATCAATCAAATGTTTAAAAAATCAATACATTGCTTTTCGCGAAGAGTAACTTTGCGCGCTTGTGATTCAAATTTCAAAGATGAAATTAAAAATTCAATTCTTCGAAAAGTAATTGTGAAGCACAAAAAATGGGTAAAACCAGTTTCTTGGACGATTGAAGCGGTGGCTGGTTTGATTGTTTTGATTACCGTTTGGTCGGTTTTAACAGTGATTAAATCTGCTTTAGCGTTATTTGTTTTTGGAACTTGCGATATTCAACGACCAGCTTCTTGCGCGTTAAAATCAACAGAAGCTTGTTCGATTGATGGCGGAAATACAGAAAGTCCAATAGTTTCATGGTTTACAGATTGGGGACAAATCTTTAATGCGATGCCTGCGAAGTTTCGAAGTTGGAATGCGCAAGATTATGTTGTGAAGAATTCAACTTATCGTGGTGAATTTTCGAATGAAGTTTCGAAAGATGCAAGTGTAGCAGTTGATATTTTCGACCCTGGTTGTATTGTTTGCCGACGCACGTTTATAAATCAAAAAAATAGTGGTTTCTTTAAGACGCATAAAACGTATCTTTTGCCGTATCCAATTCCTGGAAAATTCAAGAATTCTGATTTTATTGCTAAGTATATCGAAGCTGTGCGAGGTATTCAACCCGAAAATGGCAAGAAGATTTCAGCTGAATGGATGATTGTTGAGAAGATTTTTGTCGAAAAGGATGAAAAAGGAACTTTATTCCAAGAGAAATTTAATGGCGAAAACCAAACTGCAACAACAACTGAAGAGACTGAAAAGATTTTGCAAGGTTGGTTAAAAAATGCTGGATATTCGGATTCTCAAATTGAAGAAATTTCGAAAAAGGCAAAGAGTGAAGAAATTTCGAACCGCGTTAAAGAAAATTTGCGAATTGTGAATGATGAGATTAAAACGAAAAGTATTCCAACTTTGATTTATGAAAATCAGCGACACGAGGGCCTTTATAAAGCTTCAAAATAATTTTTATAAAAACTCTTTACAAAATATTACAAATTAGGTATAATTATAGGTAGCGTCGCGTCGTGTGTTTTGCTAAAACAGTGACTCGTGCGACGCGCATAATATTATTAATAAAAGGAGAAATTCTAAAAATGGCAGAATTTGACCGCTCAAAGCCACACGTAAACGTTGGTACTATGGGACACGTTGACCACGGTAAAACAACTCTTACTGCGGCTATCACAGCAGTTCTTGCAAAACGACTTCCATCAGAAGTTAACAAACCAATCGCGTACGATCAAATCGACAACGCTCCAGAAGAAAAAGCTCGTGGTATTACGATTGCTTCTTCTCACCAAGAATATGAATCAAAAAAACGACACTATGCTCACGTTGACATGCCTGGACACGCAGACTATGTTAAAAACATGATTACTGGTGCCGCTCAAGTTGATGGTGCTGTTCTTGTTATCGCAGCTACAGATGGTCCTATGCCACAAACTCGTGAACACGTTCTTTTGGCAAAACAAGTTGGTGTGCCTAAGATTGTTGTTTTCTTGAACAAAATGGATATGGCCGACGAAGAACTTGTTGAATTGATTGAAATGGATGTTCGTGAACTTCTTTCAGCTAATGGATTTGACGGCGACAACGCTCCAATCATCAAAGGTTCAGCTCTTAAAGCTCTTGAAGGTGATGAAAAATACGAAGACGCTATTATGGAATTGGTTGATGCTATGGATTCATACATCGAAGAACCAGTTCGCGATATGGACAAACCATTCTTGATGCCTATCGAAGACGTTTTCTCAATCAAAGGACGTGGTACAGTTGCTACTGGACGAATCGAACAAGGTGTTGTTAAACTTAACGACGAAGTTGAAATTGTTGGTCTTCGCCCATCACAAAAAACAGTTGTTACTGGTATCGAAGCCTTCAAAAAATCTCTTGACCAAGGTCAAGCAGGTGACAACGCTGGTCTTCTTCTTCGTGGTATTGACCGAGATCAGATCGAACGTGGACAAGTTATTGCTGCTCCTGGCACAATTACTCCACACACAGAATTTGAAGCTGAAGTTTATATCTTGAAGAAAGATGAAGGTGGACGACACACTCCATTCTCAAAGGGTTACAAACCACAATTCTACTTCCGAACAACTGACGTTACTGGTGAAGTTGAACTTCCAGCTGACAAAGAAATGGTTATGCCTGGTGACAATGTAACTTTCAAAGTTAAATTGCAAGCACCTATCGCCATGGAACAAGGTTTGAACTTTGCTATCCGTGAAGGTGGACGAACTGTTGGTGCTGGTGTTGTTACAAACATCATCAAATAATAGTTTATGACTTTACAAAAAGCGCTCCGAAAGGGGTGTTTTTTGTTGATTTTAATAATAATATATGTTAAAATATTAAAGCAATATAAAATTGTTTGAGAATTCGTTCGAGGTTATCTTAAAATTTCGAAAGAAGTTACAAACGTAAAAATAAGGAGTAAGAATGGCAGAACAAGGCCTAACAATTCGTATTCGTCTAAAAGCATACGACCACAAAGTTATTGACCAAAGTGCAAAACAAATTGTTGATACTGCACTTCGAACTGGAGCAACTGTTGCCGGACCAGTTCCACTACCAACACGTCGAAGTACTTTCACAGTTGTAAAAAGCCCACACGTTTATAAAATGGGTGGTGAAGCTTATGAAATGCGTGTACATAAACGATTGATTGATATCAGTAATGCTACACCAAAAACTATCGATTCTTTGCAAAACCTCAGCCTTCCAGCTGGTGTTGATGCAGAAATCAAAATGTAATTATGCATAAATAAAAAACGAGTCAGTAAATTTGGCTCGTTTTTAAGTTTATTTTTTATAGAAAATATGATATAATCATAAACAATATGAGCCAAAAACAAAATGCACGAACTTATGCTAGAAATCGAACAAAATTGAGCCGCCGAGGTTTTGAAAAGAACCCAGAAAACGATATGGTATTTTTATTTAAATTGATTTTGTGCGCATTAATTTCATTATTTTGGATTAAAACTCACGATGCTGTAAGTATTCCACTTGGTCTCTTTGTTGGTTTTTTGGGTGTTTACTTTTTTGAAAAACGTCAAGATAACCGAAGAATTTTTTATGCAGTTTCATTAATATGCGGAATTATAAGTTTCTTTTTACCAATTGGTTTTTTGATTTGACATTTTTAATTTAAAATTGTATAATGTATTAATCACTATATTGGAGGTGTGTACATTATGCTACAAAAAATAATTGTTATTTTGTTTGCAATTGTTCTAATTCTTTTTAATTCTGTTGGCAGAGAAAGGATAAATAGAAAACTACTAATTTTTCTTTCTTCTGTCATTGTGCTGAATGCGATTTTGCTAATAGTCAGGCAAACTACGGGAAAAGGAATGGAGTTGTTTTCTTTTTTAGCTATCGAAAATAGCTCTGGGCCATTATTGCTTTTGAAACTATTGCTAGAAGTAGTGATAAGCTTAGCAATTCTAGCAAAGGCAACTGGTATTGCGAAGTTTAGAAAAGATCTCGCTTTATTTGGGGCTGCATTTATTGCGACTCAAGCACTTATGGATTATCCAGGAGCTATTTCTCAATTGATGAGATATAATCTATGGCGAGGAATACTTTTTACTTTATTGTATTTAGTGCTAGCAAACTTAGCTTGTCGAAAATGGCAACGCACAACAGAAGAAGAATAAACCGTTTCGAAAGAAGCGGTTTTTTGTTGTAAATAATACACACTAAATATAGCGTTTTTTCTTGATTTTTCAAAACAAAAGCACTATAATTGAATAAGTCGAACAGAAGAACTTTAAAATATTTACTTAGAATAGAAAAACGTGGTGAAATAAAATGGTACAAATTGAATTGTTTAGCAAAGAAGAATTGCAAGAAATGCAAACAGAATCTAGTTTATTTAAAAACGTGAAGGTTTTAAAACGTGATGGTCGTGAGGTCTTATTTGACGCTGAACGCATTTATCGCGCACTTCAAAAAGCCTATATTTCGGTATATGGCGAAAATGAAGACTCAATTTCGAAAGCGTTTGAGGTTGGCAATTTAGTTATTGAAAATCTAAAAAAGAAAATCAATAACGGTCAAGATAAGTTTGCTATTGAAGAAATTCAAGATGAAGTTGAAGCAACTCTTAGAGATCTAAAAGAAGACGAAGTGTATCGTCATTACAAAAATTGGCGCGAAAAACGTAAAAAAGAACGCGAAGGTGCGCAATCGATTGATGAAACAATTAATCGATTAATCTCGAAAGAAGCTACAACTGTTAACGAAAACGCAAATAAAGATAGTGGAGTTTTTGCGACGAGACGTGATTTGACTGCGGGCGTTACAGGTAAGGCAATTGGATTAAGAATGCTTCCATTGCATGTTTCAAATGCGCATCAAAAGGGTGAAATTCATTTCCATGACTTGGACTATAGCCCTTATGAACCAATGACTAACTGTTGCTTGATTGATTTCAAAGGAATGCTGAAAGAAGGTTTCTTGATGGGGAATGCGAATATCGAAAGCCCTAAATCAATTCAAACGGCAGCAGCGCAAATGGCACAAATCATTGCAAACGTTGCATCAAACCAATATGGTGGCTGCTCAGCCGACCGTATTGACGAGCTTCTTGCGCCTTATGCAAAAAAGAATTTCGAAAAACATCTTAAAGATGCCAAAAAATGGATTAAAGATAGCGACAAACAAGAGCAATATGCTCGGGAAAAGACGCGTAAAGATATTTATGACGCAATGCAATCGCTTGAATACGAAGTTAATACGCTTTTCACTTCAAATGGTCAAACGCCGTTTGTGACTTTTGGTTTTGGTCTTGGTCGAACTGATCTTGAGCGCGAAATCCAAAAAGCTATTTTGAAAATTCGTATTAAAGGTTTGGGTGCATCGCATCGAACAGCGATTTTTCCAAAGCTTGTATTTACGCTTAAGCGTGGTGTGAATCTTTACTCGGAAGATCCAAACTATGATATTAAGCAGCTCGCCTTGGAATGTGCAACAAAACGGATGTATCCAGATGTGCTTTCCTATGACAAGATTATTGAGTTAACAGGCTCATTTAAGGTTCCAATGGGTTGTCGTTCTTTCCTTCAAGGTTGGAAAGACGAAAACGGTAAAGAAGTAAATTCTGGCCGAATGAATTTAGGTGTAGTTACTCTAAACTTGCCGCGAATTGCAATTGAATCTGGTGGTAATTTCGAAAAATTCTGGAGAATTTTTGATGAACGCGCCAAAATTGTTAAGGATGCGCTTGTTTTTCGAATTAATCGTACAAAAGAAGCAACTCCCGCTAATGCACCAATTTTATATCAATATGGTGCTTTTGGTAAACGTTTAACCCCAGAAGATTCGGTTGATGAAGTTTTCAAAAATCGTCGTGCTACAGTTTCGTTTGGATATATTGGTCTTTACGAAGTTGGTACAGTTTTTTATGGTGGTTCATGGGAAAATAATCCAGAGGCTAAAGAATTTACAATTTCTATCGTTCGAAAAATGAAAGAACTTTGTGAAGATTGGTCAAATGAATTTGGCTATCACTTTAGTGTGTATTCAACACCGAGCGAAAGCTTGACCGACCGTTTTTGCCGTTTGGATAAAGAAAAGTTTGGTGTAATTGAGAATATTACAGATAAAGAGTACTATACAAACTCTTTCCATTATGATGTTCGAAAAAATCCAACTCCTTTCGAAAAACTTGACTTTGAAAAAGATTACGTTAAGGCTGGTGCAACTGGTGGATTTATTCACTATTGTGAATATCCAGTTTTGCAACAAAATCCGAAAGCACTTGAAGCTGTTTGGAATTACGCTTATGATCGTGTAGGTTATTTGGGAACAAATACGCCAATCGACAGATGTTATAAGTGTGGTTTTGAAGGTGATTTTAAGCCTACTGAAAAAGGTTTCAAATGTCCAAATTGTGGAAACACCGACCCAAGAACTTGTGATGTAGTAAAACGAACTTGTGGCTATTTGGGAAATCCTCAGGCTCGACCAATGGTTAAAGGTCGCCATAAGGAAATCTCTGCACGAGTTAAACATATGAATGGTTCGACAATTTAAATTTTTTTAAGTAAATATTCTTTAAGCGCTAGAGGTCATCTGGCGCTTTTTTAATGAAAAAATAAAAAGCCCAAAAGGGCTTGATTAAACCGTTAATGTTCGATTTCGCTCAAGAATTTTAGATTTGATAGAATTTAAATTTTCTTGATCTTTTTTAACAACAATTATTTGGGGTTCATTGTAAATATTAAATCCGTTTGAAATACTGTGAGATATTCCATCGATATATAAAACAATATAATCAAAGCGATTTCCAGTAAGTGCGGCTTTAATTTTATCACGCGTTTGCTGAATATTATCAATTTCGCTAAAAACCTCAGACTTATTGCCAAAATCATTAAGAAGCTTTTTCTGAATTAGATTTGAACTACCTTTTCGCATGTTATTTCTAATTACGAAAATGTTTAACTTTCGCATTTCGGTAATATCTTCATTAGTGAAAATTTTCTGAGTTTCAAAAGTTAAATCTTGAATATTCGTCAATTCTTCATTTTCTTGCTCCAAGCTATTTATTCTTTCAGATAAAGCGATATTACTTTGCTGAAGATCTTCGATGAACGCTCCAAACTTTTTAGAAGCTTCATTTGTAGCATTTTCTTGGATTATTTTCGTGTAAGTTTCAAGCAATTTCTCTGGATCTTTAACGATTTTTTGTAAAGAATCTAGACTATCATTGAGCTCACGAATTTCAGTTTTTTGACGATTTACAGTTGCTAAAAGCTTACGATTATCTTCTTCTAGATTATTTTTTCCTTGCCGTAATTCAGAAATAGTTAGATTTTTTTGACCAATATCTCGGTCTTTATTCTTAACTGTTTCTTTCAGGTTGTTGACTATTCTGATGTATTTATTTTCATTTTTAGCCTCGTTTTTTGTAGCCAACCTTCGTTTTCGGCGCTTAGTTTTAGGACTAACATTTTTACGGCGGGGTTTTATGCTAAATCGAATCATTAAGGTGTGTATTTTCGAAATAATGTTATCCGGGAGTAAAACACCAGTTTTTATAGAATTTTCTAGAGCTTTGATCGTGTCATCTCCAAATATTTTCTTAAAATTGGGGATTTCTTGGATTTTCTCTAAAATATCTTTAGCTTCTTGGATTTCTTCTGCGGTTAATTTTTTGTTGCTCTTTCTCATGTTAGAGCCTCCTTTTAAAGAATTTCGAAAAATAGTTAAAGTTAGAAAAAACTTTTTAAAGAACTATCAATCGATTAAAAGAAATTTTAACATATTTCGAGTGTTAAGTCAATGCTAAATAAGCCTTGAAGGAATGTTTTTAAAGTGATAAAATTGTTAGTGTAAAATAGATTTTGAAAGGAGAAAAAATGGCTAAATTAGTTTTTGCTCGACACGGTGAAAGTGAATGGAATAAGGCGAATCTTTTTACCGGTTGGGCTGACGTTGATTTAAGTGAAAAAGGTGTTCAGCAGGCCATTGATGCTGGAAAATTAATTAAAAATGCGGGGATTGAATTTGATGTTGCTTTTACATCAGTTTTGAAGCGTGCTATTAAAACAACTAATTTAGCACTAGAGTATTCTGATCAGTTGTGGGTTCCAGTTCAAAAATCTTGGCGTTTGAATGAGCGACACTATGGTGGTTTGACTGGTAAAAACAAAGCCGAAGCAGCTGAAAAATATGGTGATGAGCAAGTTCATATTTGGCGTCGTTCATATGATACTTTACCTCCAGAAATGTCACGAGATGATGAGTATTCTGCACACAACGACCGCCGATATGCTTTGTTAGATGATTCAGTTATTCCAGATGCTGAAAACTTAAAAGTAACTTTGGAGCGAGCTTTACCATTTTGGGAAGATCAAATCGCACCAGCTTTGAAAAGTGGTAAAAATGTCTTTGTTGGTGCTCACGGAAACTCAATCCGGGCACTTGTGAAGCATATTAAAGGCTTGAGTGATGATGAGATTATGGGTGTCGAAATTCCTAATTTCCCGCCATTAGTGTTTGAATTTGATGAAAACTTGAAAGTTTTGAAAGAATATTCGCTAGGTGAATAAAAATAAAATAGAGCGTTGAGTCGCTCTATTTTTATTGGTAAATAATCATTGAATCGCCGTAAGATAGAAACTTATATTCGCCATTTTGGATTGCGTGGTTATAAGCATTTTTAAGATTTTCCCAACCAGCAAACGCACTTGCAAGCATTAGAACTGTTGATTTTGGTGCGTGGAAGTTTGTGATTAAGCCTTGAATTGTTTTAAATTCGTAGCCTGGAAAAATAAAGATATCAGCTTCGCCAGATAAATCACCGTTTTGACTTTTTGAAATCTTGCTTAAATCTTCACGATTGCCGGAATTTCCATTTAAGCTTTTTTCAAAAATTGCATTGTGAGCGTATTCTAGCGTTCGAGCAACGGTTGTACCAAGTGCGAAAACTCGACCACCGTTTTTATGTGTTTTTCGAATTTCTTCGGCTGTCTCGGCTGGAATTTCGAAATATTCTTGATGCATTTTATGTTCTTCGATTTTTTCAACACGAATCGGCATGAAAGTTCCAAGTCCAACGTGAAGGGTTAAATATTTAATTTCCACACCTTTTTTGCGTAAAGAATCAAGAATTTCTTCCGTCATGTTTAGGCTAGCAGTTGGAGCAGCAACGGAACCTTTTTCTTCCGCAAAAACTGTTTGGTAACGTTCGATATCGAGCGGAGTTGCGTCTCGGCGCATATATGGCGGAAGTGGAACTGTACCGAAATTTTCACAAAGTTCGCGTAAATCAGTTTTTGAACTTACAATTGCAATTCCGTCGCCAATGATTTCTTCTACAACAATTTCAGCTTTCGAATCTTGATTTTGATTTTTTTCTTCAGGAGAAGAGTTTTTAACAAAAAGTTTGTTGCCAGCTTTAAGTTTTCCGCGATACATTACTTTGTGTCTATGCCAGTCGTTATCAAAACTGTGGCGCTCCAAAATAACTAGTTCACGCTCGGCACCATTTTCTTTTGTTGCAAAAAGACGCGCTTTAATAACCTTAGTGTAGTTTAAAATTAACAAATCGCCTTTTTTGAAAAAATCCGCAATATTTTTATAAAAGCTATCTGTTATTTCGCCATTCTTTCGATTTAAGGCTAACAATCTTGAAGTTCCACGAATTTTTGGCGGATGTGCCGCAATTCGGTCTTCGGGCAATTCATAAGTATAATCTTTAAGTTCCATTTTTCCATTTTAACACTTTTCGAAAAGGTATTCAATTGTAGGGCTTTTTTTTTGCGGTTTTCGTGCTAAAATGTTTATATAATGAATGAAGATATTGTTTCAATTAAAGATTTTGAGCTATCGTTTGGTGATAAGAAGATTATTCACGGACTAAGTTTTAGTGTTAAAAAAGGTGAAATTTTTGGCTTTTTAGGTTCAAAC
>CAKUZG010000010.1 GCA_934717805.1 uncultured Candidatus Saccharibacteria bacterium | reverse complement strand
CGTCCTCAAGTTTTTTCCGCCAAGATGGTTTAATCTTATCTAGATTTTCATAAATTCCTTCAAGCGTAAAAAATTCTTGCAAAAGTTGGGTTGCAGTTTTTGGGCCAATTCCTGGAACGCCCGGAATATTATCACTTGAATCACCCTGAAGCGCCTTTAAATCTAAAAACTGAGCCTGTTTTAAACCATATTTTTCTTCAAAATATTCAAGATCAAACTCTTCAATCTCTGAAAAACCTCGCTTCATTGCAAAAACTTTTGTGTTTTGATCAATTAACTGCAACATATCAAGATCAGAAGTGATCAAATTAGCCTCAACACCAAGTTTATTAGTTTGAAGTGCTAGTGTTCCTAAAATATCATCCGCCTCATAACCATCAGTTTCGAAAAGTGGCCAGCCTAAAGTTTTCAAAAATTCCTTCAAGAGTGGGATTTGCTCATAAAAATCATCTGGCGCTTTTTTGCGACCAGCTTTATATTCAGGATAAATTGCACTCCTTTTAGCAGTTGAAGTACCTTTTTTATCCCAGGCCACCACCACATAATCTGGTTTTAATTTTCGAATTACCTCAAAGGCCAAACTTGCAAAACCAAAAACTCCGCCAGTTGGCGTTCCATCTTCAAGGCTTAAATTTTTCATTGCGTAATAACCCCTATAAAATACGCTTTTTCCATCAATAATCACTAGTTTTTTCATTATCTTTAATTATACCACGCTTGGGATTTTTTTTCACTTTTGCTAAAATACTTCTTTTATGGTATTATTATTGTTATGGTTAAAATTTCAATTGATGAAACTGGAAATCTTGGTGAAGGTGGTGGCGATTATTTTGTAATTGCAGCTAGTGTCATGGAAACCCCCGAAGCTCAAAAAAAGGCCGCAAGATTAATTCGAAAAACTCAAAAAAAGCGGTTTGGTGTTTTCCGAAAAGAGATCAAATTTAGTGAAATGAATTTTGAAGAGCGAGTTGATATTTTAAACCAGATCGCTTTAATTGATGACGTTCATATTTATTATATTGCTATCTATAAACCTAATGCGGCAATTTTGCATAAAATACCTTACAATTTAGCTTATAATTATTTTTCTGGAATGTTAATAGATCGCATTGTTAGTGATTTTAACGAAGACATTAAAGTAACCTTTGATCAACGATCTACCACTATAAAATCTCAAAATTCACTCCTTGAATATATTACTATTCGCGCTGCAACCAATCCAAATTTTAATCGTACAATTTTTGTTACTCAAAAAGATTCACGCAGTAGTAAACGCCTCCAGTTTGCAGATGTTATTGCTGGTGCAGTTGGAAGTTTTTATCGACATAACGGTGACACTTCGTTAATTTCTATAATTGAACCAAAAATCGTAAAATGCCACTGTGAAGAATATCCAGAAGCAAACTTTATTAACTCTTTCCTTAAAAAATAAATAGGGTTTTGAACCCTATTTTAATTATTATGAATAAAATTAGCGATATTTATTGCAGCCTGCGCTCCCGTTGAAGCTGCCACTACAATTTGCTTTTGAGAGTTTTCTAAAATATCACCAGATGCATAAACTCGTGGAATATTTGTTTCGAAAGTGGAATTTACGATAATTTCACCTCTACTATTCGTTTCAACTCCCGATTTTTTAGCAAAATCAGAATTCGGATTCAATCCAATAAACTCAAAAATTGCCTCAGAATTAATATTAAAATCATTTTCACCATTATCGGTTTTTTGCCGAACTCGTGTACCAATTATTTTTTCGCCAAAATCAGTTTTCTCAAATAATAATTCTTTGATTTCAGTTTTTAAAAACAGATTAATTTTTCCTTGTTCAACTGCTTCAAACAATCTCTTTTGAAGTATCTCTTGTGCTGAAATTTGATTTCGAACTAAAAGATTCACTTTCGAAAACTTACTTAAAAACAGAGCTTCTGTTATTGCTGAATTTCCACCGCCAACTGCAATCAAATCTTTTCCTGTGTAAAACGGACCGTCACAAGTAGCGCAAGTATGGATTCCACGCCCAAAAAACTCTTCTTCACGCGGAAGCCCTAATAGTTTATAAGAGTTTCCAGTGGCTATCAAGACTGTTTTTGCCTCTAAAAAATCACCATCAATGTTTAATTTTATAAAATCACCTTCGTTCGAAAATCCCAAAACTTCACCATAATCAAACTTTGCACCAAATTTTTCAGCCTGAATTTTCATTTTTTTCGAAAGTTCTAAACCGGAAATCCCTTGATCAAAACCAGGATAATTCTCAATTAAATCAGAAGTTGTGACGATTCCACCAAACGCTGATTTCTCAAAAACTCGAACTTCCAATCCATCGCGAGCGGCATAAATTGCCGCACTCAATGCCGATGGACCAGAGCCGATAATCACTAAATCTATCACTATTCAGCTTCCTGCAAGTTTGGTTGTGGAATTTCCTCAAAATCTGGAATCAACATCACGACAAATTTCAAAGGTGTATTTGGAGCAATACCTTTCGAAGGATCTTCGCTATTAGGCGATCCTTGAGCACCATAAGCTTTATCTGCAGGAATTGTTAGTTCACGAATCCCACCAACTTTCATTCCTTTCAAGCCTTCACTCCAACCTTTAATAACATTCCATTCATTATTATCCTTCTTGAAGACAGCTGGAGATTTTAAGCTACCATTTGCAAAACTACTGTCAAAAACCGTTCCATCAGGTTTCCAACCGATATAGTAAGCCTGAAATTTTGTTGTTGAATCTGTAAATTCTGCGCCATCACCTTCTTTCAAATCTACTTTCGAAAGCTCTTTTACGCTTGCAGCATTAAACGCATTTGGAGTTTTTTCGTATTCTTTAAAAGTATCATAATATTTAGCTGAAAGTTCTTTAGCTTGAGCTTCAACTTTCTTTTGATATTCTTGGTAAGTTTTCAAGAGCTGTGATTGCTTTTTTTGATCTTCTTGCTGAGTTTTAGTTTGCAAGAAAGATGAAGCGTAAAGCGCGACCGTTGAAACTACTGTTAAAATTAGAATTCCCCAAATTGAGTATCGTTGCCAAGCTGGTGTTCCAGTTTGTAGTGAATTTTTCTTATTTGCCATTTTCCCTCCTAAATTATTTTTCCGCCATTTTTTACGGCTTTTTCTTCAATTTTTTGCATAATTTCACGAATCTCATCCCCTGTTAGAGTTTTCTCGAAAGGTGTAATCTTGAATCGAATTGAAATATTTTTTGTACCATCGCCGTTATTGAATATATCTATTGGCGAAGTTTCAATCTCAACGTCTTTAAATTCGCTCGAAATATTTTCAAAAATCCCGAAAATTTCAGCAAACTGTCGCGTTTCATCAACATTTACTGAAATATCACGTTCAACAGATTGGAATTTTGAAAAAGCCTTAATTTTAACATTCGTTTTTCCTGTATTTTCAAGTAAAATTCCTAAATCAAGTTCAAAACCGGCAGTCGATTCTGGTAGTTTCAAAGCTTTTTGGATCTTTTTCTTAAATTCACCAATTACACCTAAGATCTTTTTACCTTCAGAATTTGAAACCTGAATTAGAGCCGAACGTTTTGGTTCAAATTCGGTTGAAAGTGGTGATTTCGAAAGGTCAAATTTTACGAATTCAACTTTTAAGCCAAGCTTCTTAAATAGAAATTCTGCATAATTTTTAGCCTCGAAAAATGCATTTTCACCTTTATTTTTTGTGTAAATAAAGGCTAGTTTTTTCTGTTCAAATGGAACATTTTCTTCATTTAAACCGAGTGATTTTTCGGTTATTTTATTCATTTCAAAAATAGCAAATTCACTAAAACCAGCACGAACATTCTGGTTAACTTTCGAAAGCAAACTTGGTGTTAAAGTTTGACGATAATATTGCAATTCTGGTGAAATTGAATTTACAATTTTATAGGCATTTTTTGAATCCTGTCCAGCTTTTTCAAGCAAATCACCGTGAACAAAAGTATAAGTTAAGATTTCGTTTGCGCCACTCGCTACTAAAATTTCACGAATTTCAGATTGAAGTAAATCCATTTTTGCTTTCTTTACAGCTCTAAACGTTCGTTTTGGCAGCTGTAATTTGATATTATCATAACCATTCAATCGGCCAACTTCTTCAATCAAATCTTCTTCGATATGCAGATCATTTCGCCAAAATGGAACTACAAATGTTTCAGAATTATCATTTTTAGTCAAAATTCCAACATTTTCTAGGGTTTTCTGAATCTCTTCACTAGAAAAATTCGTTCCCAAGATTTGATTAATTCTATCTTTCGAAACTGAAATCTCAAATTTATTATAGTAGAAATCACCTTTCGAATCCGCAATTTCACTTAAAGATTTCCCGCCAAGCGCCAAAAGTTCTGCGCCAAATAAATCTAGAACTTTTCGTGACATCATTTCTGGCACGCCTTTCGTAAACCGAGTAATCGCTTCCGAAAAAATTCCGTGTCGCATTTGAGTATTTCGTAAATTATAGAGATTAAAAGTTGCGCTTTCTACTAAAACTCGTGTTGTATTTTCATCAATTTCGGTTGATTTTCCACCCATTGCGCCCGCAAGAGCCACGGCACTTTCACCGTTTTCACCCGTTGCGATTACAATATCGTTTTGGTTCATTTTGATTTTTCGGCCATCCAAAAGTTCAAGCTCTTCATTTTCGAAAGCTTTTCGAACGGTCATTTTAACATTTTCACTACCATTAATTTCAGCTAGCTTATCAAAATCAAAAGTGTGAAGTGGTTGGCCAGTTTCAAACATTAGCTCGTTTGCTAAATCAGTTATTACATCAATTGGTCGCATTCCAGAGCGCAAAAGATAAGTTTTTTCAAGTATTAAGTTTGGGTTTTTCGAAATATCAGAAACATCAAAAACAGCTGCAGTGTAACGTTCGCAAATTTCAGAATCCCGAGTATTAATTACAATCGATTTATCATTATTAACTTCAAAACCAAAATCTGATTGTTTTATAAAATCTGGCTCAACAAATTTCTGCCCCAAAATACCAGCAACTTCGCGCGCAAATCCAATAATTCCAAAACAGTCAGGTCGATGTGTCAAGCTTTTGTTTTCAACTTCAAGAAGATAATCGTTAAGTTCAAATTTCTCTGCAAAAGAATCACCCGCCTGAAGACCATTTTCGAAGACTTCTGGTGAAATTTCTAGAATTCCATTATGTTCATCACCCAAGCCAAGTTCGCGCAAACTTGCAATCATACCATTACTCATATTACCCATTAGTTTTCGAGCGCTAAGCTGGAAATTTTCACCACCAAAAGTTTCTGGAACGATTGCTTTAGGTGGTAACCAAGCCACAAAAAGACCCTCTCTTACATTTGGCGCGCCACAAACTACTTGAATAAACCCATTTTCATCACGCTCAACACCATCACGCTTACCGCCATCATCAATTTTGCACAAATTCAAATGATCGCTACCTTCAACTTTTTTAGCTGAAATTACACGCGCAATAACTACATCTTTATATTTTTCGTTTAAATTTTCAATACTTTCAATCTCAACTAATCGTGCGCCAATCAATTTCGAAAGCTCATCGATCTCTGGCAAATCTGGAACAAATTTTTTAAGCCAATTTACTGAAATTATCATTATTTCCTCTTAACTTCTTATTACTTTTATAAAAATTGTTTAATGCTAAAATTCCCTTAAGAATTCCAGTTTAGCACTTTCGAAATAACGAATATCCGAAATTCCATATTTCAACATAACTAACCGTTCAATTCCGCCACCCCACGCAAAACCACGGTATTTTTTGCTGTCAATTCCGGCTGATTCTAAAACATTTGGGTGAATCATTCCGCATCCAAGCATTTCAAGCCATTCACCTTTTTTGCCACCGAGCGCCTCTGGTTTTTCAATTAAAAATTCAAGGCTAGGTTCCGTGAATGGAAAATAACCCGGTTGTGTACGGATTTCTAATTTTTGACCATAATATTCTTCAAAAAAGGCATGAAGTGTGCCAAGCATTTGTGCTAAGTTTGCGGTTTCGCTCACAAAAACACCTTCACACTGATAGAAAGTATGTTCGTGAGTTGCATCTAAGTCTTCGTTTCGAAAAACTCGCCCATAAGAAACGTGCGCAATTTGCCCCTCTTCCTCAAGCTGTTTTTTGCCGTGTTTTAAAACGCGGTTTTGCATTGTTGAGGTGTGCGCTGGCGGAATAAAGTTTTCCTCGGTTCGAAAAGTATCATAACCATCTCGTGCTGGGTGATTTTCTGGAAAATTCAACGCTCCAAACATATTCCAATCATTATCGATTTGGCGAGATTCGATTGCTTCAAAGCCCATTCTAGTGTAAATATCTATAACTTTTTCAAGTTCTTTTTGAAGTGGGTGTTTTGATCCAAAGTCTGCGCTTAAAAGTTGAGGTTTTTTAGCAATTTTCTCGTGCGAGCTTGCTGCGAAAGGAGCTGAAATATCAATTTCTTCAATTTCAGAATTTTCTTTCTCTTCAAGAATTTTCGAAACTTCAGCTTGAATCTCATTTTTTAAATCATTAACTTTTGAACCAAACTCACCTTTTTGCTCATTTGGTAAAGTTGGGATAATTTTATAAAGTTCCTTGATTTTTGGCGATTTTAAAATATCACTTGGATTTTCAAGCGTTTTAAGCTCCGCCAAAAGCTCTTCCCTAATCTGTTGAATTTGTTCCATAACTGTTTTTATTATATCACAACCATGCTATTTTGTCGATTTTCGAAAAATCTAAACTCGCTGTGAGGCTACCCAAATATAAAGTCCTAAAGCAATCAAAATTGCTAAAAACACTAAGAACCAAACAAACGCCAAACCTGTTGTTTCTTTAGTTCCTTCAAGATATGCACTATCTTCAATATCGGGATTTTCTTTCTTATTTTTTGGTGTATCACCGCCCTCACCAAGTGAATTTTTAATCTGTTTTTCACGGAGTTCTGCTGCAATCTTTTCCTGCAGTTCCGTGCGATTATCGTCTTGTCGTACATATAAAGCCATACCTCTATTGTATCAAATTTTGACTTTTTAGAAAAGTTTATGTTAAAATATAAACATAAGTTAAACTAAGGAGGAAAAATGGCAACAAAAAAAGCCAATTCAAAGAAAGCTTCAAAAACTACTTCAAAAGCAGTAGAAGCCCCAAAAACTGAAGCAGTAGTTAAAACTGTTGTTAAAAAAGAATCTAATTCTATGAACGAAATCTCAAAACCAAGCTTCATTACAGCTATAATTCTTGAGTTTATCGGAACATTCTTGCTAGCTGCCGCCGTAATTGCAGGACAAGGTCAACCACTTATCGTATTATTTGCTTTAGCTACAATCGTGTTAATTGCTGGAAAAATCAGTGGCGCTCATGTTAACCCGTTAATTACTGTTGGTGCTTGGGCAACTCGCCGCATCGGTACAGCTAAAGCATTGTTTTACATTATTGCTCAAGTTTTAGGCGCAATGGTTGCTTTTGTAGTTTTAAACGCCTTTATTTCAAATGCACCAGAAGTTTCACAACAAGCAGCATTATATGGCCAACAAAAAGCTACAATGTTTACAGCTAACGTAATTCCACACGGCAAAGAAATTCTAATTCTTATTTCAGAATTGCTTGGATCTTTCCTATTTGCTTTTGCTGTAGCATCTGTAACATCAGACAAAAAGAAAGGAAACTCAGCAGTAGCCTTTGGTGTTGGTGGTGGATTATTCCTAGCTGTATTGATCGCAGGATCACTTTCATCAGTAGTTGGCGGATCTGCAATTCTTAACCCAGCCGTAGCATTTTCATTACAAGCATTCACACTTAAAGGACAAAATGTTCTATTCGCAATTGCAACATATGTTGGAGCTGCACTACTTGGTGGAATTCTAGGATTTGCACTAGATTCATTAATTCAAGAAGCTTCAAAAGAAGAAAAATAATTACACCAAAAAAGAGCGAAACAACATTCGCTCTTTTATTTTTGCCTTTATTCTCTTGGCTTATCTAATAATTGAGGATCAACTCCAGTTTTACTGTCTTCACCCGCAATTTTAACCACATCCTTGTCAATTTTGCCCAATTCTTTATGTGCGTTATTAAAATGATTAACCGTAGTTCCAAGTGATTTACCTAGACGCTGCATCAAATCTTCATACTTTGAAATATGAGTTCCAAGCTGAGAAACTCGTTTTTGAATCTCTTTACTTTGTTCTTCAATCTTCAACGATTTCAAGCCTTGTAAAACAGTTTGAAGATACGCCATAAAACTCGTTGGACTTACCACAATTACCCGCTTATCGCGAAAAGCATATTCAATCAAATCACGCTCAGAACCTTGTGATCCAACTTTATTTATTAGCATATCATAATACAAACTTTCGCTCGGAATAAACATAAACGCAAAATCCATCGTATTCTCATCTGGACGAATATATTTCGAAGTTTCATCAATTCGCATTTTTAAGTCATCACGAACTTTTTTTGCTAAAATTTTGCGCTCTTCGCCTTTAGATTCAATCATTCGATTGTAATTTTCAAGACTAAATTTCGAATCTACTGGTAAAATCTTATTTTGATCTAGAAAAATTGCCGCGTCAACAATTTCACCATTTTTAAATTTATATTGGATCTGAAAAGCATTAGGTGGTAAAACATTTTCTAACACCTGCGCTAAATAAAATTCACCCAGAACCCCTCGCTGTTTCGGATTTTGCAACGCATTCTGTAGAGTTTTCAATTCATCCGCAACATTCACAACACGATTATTTGTTTCATCAAGTTTCGTAAGACGTTTCGAAACCTCTTCGACAATTTTCGCACTTTCTGAAATCTGTTTTGTCATTGAGTTTTGCAACTGAACATTATTTCGCTCTATTTTTTCAGAAACTTTCTCATTAAAATTATTCAAGTTTAAATCAAGGTTTTCACGCATTCGATTCAAACTCTTATTTAATTCAATGACGTCCATTTTTAGTAAATTAATACCTTGGTCTTGATTTTTAGAATTTAAATTTTTATTAATTCTAATTGATTGGAAAATTATAACTGCCGCTAATGCAATTATAATAATTATCAGTATTATTTCCATTTTTCTCCTTTTTAATGTTACTATAATTACTTAAATTATAGCAATATTAAGACAAAATTAAAAGGCGCTTTTCACGCCTTTTATCTGTTTTTAACCAATTGCTACAAGTGTCATATTCATGTTCCGCGAATTCGCCGTCCAACTAACAATCTCATTCACAGTTCGCCCAAGTACACTTTTACCGAGTGGGCTTTCCGCAGAAATTTTTCCGATAAGCGGATTAGCTTCTAAACTTTCAACAACCCGAAACTTCATAATTCGCCCAGTTGCGCGATCGAAAAGCTCCACAAACGAACCGATTGAAACTTTCGAATTTCGTTTTTTGCTGCGTGGCAAAATTTTAGCATTATGAATTTGAAAATTCTTCTCGTTAATTTCACTTCGAATTGCATCAATTCGCGCAAAAATATCATTTTGTCGTAATAAATCTTCTTTAACATCTCCATCGCGAAGTTCAATTTCGAGCATCTTTTGCTCTCGCTCCAATTTCGCAACTTTCTTTTTTAATTCTTTAAATCCTTGTTTACTTAAATAAATTTTAGTTGTATCTTTCATATTGATCCTCCTTTTTTGTAGCAACGCTACATTGTTATTATATCGAACTATTCTTAAAAAACGCTTAAATTTATCATTTCTTTCATTTTTATGGTAAAATATAACCATGAAACACTTTAAAAAAATCAACTTTAAAAGCTTTAAATTTCATAAAAAAGCTAAAACTCCTTTCGAAAAAATCACCTCTTTTTCTCGAAAACAAAACAAAAAAATAAAAAAGAAATTACATAAATTATTTAAAAAACACTTTTCAAAAAAAGCTCAAAAAAGAATTAAAAAATATTATAAAGTCTTTAAAAAAGTTATTAAAAGCAAATATTTCTTTGTACTATTTTCGATATTTTGTATTTATTTTCTAGGAAAATTTTTAACATCGTTTATTTTAGCACTTCAGTTTGAAGATTGGCAAAAAGCACAAAATTTACTTTCAGAAAAGCCTGAAATTGCAAATTATAGTTCAATTATAACTGTTTTGCTCAGCTTTTTGTTTGTTGGAATTTTTCGAAATTGGCGCATAGGACTTGGAGTTTTATATTCGCTTATAACTATAATCATGTATATTAACGCCGAAAAAATGGCCTCACGAAACACTCCGTTCTTACCAGAAGATCTTGCGATGTCAGGTGAAGCCGGCAGTTTAGCTTCAATGATCAATCTTGGCCGATTTTTAAACATGCTTTTAACGGTTCTAGTTATTATTCTTATTACCTTTACGCTTAATAAAATTTCGAAAAAAATTTGGCATTTCAACCTTTCGAAAAAACAAAAAATAGCTATTTTCATTCCACAAATTGCAATAATTCTAGTTTGTGGTTTTGTCCTTAATTCATACACATCTGAAATTCGAAACCTAAACGGCAAAGGAACTTTTGTTAAAGTTGAAAGTCTTAAAACTTCGGTTGATTTCACTAACCAATCTTATAATTACCAAATAAATGGCTTTGTTGTGGCGACAATTTCAAACCTTCAAGCCAAAACTCAAAAAGAACCGAACGGATATTCAAAAGAAGCTGTTCAAAAAATTGTTCAAAAATATCAAAAAATTGCTACAGAAAAAAATCAAAATCGCAAAGAGCTTAGCGGTGAAAAAGTAAATGTAGTTTATGTTATGAGTGAAAGTTTCATTGATCCAGCGTTGGGAAAGCACCTTTACGATTACGGAAATGTCGAACCAATTCCTTACACGAAAGAAATTCTAAAATCACAAAGTTCAGGCTGGGCAGCTTCAAGTGAATATGGTGGTGGAACAGCAAATGTTGAATTTGAAGCGCTTACTGGATTAAGTAATTTCTTCTTAAATTCAATTCCTTACACTTCAATCGTACCGTCAAATAAAGATACACCATCTGTTGTAAAAAACTTTAACGAAAATGGCTATAAAACTCTAGCAATGCACCCGTATAACAGAAACATGTATCGGCGCGAAACGGTTTATCCAAACCTTGGTTTTCAAGAATATAAAAGCATTGAGAGTTTCAAGAATACTTCCAAAATAGATAATTCAAAATACATTTCAGACGATTCTGCTTTTAAAGAAGTTTTATCAGAGTTCAAAAATAGCAAAAAACCCGAATTCATCCATCTTGTAACCATGCAAAATCACATGCCTTATGAAGAAAACCTTTACAACAAGAAGAAATTTAATGTTGAAGCAAAGAATGGCGGTAATAATGATAGCGCAAAAAGCATTCAAACCTATCTTGAGGGAATTTCGAAATCAGATGAGGCACTAAAAACCTTTTTAACAGAACTTAATAAAATGGATGAGAAAACAATCGTTGTCTTTTGGGGTGACCACTGGCCTGGAATTTATGGCGAAATGTTCGAAAAAGAGCTAAGAAAAAATGATATCCGCCGAACTCCGCTCTTTATTTATTCTAACTTCGAAAAAGAAAAACAAGATCTTGGAACTTCAAGCTTAATCTATAATCAGCTTTTAGTGCTAAACTCAATAAACGCAAAACTTTCTCCGTTCCAGTTCTTATTAGCTGATTTACGCGAAAAATATCCAGCGCTCACAAAACAATTCGTTAGTTCAAATGAAAACAGTGAAATTCTAAAAGATTACGAAATGATTGAATACGATATTTTGAGCGGAAAAAAATATAGTCTTGGTGATTTTTATAAAATTAAATAATTCCAATTGAAACGGATTAGCTCCTCGCTTGAGGGGCTTTTTCTTTTATGCTATAATTTATTCATGAACAAGCAAATTCTACGCCTCAAAAATCAAAAAAAGAACGATTCGGTAAAAATTATCGCGCTAGTTGGACTCGCTGGTAGTGGTAAAAGCACCGCTACGGAATACCTTAAACAAAAAGGCTACCCGAGCGTTTATTTTGGCGGTGTTGTGATTAATGCTCTAAAAGATGCCGGCTTAGAAATTACGCCTTCAAACGAGAAAATAATGCGAACAAAACTGCGTGAAGATTTCGGAAAGGATGTAATTGTTAATAAAATTGTCGAACAAATTCAAAACTTGATTAAATCTGGCCAAAAACGCATAATTGCAGATGGACTTTACACCTGGACAGAATATAAAATTCTCAAAAAATATTTTCCAACTGAACTAAAAATTATTGCGCTAGTTCCACCCAAAAATCTTCGACATAAACGAATTTCAGTCCGCCCAGATCGTGCAATGACTCTTGCTGAAATTAACGATCGCGACTTTAACGAAATTGAGGTTCTTGAAAAAGGTGGACCAATTGCAATTGCCGATTATTTTATTGTAAATAAAGGTTCATTTCTTCGAACTCGCCTTAAAATCGATCACATTCTTAAAGAAATTAATTTTTAATTCAAAAGAGCTCTTCTGTTTAAGAGCTCTTTATTTTCATCTACATTTTTTCTGGAATTTCGATGCCAAGTAAATCTAAACCATTTTCGAAAGTTTTTGAAACTTTTTTTAGAAGCGTTAACCTTGCTGATTTTTCGATTTCTGGCGCATCTGCAACACGTGTTTTTTCGTAATATCGATTCATTTCTCGTGCTAAATCATAAAGATATTTTGAAATTTTATGAGGTTCTAAGTCGCGTGCAGCAATTTTGATCACTTCCGGAAATGCTAATAATTGCAAAATCACGTTCTTTTCAGCTTCGAAATTATAACTATCAAAATCAACTATTTCGAAATTCTGTTCTTTTCGCAAAATATTGTTTACACGCACGGCTGAATATTGAACGTATGGGCCAGAAAATCCAGTTAACGCAAAAATATTTTCCCAGTCAAAAAGAATATTCGTTCGCCTATCTGCAGCAAAATCCGAGAATTTAATCGCACCGAGCGCAATTTTTTTAACATCTTCTTCAGAAACATCTCGCCCAGCCACGATTTCACGCGCACGTTCTTCAGCTTTATCAAGAAGTTCTTCCATTAAAACTACACCTTTTCGTGAAGACATTTTTTCACGTGTTCCGTCTTCGTTGAGCTGGTCAATTACACCAAACCAAAGGTGATACAAGTCAGTTTTAATACCAAGTTTTTTCGCCATTGCAAAAATTTGCGAAAAATAGAATTGCTGCTCAGCACCAACTGAATAAACTACTTTATCAGGAGCGAATTCTTCCTCACGGAACAAAATTGTTGCAAGATCATTTGTAGCATAAAGCGCAGCACCATTACTTTTTTGGACCAAAAGCGGAACATCAAATCCATATTCCTCTAAAGGAACAATCACTGAACCGTCTTCATTTTGAACCGCAACACCACTTTCAAGTAGTTTTTGAACCGCTGCTTTACCTTTTGGCGCAAAAAATGCTTCGCCATATTCATAGTCTGTTGAGATTTTAAGGCGCGCCATTACGTCGTGAATATGTTTTAAACTAATCTCTTTAAACCTGTTTGAAAACTCAATCGCTTCTTTATCTCCTTTTTCAAGCTTCAAGAGCCATTCTTCTGCAAGTTTTTCAATCTCTCCGCCTTCGCCCTGCTCTTTCATTGCAGCTTTAGTTTTGATATAAACATCACCAAGCTCATAAATTCCACGGCTAGCAAGTTTTTCTTCACTTGAAAACATCTTAAAGCCAACAACCCAAATACCAAAAGGAGTACCATAATCCCCCAAGTGATTGTCTGTAATAACCTTCCATCCAGAAAATTCTAGTAGTTTTTTTGCTGCCCAACCTTGATTTCCAGGTCGTAAATGACCAACGCTATAAGGTTTTGCCATATTTGGACTTGGTCCATCGATTAAAGCTAGTTTACCTTCTCCTTCATCATTCGAACCGAATCTATCACTAAAATCTGGGCTTAATAGTTTTTCGAGGCTTTTTGCAGAAACTCGCAAATTCAAAAAGCCAGGACCCGCAATTTCGACCTTTTCAAAAATTTCATTTTTCGAAAGCTCATTTGCTAATTCCTCAGCAATTTCGCGTGGATTTTTTGAAAGTTTCCCTGCAAGTTGCATCGCAATATTTGTTGCAAAATCACCAAATTCTGGCCGTGGCCGAGTTAAAGAAACTTCAATCTCGAGATTAAATTTATCTTTAATTAATTGGTTAATTATTTCTGCAACTTTATTCATACAATATATATTAACACTTTTTATAAAAAAATAAAATATGTTATAATATTTTATATGGATAAAGAAAAAAAACTTAACGGATTAACCGCCGCTGAGGTTCGAAAAAGAATTTCGCAAGGGCTAGTTAATGATTTTAAAGTAGATAACAATAATAGCTTTTGGGAAATTGTAAAAAGAAATGTCTTTACTCTTTTTAACTTCTTGAATTTTATAATTGCCGTTCTTCTTGCGCTTGTTGGGGCTTGGAGCAATTTGGTTTTTTTCGTAGTAATTATATTTAACGCAATTTCCGGAATCGCAACTGAAGTTCGTGCTAAAAGAATGATTGATAAACTTAATCTTTTAAGTAAAGAAAAAATTACAGTTATCCGTTCTTCTCGCGAACAAAAAATTGCGCCCGAAGAGATCGTAATGAACGATATTCTTAAAATCTCTTCTGGTGAACAAATTCCATCTGACGCTGTTGTTATTAAAGGTGTTGCCGAAGCAAATGAAGCCATGCTCACTGGTGAAAGTGATCTTGTTTTAAAAGAAAAAGGAGCGATTTTATTATCTGGTAGCTTTTTAGCGAGCGGTAATATTCTTGCGGAAGTTTCACATGTTGGAGCAGACAATTATGCTTCGAAACTTATGGCTGAAGCAAAAACTCATAAGCCAATTAATTCGAAAATTCTAAATTCCCTTGATCGAATCGCTGGCTTTACTGGTAAAATTATTATCCCTTTTGGCTTTGCATTATTTTTTGAAGCACTTTTGATTAAAATGCTTCCAACTAATCTTGCTGTAATTTATACATCAACCCCGCTTTTAGGTATGCTACCAAAAGGAATCGCCCTTCTTACAATCACTTCATTATTAACCGCCGTAATCAAACTCGGACTTCGAAAAGTTCTTGTTCAGGAAATGTATTCCGTTGAAACACTCGCTCGGGTTGATACGCTTTGTTTAGATAAAACAGGAACAATTACTGAAGGAAAAATGAAAGTCGAAAATCTATACAATCTTTCACGAAAATTTTCAGAAGAAGAAGTCAACACTTTTCTAGCAACTTACATGAAATTTAGCGAAGATAGCAACCCAACAGCTCAAGCAATTCGCAAGTATTCTTCAAAAATAAAAACTAATCTTAATGCTACGAATATTATTCCTTTTTCAAGCGACCGAAAATGGGGCTCAATGCAAATCGAAGGTATTGGAACGCTATTTCTAGGTGCACCCGAAATGCTTTTTGGTGAAACTTTAAAACAAGCAAACGAAGCACTAAAAAGAGGTTCTCGCGTGCTAGCTTTGGCGTTTTCAAAAAATGAAATTGATAATAAAAACATTAAAATTCCTGAAAAAATCTCAAAACTAGCTCTAATTGAAATCACCGATCCTATTCGTGAAGGAGCACGCGATACACTTGAATATCTTCGTTCACAAAAGATTGATCTAAAAATTATTTCCGGTGATAATCCTGTCACCGTTTCGAATATTGCCAAAAAGGCTGGTTTTGTAAATTTTGAAAGCTATATCGACTGTTCAAAAGTTAAAGATGCTGAACTTAAAAAAATTGCTGCAAAAACCGCGATTTTTGGACGAGTTTCACCACACCAAAAAAAGTTAATCATTCAAACACTCAAAAAAGCTGGTCGTACAACCGCAATGACTGGCGATGGTGTGAATGATATTTTAGCCTTGCGTGAAGCTGATTGTTCAATTGTAATGGCTGAAGGAGATCCCGCAACTCGTCAAATTGCTAATCTAGTTCTTTTGAATTCTGATTTTAATGATTTGCCAGAAATTCTTTTCGAAGGTCGTCGAGTTGTGAATAATATTGCTCGAATTGCGCCAATCTTCTTTATTAAAACAATTTACTCGTTTATTTTAGCGATAATTTGTATTTTAAGTGCCCTTCTTTTTGATAAAAACCTACTTTTAATTTTCCCATTCATTCCTATTCAGGTTACACTTATCGATCAATTCGTTGAAGGTTTCCCGCCTTTCGTATTAACTTTCGAAAAAAATATTCGCCCCGTCGAGAAGAACTTTATTAAAAAATCACTCCTAATGGCTTTACCTAGCGCTTTAATGGTTGTATTTTCTGTAATCTTCGTGCGAATTTGGGGTGCAGCAAATGGTTGGATTGCACAAGAAATTTCAACTGTTTCCTACTATCTTCTCGGATCAATTGGAATGTTGTCAGTTATTCGAGCCTGCTTACCTCTTAATATTTGGCGAATTTTGCTGCTCACTTGGTCAATTGGTGCATTTATTGCAACTGCTATCCTATTTCGAAAACTTATCGAAATTAGCGTTCTTTCAGGAAGAGCATTCACGGTCTACATAATCTTAATGACTATTTTTACGGCAATATTCATTTATATCGAGTGGTTGAAAAATCACAAAAAAAATGATACAATTAAAGCATAAACTGAATAAAAGGAGTATCTGAGAATGACAATTGACCAACAGTTTGTTGAGTATATCGTTAAAAATTTAGTCGAAAACCCTGAAGATGTTAAAGTTGAACGAACAATTGATGAAAAAGGTGTTTTGCTAACTCTTAGCGTAAATAAAGAAGATTTAGGTAGAATCATCGGTCGTCGAGGCGCAACAGCACAAAGCCTTCGTGCTCTCCTCCGTGCCTTAGCATTAAAAAACAACGCTCATTATAATCTAAAAATCAGTGATAATGAAGAAAAAAATGAAGTTGTGGAAAACACAACAGATGAAGTTGTGGAAAACAAAAGCAATTTCGCTGACCAAACAAGAAAAGAGCTTGCAGAACTAGACGATATTGCGTTATAATATAAACAGTTCAATTTGAAACTTGCGAGTGGAGTTTCAAGTTTCGAAAGAACTGTGGAAACAAAAAAGTCAAAGCTCTATGCGAGCAAACTAAAGGAAAAGTTTGAGAGCTTATACTTGTTAAAAATCCAGCCGATATACTGTGGCTGGATTTTTAGTTTTCTCTTTTTGCAAAAACAATAAAAAAATGTTAGAATATAGTAATGAAGATCCAAGTTATCACTCTTTTTCCCGAAATGTTCGAACCAGTCTTAAACAATGCTATGATGTGGAAAGCGCAGAAACAAGGAGTAGTTTCTTTCGAGATTATTAACCTGCGAGACTTTGGAATTGGCCCTCGAAAACAAGTTGATGATATTCCCTATGGTGGCGGAGATGGCATGCTTTTAAAACCCGAACCTTTATTTAGTGCTGTAGAATTCGCAAAAAAGAAAACACCGAATGCAAAAATTATCGCAATGACGCCAAGTGAAAATATTTGGTGTCAAGAAAAAGCTCAAGAAAAAGCAGATACACATGAAGATTTAATTATTTTATGTGGTAGATATGAAGGTTTTGATTCCCGCATTTTCGAAATTGTTGATGAAAAAATTAGTATAGGAAAGTTTATTTTAACTGGCGGCGAAATTCCAGCAATGATCGTTATTGATAGTATCGTACGGCTAATTCCTGGTGTTCTTGGCGGCGAAAAATCAGCCGAAATCGAAAGTTATTCTGATGGTGACAATTTGGAATTTCCCCAATTTACACGCCCAGCAAATTTTAGAGGCATGGAGGTTCCCGAAGTTCTATTGAGTGGTCATCATGCTAAAATAGCCGAGTGGCGAAAAAAATATTCAAAATAGTATTTTCTTCTTGATTTTTCAAAGAATATACGCTATAATGGTTGTATATTTCGAGTGGATCTCGGGGTGTGGCGCAGTTGGCTAGCGCGCGCGGTTTGGGACCGTGAGGTCGAAGGTTCGAGTCCTTTCACCCCGACCATAGAAATTATATAGATGAGCATACTCTATGAGGTGCTCATTTTTTATATTTATAACATAGTATTGACTTTTATAAAAGTTTATGCTATAATCTAAGAACAAGTATTGATAAAATAAAAACAAAAAAGGAAAAAATAAATATGTCAAAAATTGTTGTTGCCCTTGGCGGAAACGCATTACAAAAAAATGGCGAACTAACTGCTCAAATTCAGGAAGAAGTCGCTAAAGAAACTGTTCAAAAATTAATTCCCTTAATTAAAGATGGCCACGAGCTAGTTATCGTACACGGTAATGGACCTCAGGTTGGCAATTTAGTTCTCCATGAAGAAGCCGGAAACTCACCGTCAACTCCAGCAATGCCTTTACACGTAAGTGTTGGAATGACACAAGGAATGATCGGTTATTGGATCCAGAAAGCACTTCAAGAAGAACTTTCGAAAAATGGAATTTCAAAAAATGCTGTGACAGTTATTACACAAGTTGAAGTTTCGAAAGAAGATCAAGCCTTTCAAAATCCAACGAAACCTATTGGACCATTTTATTCAGAAGAAGAAGCTCAAAAAGTAGCACATGAAAAAGGTTATATTGTGAAAGAAGATTCTGGGCGTGGATGGCGAAGGGTTGTTCCGTCACCTAAACCAATTCATATTCTCGAGAGTGAAGCAATTACCGATTTAATGAAAACTGGAGCGATTGTAGTTGCTGCTGGTGGTGGTGGAATTCCGGTTGTTTCAACTGGTGAAGAATCTTTTGAAGGAGTTGACGCTGTGATCGATAAAGACTTTGCCGCCGAATTACTAGCTGAAAAAATTAATGCTGATATCCTTTTAATCTTAACAGCAGTAGATAATGCAATGATTAACTTCGGAAAAGAAAATCAACAATCTTTGAATATGATTTCTCCGAGTGAAGCAGAAGAATATATTAACGAAGGCCAATTTGGAGCCGGATCAATGTTACCAAAAATTCAAGCATCTCTAAAATTTGCAAAAACTGGTAAAAAATCTATTATTACAAGTTTGGAGAATGCACAAGATGCAATTGCTAAAAATCTTGGAACAATAATTTCAGAATAATTAAAAAATAGCCTTTCAAATCGAAGGGCTATTTTATATTTCAAATGCTTATTTTTGCATTAAACTGTTCGAACACGAATAGTGTCTGTTCCACCAATCAAACCAGGTTGACGACCAGAAACAATAACAACAGTAACATTTTCTTTTGAACCAAATGTTCCGTTAGCTTTAAGTTCTTTTGCTAATTCAAGACCAGCAAATTCACCATCTGGACGAATAAAGCTTCTAGTTGCATAGTTTAATCCTAGTTGTTGAGCAACACGACTTGAGCTTGTTACAGCATAAATTGGAAGTGCTGGACGATTTGCAGCAACAGTTGCAGCAGTTTGGCCAGATTTAGTTTCAACAATCAAAGCATCAGCGTCAATTTGTTCTGCAAGTTCAACAGCAGCAAGCGAAATAGCATTCAAAGATTCGTTTTCACCGCGTTCTACAATATCATCAATTGGAGAGACCGCAGCATGTTCTTGCGTATACATAATCACATCACGCATCGCTTTCACAGTTTCTTCTGGATATTTACCAGTTGCAGATTCATCTGAAAGCATTACAACATCTGCGCCTTGAATCACTGCATTAGCAACGTCTGACACTTCAGCACGTGAAGGTTGTGGATTGTCAACCATTGAACCCATAGTTTGAGTTGCAACAATTGAGATTTTACCATGTTTGCGACAAAGCGCTACAGCTTTTCGTTGAATAATCGGCACAACTTCTGGAGCAACTTCGTAAGCCATATCACCACGAGCAATCATCACACCATCAGCAGCAAGAACGATTTTTTCAAGTTCTTCATCTGAAACAGCTTTTTTAGTTTCAATTTTCGCAATAACTTGAGCTTCACTATTGTGGCTAACAAGAAGTTGACGAACATTTTCGATATCTTCAGCAGTTTGCACAAAGCTCATCGCTACATAGTCGATATCTTGAGTTGCACCAAATTCAAGGTCTCGCATATCTTTTTCAGTAATAACATCACCACCAAAATCTGTATCTGGTAGATTTAGACCTTTTCGGCTCATCAAAGTTCCTTTATTCAAAACTCGCAATTTAATTGCAGTATTTGAAGGAATATCAATAACTTCTGTTCGAACCTTACCATCAAAAATATAAACAGGTTCACCGATTTTAACTTTTTCAGCTAAATTATACTGAACTGGCAAATTAGCCGAACCATCGTGTTGTTGAATTGCGTAATCAAGAACCAATTCATCGCCTTCATCAACATCAAAACGATTATCTACAATATCTCCAAGACGAATCTTTGGACCTTGCAAGTCTTGCAAAATTGCAACTTCTCGACCAAGACGTTCACTAATTTCGCGAACTGCTTTAATTTTTGCAGCGTGCTCCTCATATGAACCATGTGAAAAGTTCAATCGTGCACCGTTAATTCCTGCGTTAATAAGTTTTTCGATCATTTCAGGGCTGTCGCTCGCTGGGCCGATCGTAGCCAAAATCTTTGTTCGTTTATAAACATTATTTTCCATACTTTTCTATTATAGCACTTTTATTTTTATTAAAAAAGGGGTTGATTTATTTTTTATAATCTGCTAAAATAGTAGTGAGTTGCTGCTTTATCACCCCAAAGCTCAGCTCAATGGTCTTATCGTCTAACGGTTAGGACACCAGGTTTTCATCCTGGCAATCCGGGTTCGATTCCCGGTAAGATCACCAAAAAAGAAATTATTCAGAATCGCTTTTCCAAAGATTAGCGGTTCTTTTTTATGATATTATAAAAACCATTCTTTTCGAATGGTTTATCTATTTAAGGTTTGTAGGTTTCCCCAGATTGAGGGTCTTCAATTTTTTCTAAAGTTCCTCTCACAAAAAGCAAATCATTTTCTCCAGAGCAACCCTGAAGAGTAATCATCGGCTCTCCAACATGCGCTGAAAGATTATCATAATTAACATCTTCATACACAATATTTTCTGAGTTCCCCTTCTCACCAAATGAAATTTTCGAAATCCTAAAAGTGTATTTCCAGCCCGTAGAATTTTCTGTGATAAAAATCTCATCACCTTTTTTAAGTTTTAAATCTGAGATTTTATCAGTAACCACACCACTTTCATCAGTCAAAAGCGGAGTAAACCAATCTTTAGAATGGCTTACAGAGCCCTTTACATTATAAGTATGGCTAGCTACCACAAAATTCGAAACACCAAGTTCTTGGTATGCTCGAACAGTAACAGCGTTAAACAAACGATTATAATCACCGTTTGGCGAGCTTGCAGTTGAACCAATTCCATCGAATATTGGCATATTAATTCCTACTTTCGGTACTTCTAATGTGCCAAGGATCTCCTCAGGATTAGTGGAATCTTTATCTCCACCATAGCTCACATCATAAAAGATCTTCTCCTTACCATCTTCTCGATAGGATAGTTTTTTCTGCAACATTTCTTTCCTATTTTGCATTTCGCTAGTTATACTATTAATAACATCAACCTTCTTGGTTTTTTTAGCTACAATTGTAGTAGGAGTATTATTTACTTTTCGAAGAGTCTTAGTCCAGTTAAAAAAACCAGCGTAACTCAAAGATACAAGCAAAAGCCCTACAACAATAATAAACTTAATGCCTTCTAGAAATCTTCTTTTGATCTCTTTTTTCATATATCCAACCTCCAAAAAGTTCTTTTCTTGATATTATCAAGAAACATATTCATATTATAGCATAAAAGCTGCATAAAGTCAAAAGCTACTCTTTTTAAGAGTAGCTTTTATATAATTTCGTTTGGCTGGGATGGAGGGATTCGAACCCCCGAATGCCAGGACCAAAACCTGGTGCCTTACCACTTGGCGACATCCCAATACCAAACTATTTTAACAAATATTATGCAAAAAATCAAGCATTATCGTGGACATTTTTTTGCAATTTCACGAGCATTATTAGTTATCCTTTTTAGCAAATTAGCTTTTCGAATATTTTCGTATAGAATCCTCGGCATATCATAATCCTTATTCTTTAATGCTTGCTCAATTAAAAATAGAGAAATTTCTGGATTTTTAGGCAAAAGTGAACCGTGAAGATATGTTCCAATAACATTTTTATAACAAGCACCCTCAAACTCGCCGTTTGGTAAATTGCCAGCACCACTTTTTACTTCCGCCAACGGCTTAACGTATTCTGAAAGATAGGTTTTTCCGCTATGATTTTCATATCCGATAATCTCACCAAATTGATTAGAATCCTCAACGATATTTCCAATCATTCTCTGATCACCACCAATCGTTTTAACACCTCTAAAAATGCCAATTCCCTTTATCTTTTCACCATTAGCCGTTTCAAAAGAATTTCCAAAAAGCTGATATAAACCACAGATCATTAGCATTGGAACGCCATTATTTGCAAGCTTTCTTAACTTTGGAGCAATTTTTAGCAAATCATCTTGAATCTGACCTTGACCAGAATCTTGACCACCGCCACCAATAATAATATCGACATCTTCCGGAAAAATATCGCCTGGGTTATATTCAATAATCTCAAAGCTAATTCCGCGCAACTCCATTTGTTTTTTTAATGCTAAGATATTTCCGTAATCCCCATAAATATTCATATCTTTAGCATAAAGCCATAACACTTTCAAATTCATAAGATTTTCTCCATTTCTGCCATTTTCGAAAGTTCTTTTCGGATTTCAAGCATTGCAGTATAAGTTGCATAAATTCTTTTATTTTTACTCTTATCCGCAACAAACTTTTTAACCGCTTCATGAATATCTGTATCGATATTTTCTTCATCAAAAGGAACCGTATCGTGGAAAAGTCGAACAGCCATATCATAAGCACGGGAACCAGTTATTTCTTGAACACCAGAATTTTTCAAAACCGAAAAATCAACATCCCAAAGCCAACTCATATCGCGACCGTCAGCATAATTATCATTTATAGCAATCATTGTACTATAGTTATCAGGATCAAAATTTTTTAGGTTAATTCGAAAACCAGCTGGATTTTTCACTAACATAATCTCAATTATTTTGCCTTTAATTTTAATTTTTTCACCACGACCAAATGCTGGCAAAATCTTGCCTGCAGCAGAAACGATCTTTGCTTTATTAATCTTTATATTCTCTGATTTCAAAATCTCATCAACCAAAGCAATAGCAGCAGTAAGATTCAAGATGTTATGGATTCCGCTAATTTTAAGATTAACTCGTCTCGTTTTTCCGTCCCAAATAATATCTGCATAATTTTCAGAAAAACCTTCCAATAAAACATCTGCAGAGACTTTTTTACGAATTTTTTTGGTATTCTCGGTGTGCATTTCATCATCATTCGGGAAAAAATCAGCCAATTTTTGGTCAAATCCAAATTTAACAACGTTCGAAAAATCTTTCGAAAATGCCTTCTTACCTAAAAGCGTATCATTTGCATTTAAAACTACACTCTTAGTGGTATTTTCACCAATTTTTTTAAGAAGTTCCGCCGTGTAATCAATTTCACCAAACCGATCAAGTTGATCACGCATTACATTTAACAACAATGAATAACGAGGTTTAACTAACTTAACAAAGTGTGTCGCATGTGCTTCATCAAGCTCTAAAACAGCAATATCCGCATTCAACTTGCCCGTCCAGCTCGATTCTGAAAGAAGCGCAGCCCCAACACCGCGGACAAAATTCGAACCCGTTTTATTCGAGAAAACTTTCATTCCTTGACTTTCAAGCAATTCAACAACCATTTTAGTCGTAGTTGTTTTTCCGTTCGTTCCGCTAACCACTACAACTCCGTATTTCAAATTACTCAACATATTACCAATGAAATTTGGATTTATTTTTTCAACCACAAGACCAGGTAGTGCAGATCCACCTCCACGTAGTCTTGATATAAATTGAATAATTTTACCAACTATTATCGAAATTCTATCTTTCATTATTTCCTCGGTTTCGTTATGTTTGCGCCTCTACCGTAAAAAGGTAGTGCAATTTTATCGTTTTCATTATTTTTTAATTTTTCGAAAGCTTTTTGTTGCCAATTATCATTTTCATCTTCTTTTCTTATAGCAACAATCGGAATGTTTAGCCCATCTGCTAGAGTGTTTGCGACTGAAGCGCCAATTCTTAAACCAGTAAAACTCCCCGGCCCAGCAAAAAAGCCAATTCCTTCCAAATCTTTATAGTCTTTTCCGATATTTTTAAGACTATCCTCTAAAAATTTTAAAATATCTCTCGCCATATTTCTATTTAGCTCTTTTTCGAAACTATTTTCACCAAGCCAAATTCGGCAATTCCCCGTTGAAGTATCTAAAAATAAAATCATCTAACTTCCCTAACTTTAACCAATCGTTTATCTTCACTTATGCTTTCAAAAATCAATCTCAAATGTTTTTCTGGTAAAATATCAGCTAGCTCTCCAGCCCACTCTACTACTGTAATATTTTGTGGATTACTCAAATTCTCAGCTAACTCCATTTTCATAATTCCATAATCATTCAATCTGTAAAAATCATAGTGCGAAAGCGTTAAATCATCTCCTTCATAAACCCTCGAAATGGTAAAAGTTGGGCTTTGCACCGTTTCGAGAATCCCTAAACCAAGAGCAAGGCCTTTTGTAAATGTAGTTTTTCCAGCACCAACATCACCAACAAGCTCTAAAACTGAACCACCCTCAAGATTCGAACCAATTTCTTTTCCAAATTCTATCATTTCTTCGGTAGAATTTATTTCTCTTTCGAAATTTTTCACACCTCTATTATATCACATAAATTCATTCGCTTAAAGTGTTTTCGATATTATATTTTTTATCTTTATAGCAAGCTATAGAAAGAAATAAAACTGCAACTATTAAACAACTGTAAAAAATAATTAATCCGGTAAAATCTATTTTAAACTCAATTTGTGCACCTTTGATCTTCGAAAACCAATCTATAACAAAAATCGAATATTTTAAGATTAAATCTGAAATAAATCCAAAAAAATGAGCAAAAGGCAAAAATAAAGAAAAAACTCCCGTTAAAAATACAAAAAGCATTGCAATTGGCACAAATGGTAAAACTAACATATTCGCGATTATTGATACGATGCTTACTGCGCCAAAATTAAAAATTATTAGTGGTAAAGTTACTACTTGAGCACTAAAAGTTTCGAAAAATAATTTAAATGCAGCATTTAGTTTTTGTGAATTTTCGAAAAAATATTCTTGCAAAAGTGGCGATACAATCAGCACTCCAAAAAATGACGCAAAAGATAGCTGCCACCCCAAATTCAATAAGTTTGCAGGACTAATTATTACTGTTATTGCTGCAACTAAAATAATCAAAAAATAAGCGTGAGATTTTCGACCAAAATACCACAAAAGCAAACCAATAACTGAAACCATTCCCGCGCGCATCATTGAAGGAGTGAAACCGACAATCAAAACAAATCCAAAAACTAATAATAACGCCAAAAACAATGCAATTTTTCGCGAAAATCGATTCAAAAATCTTTGCGCAGCCGAAGCGAGTACGGTTAAATTATATCCGCTCGCAACAACAATGTGCGTGAGTGCTGTAATTGTTAAAGCTTTAGAAAGTTGTTCGGGGAGTGAATTTTTTTGCCCCAAAAGATAACCAAGCCCTAAATCCACTTCTGGAGAAGGAATAAATTTTCGAATTCCATCTGCAAAAGAATCTCGTAAATCTCGAACCAAATCGCTTTCAGGTATAATTTTAATTAATTTTCCCCGCTTAAGCGAAATCGAGAAATCACCAAAGCCTTTCGAAATTTTACCTTTCACTAAAATCTTGTCACTTCTTCGCAACTTCTTTTGCGTTTTTATGTTTACAAAAATCTTTCCTCGAAATTTCTCATTCGAAATTTCTTCAACTTCACCACGCAAATTAATTTCATCATTATTTTTAAGATCAGGATCTTCTAAATTTTTTAAATAAACCGTTTTTTCGAGGCCAATATTTTTCGAAATTTTATGGTTTTCGGAATTATAAATTGAACCACGCCAAAATGAAATTAAAACTCCCGAACATAAAATAAAAATAATACAAATTTGACGAGCATAAACCCATGAGAACGCAAAAAGAATTAATGATAAAATTAACCAAACAATACTTTTAAATAACGTTATTTCCGAAAAAACTGCAATAACCGCACCAAATATTATAGCTGCGAAAAATGTAAAATTTAAATAGAATCGATGAATCGGTTTAATATTCTTATCACTCCTTGAATTGATGTTTTTTGCTTCGATAAACTCGATAGTTCACAAAAACAATTGGCAGAATTAAAATACCCAAGATAAACACTATCGAACGTAATGCAGTTTCACCAGTTGGATCAATACTGCTCGTATTTGCAAATATCCAAAATAACAAGAAAACTCCAAAAATCGAAGCCAAATCCATTCCTGCTTCATAAATAAATAAGTATTGAATTCGCATACCAGACTCATCGGCTTCTCCATATAGCCCTTTAGAATTAGACATATTGAAACCGCTTAAAGATATTCCGTTTAATATTTCAGCAAAACCAATAGGAATTGGATTCGAACCAATAAAAACCCTTAAAGAATAAATTGCAGTCATTAGTAAAGAGCTAATTTTTAAAAGTATACCTTCTCTGTTTCTATCTATAATTTTCCCATAAATAAATGCAGCCACAAGCGCAGAAATTGAGGCGATTGAAGCCAAAACACCGGCTGACCCATAAATATTCATACCTTTAAGAATAAAAACCGGCACAAGAAAACTCCAAGAAGTAATTGAAAGCGCAACCATACCTGAACTAAAGCAGATAGCTGCCAAGTGTTTGTAATTTTGCCAAGGAAAACCACGAAAACTCACTTTTTGATTTATTTTAACTGGCTCTTTAGTTACAAGTAATGGAATAATCGTTAATACTAAGATTATTGAAGAAACTACAAACAATTTATCGAGCCCAAAAATAATTGCCAAAAACCCACCTACAGCAGGAGTAAGACTACTTGCTAGATGCTCCAAAATATTAGCAATTCCAAGCTGGCCACCAACTTTCTTAGCATTTTTAACTTTCGAAAAATCAACATTATAAGATATTCCGTCTACAGCATCTGATGCGCCCCTAAAAACAGCACTCGTTAAAGCAACTATTAAACCAATCTCTTTACTAAAACCACCTACCGATGCCATTAAAATTAAAACCGGAATATATAAAATATTTCCCAATAGCATTCCGTGTTTAGGCCCATTTTTCGAAATGTATAAAAGCGCAATGATTGATCCGACAAATTTCCCAGAAAAAAAAGCAAGAAGATAAATTAAAATTACCCAAATTGGATATCCTAATTTATAAAGATAAATTAAATTAAAAGCACTAGTTAGCTTAATTGCGAAAAGCCGCATATTTCTCGAAAGATACAAAACAGCGATTTCATCAAAAGAAACATATCGCCAATATCTTCGAATTTTTAAAATTGGTTTTAACGTATTTTTAAGCATAAGCACTTATATTTTATCATATTTTAAGTTTTTAAAAAAGTTTGAAACCTTTATTTTCAGTCTTAAAAGTGATAAAATTAATTTATGAATATTTATTTTTCTGGAATTGGTGGCGTTGGAATTGGCGCCCTTGCAAGTATCGCACACAGTGCTGGATATAAAGTTTTTGGTAGTGATCAAAACCCTAGTTTAATGACCGAAGAACTTCTAAAAAAAGATATCGAAGTTAAAATCGGCAAACAAGATGGTAGTTTTTTAAAAGATAAATTTATTAATAATGGCATAGACTGGTTTGTATACACTGCCGCCTTGCCAAAAGACCACCCAGAGCTTAAAACTGCTCAAGAATTAGGGATTAAAATTACAAAACGAGATGAGCTCTTAAACGAAATTATCACTTCTAAAAATCTTAAGCTCATCGCAGTTTCGGGAACTCACGGAAAAACTACTACAACCGGAATGGCAATTTGGGTGTTTAAACAGTTAAATATTCCTATTAGCTGGTCAATTGGTACAACTATTTCTTTCGGTGAAAGTGGCTTTTTCGATCCTAAAAGCAAATATTTTATCTATGAAGCAGATGAATTCGATCGGAATTTTCTTCAT
>CAKUZG010000009.1 GCA_934717805.1 uncultured Candidatus Saccharibacteria bacterium | reverse complement strand
AGATGATATTGAAGTTGTAGCGATTAACGACTTAACAGATACGAAAACTTTGGCACATCTTTTAAAGCATGATTCGACTTATGGAACTTATCACCATGATGTATCTTATGATGAAAACTCAATTTTTGTTGCGGGAAAGCAAATTCGCGTATTAGCAGAGCGCGACCCAGCACTTTTACCTTGGGGTGAATTTGGCATTGATGTTGTAATTGAGGCAACAGGATTATTTGTTCAACCAGAAAAAGCTCGTGCACACATTAACGCCGGTGCAAAAAAAGTTGTAATTTCAGCACCTGCAAAAGGTGAAGGTGCTAAATTTATTGTGCTAGGCGTAAATGAACATGAACTTACACATGAAGATGATATTATTTCTAACGCAAGCTGCACAACAAACTGTATTGCTCCTGTTATGGCTGTTCTTGAGCGTGAGTTTGGAATTGAAAAATCTTTAATGACTACGGTTCACTCATACACTGCAAGTCAAAGACTTCTAGACGCTCCGGCAAAGGACTTGCGTGAAGCTCGTTCTGCAGCCGAAAACATTGTACCAACTACAACTGGTGCAGCAATTGCAACTACAAAAGTAATTCCGTCTCTTGAGGGAAAATTTGATGGTTTGTCAGTTCGAGTTCCAACAGCAGTTGTTTCGTTAAGTGATATTACTGCGGTTTTGAAACGAAATACTACAAAAGAAGAAATTAACGAAGTGTTTAAACGCGCTGCCGCAGATCCATTCTATCAAGGAATCTTAACAGTTACAGATGAACCTTTGGTTTCAATGGATTTTAAAGGAAATTCCCACAGTTCTATTGTTGATCTACCATTAACAAATGTTGTTGGTGGAAATCTTGTTAAAGTTGTAGCTTGGTATGATAATGAATGGGGATATTCTAATCGTTTGGTCGAGATTGTTGCCGATGTAGCGGTTAATATCTAAAGGTTTTTCATGAAGATTTTTATCGGTGCAGACCACAGAGGCTATTACCTTAAAGAAAAAGTTTTTAAATATCTAAAAGATAACAATTACAATATAGAAGATATTGGTGGTTTAGAATATAATCCGGATGATGATTTTCCAGAATTTGCACGCGTAGCAGTTTCGAAAATCCGTGCTAATGAAGATGATGATCCTCGCGCTATTTTGATTTGTGGTGGTGCGCAAGGAATGGGGATGGCTGCAAATCGTTATAAAGGTATTCGCGCATCTGTTGTGTGGGAGCCTGAAGAAGCGAAATGGACTCGCAATGATAATGACAGTAATGTTCTTTGTTTGCCTGCACGAATTTTCGATAAAGATGACATGGAGAATGCATGGAAGGAGACTATAGATATTTGGCTTGAAACTCCTTTTGCGGCTGCACCGCGTTTTATACGAAGAAATAATCAGATAGATGAGGTTTGAATTTAAATGTCAGCAATTACACCAGCAATTTTAGCAACTAATCCAGAAGAATATAAAGAACAAGTTGAAAAAATCTTTCCTTTTGCGGAAAGGGTTCATATTGATGTTACAGATGGCGAATTTGCGCCCAATTTAACTTTGCCTGAAACTCAAATTTGGTGGCCTCAGGAATGGAAAGTTGATATTCATATGATGGTTGCACGTCCTAGTGAACATATCGATACGATCATTCAACTTAATCCTAATATGGTAGTTTTTCACTCAGAAGTTGAAGAAGATCTTGTACCTATTTTTGAGCGACTCAAAAATGAAACCATGATTAAACCAGGCTTAGCTTTACTTCGTTCAACTGTTCCAGAGACGGTTGCACCAGCAATTAAAGCGGCAGAACACATTTTAATTTTTAGTGGTAATTTGGGCGAGATGGGTGGTGTTGCGAACATGATGCAGCTCGAGAAAATTCGATTAATAAAAGCTATTAACAGTAATGTTGAAATAGGCTGGGATGGCGGCGCTAATCTTTCGAATGTGTTTAACTTAACTCAATCTGGTGTTGACGTTGTGAATGTTGGTGCGGCAATTATGCAAGCACAAGATCCAGAGCAAGCTTATCATCAAATGGAGACTGAAATTAATCGTAAAGGAGCAATTTAAAAGTGTCATCACCTAAGATACTTTCAATTGGAGCAGCTACTCAAGATGTTTTTTTGAGTAATTCGCCAGATTTTAAATTGATTTCAATGGCGAAGAATCAAGATATCGTTGAGTTTGATTTAGGGTCTAAAATAACAGTTGAAAATATTGAAATCTCAAGCGGCGGTGGCGCTACGAATGCTGCAACTACTTTTGCTAGGCAAGGTTTAGCTTCTAGTTTTATGGGCGTAGTTGGCATGGATTCTTCAGGAGAACAAGTATTAAAAATGCTCGACGAAGAATCTATTGATACGTCTCGAGTGGAATTCTCAAATAGATATAATACAGATTATTCGGCAATTATTCTAGCACCAAATGGTGAGCGTACAATTTTAACTTATCGCGGTGCATCAGAACATATTTATGCTGATAATTTTGAATTAAAATATGGCGAGTTTGATTGGGTTTATCTTTCGAATTTAGCTGGAAGATTTGATGTTATTTCGAAAATCATTCAAGAATCAGTAAAAAAAGGCGCAAAAATTGCTTGGAATCCTGGTAAAAATGAACTCGCAGAACCAGGAAAAGTTCGGACTTTACTTAAAGATATCGAAATCTTAATTTTGAATAAAGAAGAAGCTGGTTTGATTTTTGAAGGTGTTTCCACTGAAGAAATTGTTCGTAGCGGTGCAGAATTTGTGCCAGTGATGATTTTAACAGATGGTCCGAATGGTGTTTGGGTTGAAGCGAAGGATAAGATTATTCATGCTGGAATGTATGAAGACGTTTCTTCAATTGATAGAACGGGTGCGGGTGATGCTTTTGGTTCTGGGTTTGTTAGTCAATGGGCACAGGGTGCAGATATTAAGCAGAGTATTTTATTCGCAAGTGCAAATTCAACTTCTGTGATTCAGTATTTAGGTGCTAAAAAAGGAATTTTATATGAGAATTCAAATCTTCATGATATGCCGATGGAGGAGATTCAATAATGAAAACCTATAAACTTTCAGAACTTTTAGGCTTAAAAGGTGCTTATGCACGAAGGTTTAATTATGAAATTACTATTTTGGAATCTAAAAAGCCACAAGCGAAAAGTATTTCGGCGCAAATTATGGCAAATTTATATAAAAAATCACGTGGTCTAGAACGAGAGTTAGGGTTTTTGCAAGACGATGTTTTGAGTGTTGAGGCGATTTCGGCTTTAAAAAATAAGCTTAATGATGATAATTTTTGGAAGAAAAATGATACGTCGGTAATATTTACTGAAGATGGTTTTGTTTCGGCGAACAAAAAAGATGTTGAATTGAATTCAAAAAAAGAATTTAAAAATACTGAGAAATTAGTTTTTGAAAATTTTCAAGAAGCTTTAAAAGTAGAAATCTTAGAAAAATACCAAAAAACGTTTTCAAATTATTCAAAAAAGCAATTAGAAGAAAAAATATTTTAAAAGGAGAAAAATGAGATATCAAATTTGTGTTTCTGGGGCTGCGACCGGAGAAAGTGTTATAGCTTCAAAAGATCTAGCTTTTAGACTTGGTCAAGAAATTGTTCGGCAAGGAAAAATTTTAACAACTGGTGCGACGGTTGGGTTGCCTTATCATGCTGCTTTGGGTGCGGTTAGTGTTAAAGGTCGAACAGGTTTGAGTATTGGTTTTTCGCCTGCTTCGAGTTTTCGACAGCACGTAAACACCTATAAATTGCCGTTTAAACCTTTTGATTATATTAACTTTACAGGGATGAGTTATGTTGGGCGTGATACACATTTAGTGCTTTCGAGTGATGCGGTAATTACAGTTGGTGGCCGAATGGGATCGCTTCACGAACTCGCAACAGCCTTGGAATCTCGCAAAGTTTGTGGTGTTTTACTTGGAAGTACAGCACTAGCTGATTACATTCCAACACTTCTTCAAAATGTTGAAGCGCCGGGAACGAAAGATATCATTTACGATAATAACCCTGAACGGCTTGTTCGTAAGGTGATTGCACGACTTGATGAAAAAAATGCAGATTTTATTGCACCACAAAATGATGAACATCTGTCAATTAAGCGCGCTGGAAACGGATAAAATATTTCAAAACTGCTCAATTTGGGCAGTTTTTTTGATTTTTACATAAAGCGATTGACTCAAAAAAAAAAAAAAAACGATATAATTGAGATGAAAATAGAGTTAAACTGTATCGGTGATTAAATATAGGAATAATATCAAGAAAGGAAAAGGGTTTAATGAAATATGGCGTATGTTGGGTCAGACGGTAGGTTAGTTTTAACTAACAATGAAACTCCCGAAGAGGCGAATAAAGTTATTGCTGAATATAACAAAACGCACGGCACAAACTATGGTTGGGTAAAACCAGCTGAGGGTGAAACAGATTTAAGCGATTCAGGTAAGAAAGTTCGAGATGCCGATGTTGTGCAAAATCCAGATGGTTCTTACGGAATTGGTAAGGAGTACAATAAGGATCAAAATAATAACCAGTCATCTAAAGCGGTTCAGCCAAATATAAATAATACAAATCAGGCGCCCGATTATAATTTAAATATGATTCTTGGGTCTACTATATTTCTTATAGTAATTATAGCAACTATAGTTATTGGATTATGGAGAAAAAATGGTAATTTAAATAAATGATTTTGGTTTAAAAGAAATTCTAAGAATATTTTAGAATTATCAATAAAAGATAAAAGAGTTCGTAAAGATAAGATTGATAATACAATAGGAGAGTTGAAGAGAATGAGTAAATTTGATCTAAATTTAATTGATATTCATGATAGATTTCTAATGGCGAGAATGCTTAGGGAAGAAGATGGTCGAATAAACGAACCTAGGCTTAGTAGAATTGGATATTTTTTTACAAAAGTTGGATTGATTATTCTTGTTAATATAATATTTTCAGTATATATAAACGGTCAAAATAGTAATGGCATATCAGGGTACGAAAACAGTGATTATTTTTTTGTAGTTACTGGATTTGTTGGTTTCTTATGGATTATTGGAAACCTATCTATTATATCTTGTAGATTAAATGATATAGGACTAACTAAGAAAATAAGAAATAGAATTATAACAACTGTTGGGCTTATTGAATTATTTTTTGTAGCTTTTGGAATTTATTCTGGGGGCTCATCATCCGGAAGTGGAAGTGTGTCTATACTCCTCGTTTATATTGGGCTGGTTGGTTTATTTTTTAATTTATATTTATTATTAGAACCAACTGATCAAGGATATACAGGGCGAATGTTTAGAGGTTTTTATAATGATTCAGAACTGTCTTTTATATATCAACAAATAATTGATAGGCAAAAGGAGTTTAGAGAGCCTGAAGAGCTCAAAGAAGAAAATCATCACAAAAATGATATCAGGGAAATTAAAAAACTTTACGATGAAGGAATTTTAACCGAAGAAGAATTCAAAAAAGCGAAAAAGAAAATTCTAGATATATAAAGTAGCCTAGCTGCTCGAAAAGAGTGGTTTTGCTTTTTAATAAAATATATTATAAAATATAAATAATGAAATATCGCGAGTTTAAATTAAAATCAAAATATCAGCCCACCAGTGATCAACCGCAGGCGATTTCACAATTAGTTGAGGGTTTAAAAAAAGGCGAACATGAACAAACTTTGTTGGGTGTGACTGGCTCGGGTAAAACTTTTACAATGGCAAATATTATTCAAGCCACTCAAAAACCAACTTTAATTCTGGCGCACAATAAAACTCTTGCAGCGCAACTTTATGGTGAGTTTAAAAAGTTTTTTCCTGAAAATGAAGTTCATTATTTTGTGAGCTATTTTGATTACTATCAGCCAGAGGCTTATATTGCAAGTACGGATACTTATATTGAAAAAGATTCGCGAATAAATGAAGAAATTGAAAAGCTTCGGCACGCCGCAACCGAGGCATTACTAACTCGAAGTGATACGATTATTGTTTCGAGCGTGAGTTGTATTTATGGTATCGGTTCGCCGGCGAGTTATATACAAATGGCGCTACATATCAAACCTGGAATGCGATATAATCGAGATAAGTTTTTGCGGCATTTGAAAGATATTCAATATGAACGAAACGATGTTGATTTTTCTCGTGGAACTTTTCGAGTTCGTGGTGATACGATAGATATTTTTACTGCGGGATCAGATTTGGCAGTACGAGTGGAGTTTTTTGGAGACGAAATTGATAGATTGATATTAATGAATCCGCTCACGGGTGAAATTCTTGAAAAACCACAATTTTTTGATGTTTTTCCGAATTCTCACTATGCTACGCCGAAAGAAATTATTGATCGAGCAATCCCGCAAATTGAGAAGGAGTTTTATGCGAGATATGAATATTTCGAAAAAAATAAAAAATATCTTGAGGCGCAACGATTAGCTCAGCGCACAAAATATGACCTTGAAATGCTTCGAGAAACTGGATTCGTAAAAGGGATAGAAAACTATACGCGATATTTAACTGAGCGTGCACCCGGTGAGCAACCCGCAACTTTGCTGGATTATTTTCCGGACGATTTTTTGCTTTTAGTTGATGAGTCGCACATGACTTTACCGCAAGTTCGTGGGATGTTTAATGGCGACCGAGCGCGTAAAACCGTTTTGGTAGATAACGGCTTTCGCTTACCTTCGGCTCTCGATAATCGGCCTTTGACTTTTGATGAATTCTATAAGCATATCAACCAGGCGATTTATGTTTCGGCAACCCCTGGTGATTTTGAACTTGAGCATTCGCCAAAACCAGCTCAGCAAGTTATTCGTCCAACGGGGTTGTTAGATCCTGAAATCGAAGTTCGAAAAATTGAAGGCCAAGTTGATGATTTAATGGAGGAAATTCAAAAACGGATTTCGAAAAGTCAGCGGGTTTTAGTTACGACTCTAACCAAGAGGATGGCTGAAGATTTGAGTGGATTTTTGGAAGAAAACGGGATAAAAACAGCGTATATTCATAGTGAAATTGACACCTTGGAGCGTGGTGATATTTTGCGTGATTTACGCGAAGGAACTTATGATGTTCTCGTTGGAATTAACCTTTTGCGTGAGGGCTTGGACTTGCCAGAGGTTAGTTTGGTTGCGATTTTAGATGCGGATAAAGAAGGTTTCTTGCGTTCAGAAAGTGCGTTAATTCAAACGATTGGGCGAGCGGCTAGGCACGAAGAAGGAAAAGTAATTATGTATGCCGATAAAATAACTCGTTCAATGAAACTTGCAATCGACGAAACGAATCGGCGACGAGAAATTCAAAAAGAATATAACTTAAAAAATAATATTACACCGAAAAGTGTTGCGAGTGAAATTAGTGAAGGTTTGCGTGCAATTATTCCGCAAAAAGATAAAAAACCAAAACTAGATTTAAGGAAAATTCCGCGTGAAGAATGGAATAACTTGATTCAAGATTTAACAAATCAAATGAATCTTGCCAGTGCGAATTTGCTTTTCGAGGAGGCGGCAGATTTGCGTGATCAGATTGCGGAAATTAGAAAGAGAATGGTGAAATAAAAAACTATTGACAAACTTTTCTGTTGTTCCTTTGTCTGGGCAAAATTCCACATTGGAATTGCCTGGAGCTTCCAGAAACTTTATAGTTTATGGAACTAAGAGGGCCACTGTTGCTGGTTTTGTGAAGTGCAAAAATTTTTTCGGACGAGCTATTTTAATTGAAAGGATATTTATGAAATTTATTAATCAAAAAGATAAGAAAGTTTTTAAAATAATTACAGTTTCGTTGCTTATCTTATGGAATTTAATTCTCTCGGCTGGAGTAATTTTTCTTCACCAAAGAATTAATAACGATATTAAGACTTCGGGTGAAATTAATGTAAATCAAATGAATTATATAAACGAGCTAAATCAACGAATCAAAAAACTTGAGCAAAAGTAAAATAACCCTTTTGGGTTATTTTTTGAGTTGTATTTTAATGTCGTCGACTTCCTGCAAGGTCTTTACGTGCCGCCACATATTATCTTGCGCATCAATAGTAACAAAGATTATTAATGTGATAAGTAATAATGTATTTAATATAAGTAGAATTTGAAAAAATAGTTCTTTTTTGGAATTTTGTTTAAAAAATTTCATAAATATCCTCGTCCTTAATTTTAATATTAAAAATAAGCAGTTTAGAATCTTGCTTAGGATTTTTTAGGAGGGATTAATTTCTCGGGGATACATTAATTTGATTACCGAAGCGGTAATGATAGATAGTATTAACTTGAACAGATCTTCCTTGATTATAATTCCATCCAGATTTGATATTAGAGCCCCATCTTTGTGGCGTTCCTCCAACTCCCACATGAACTTGATAGGGTTTCCCTTGAGTATCATAATACCAAGTTCTATTACTCCCCGAACCACGGAGTTCTGCCCAGCCCGAGCGTCCACCCTGAACTTCTATCCACATACCTACGATGGGTCGTCCGTTTCCGTCAAACACATTACCACCAGCCGCATAAACTGGCTGTGCCGTAATAAGGCTTGTTGCAACTATTGAAGCAGCTACTAATGTACCACCAAATAAAAACTTTTTGAACTTCATAAGAAATTCCTCCTTTGAAATGTGCTATGCTTTCAGAATATGAAAACATAGATATTATAACACGCATAAAACTAAAAAACAATATTTTTATGCTTATTTTCAACACTTTAAAAATCTTTAAAAAAGTGATATAATGGGATAAGTTATGGAGATTATAGAATTATTAAAGGTGATTATAGTTAGTGCTATTGAGGGAATCACCGAGTGGCTTCCAGTTTCAAGTACTGGGCATATGCTTTTATTTGATCATTTTGCTAAACTAAGTTTTTCGAAAGACTTTAAAGATCTATTTATGGTCGTTATTCAGCTTGGCGCAATTATGGCGATTGTTTTTATCTATTGGTCAAGACTTAATCCTTTAGATAGACATAAAAATTCTCGCGAAAAACATGAAACGATCGAATTGTGGAAAAAAATAATCATTGGTGCAATTCCTGCTGGTGTTATCGGTTTATTATTGAACAACTTTATCGAAAAACATTTCGAAAATATGTGGGTTATTGCTTCGACGTTAGCTATCTATGGAGCACTATTTATTGTGATTGAACGATATCGAGCTGTTCATAAAATTTCTCCACGGGTCGAAAAATTTGAAGATATGACATATAAGGATGCAGCTAAAATTGGCGCATATCAGATGTTAGCTTTAATTCCAGGAACTTCTAGAAGTGGCTCAACTATTATTGGTGGTTTATTGACAGGAGTTTCACGTAAGATAGCTGTAGAATTTTCATTCTTTATGGGGATTCCTATTATGTTAGGGTCGAGTGCGTTAAAAATAGTAAAATACGGTTTCAAGTATTCTTCTAGTGAAATTATGTATTTAGCGGTTGCTTTAGTATCTACATTTATTATCTCAATGATAGTTGTTCGATTCTTGATTGACTATCTTAAAAAACACGATTTTCAACTATTTGGCTGGTATCGAATTATTCTAGCTTTGGTAATGATTTGCTGTTTTATGATAAAATAATTTTTAACTTTAAATAAGATAGAAAGTATGGTAAAATAAGAACTATGAACTGGAAAACAATAGTTAAATCGATGAAAAATAGAGACATGCAAAAGCGTGTTTTTGGGGTGGTTGGGCTTTTAGTGATTTTTAGATTTTTGGCACACGTACCAATTCCGCTTGCTAATGCGGGAAATCTTAAAGAGGTTGTTGAGTCAGCTATTAAAAGCACAGATTTGGGTGGATTTATTAATCTTTTGACAGGTGGAGCTTTAACTAGCTTTTCTATTATGCTAGTTGGATTAAGTCCATTCATTACAGCTTCTATTATTACTCAACTGATGACTAAAGCCATTCCTTCTCTTGAGGAATTGAATAATGATGGTGAATCTGGTCGTCGTAAAATTAACCAATGGACGCGAATTTTAACAGTTCCTTTAGCGATTATTCAGTCGATTGCGTATGTTTTTATTCTTCAAACTACAGTGCTTCAGTCAAATTCTGCGGCCTTCAATGGAATGAGTCTCACAAACTGGATTGTTGCCGTTACAGCTATGGTTACAGGATCTGTTCTTTTGATGTGGATTGGTGAAATTATTACTGAAAAAGGTATTGGAAACGGTATATCTCTAATTATTTTCGTTGGTATTATTTCACAATTACCAACAACTTTAGCTACTTTAATTTCTTCGATCTCAGATACTAAAGATGGTGCGTTAAGCGTGTTTGGATGGTTTACTCTACCGGTTAATAGAATTACTTTTGTAGTGGCAATAATTCTTGCGGTAGTTAGCTTAATACTTTTGTATATCCTAGTTAAAATTAATGAAGCTCAACGTGTTATTACCATTAATTATGCAAAACGAGTTCATGGTAATTCTTCTTATGGTGGAATTAAAAGTATTTTACCTGTTAAATTGATTGTTGCAGGAGTTATTCCAGTGATCTTTGCTGTTTCATTTTTGAGCTTGCCTGCATTTATAGGTCAAGTTATGAAGAATGCGAAAGTTAATGTCGATTTAGCGAATAATCTTATTAAATGGTTTTCAGCACCAAACCAAGGAACCTTTACAGGTGCTTCTCTTGAATCATTTATTTATCCAGCAGCATATTTTGTCTTAATTGTTGTATTCACTTATTTCTATACTTCGATTGTATTTAATTCAAATGAAATCGCAGATAATCTACAGAAACAAGGTGGATTTATAGAGGGTGTTCGTCCGGGAATTTCTACTGCTAATTACCTCAATAAGGTAGTTAATCGCTTAAACCTATTTGGTGCAGTAGCTCTTGGCTTAATTGCATTACTTCCATTTGTTGCGGATTATTTGTTATATAATCTTGCTTCTATTCAGAGTAGTAACTTGTCTATTGGTGGAACGGGTGTCTTGATTGTTGTAACTGTAGCTCTTGAAACAATTCGCCAAATTAATTCACGAGCACTAATGGTTACTTACGATGATTATAAATAAGAGGTTTAAATGAAAGTTAAACACTCTAAGAGAAAAACAAGACAAATAATTCTTGTATTACTTAGCGTTTGCTGGCTTGGATTAATTGGATATACTGGTTTTTATATCTATACTAACTTTATTCAAACCAAAGATACGAGTTCGAATACTAATGAGGCTGTAGCTAGTCACGAAGTTGATGAGACTGAAGTTACTCAAGAAAAAAAAGATGATTATCAGGTTCCTAATCCTTCTTTTCCAAGGTATCTTTCAATACCAAGTTTAAAAATATCCAACGCAAGAGTTGTTCAAATTGGGACAATTAGAAACACAGGACAATTGGATTCTCCAAAATCAATCTATGACGCAGGATGGTATATGAAGAGTAGTTTACCTGGAACTGGAAAAGGAGCTGTTTTGATTGATGGGCACAATGGTGGTCCAACAAAAGGAGGTATTTTCGAGAACCTAGGAAATCTTTCTAAGGGATCTGAAATTGTTATCGAACGTGGAGATGGTCAACGTATAACATACCAAGTTATTGACAACAGAGAGATGTCTGTTGAAGATATAAATAATGAAAACAACCCTCTCGGTATGAAAACAATGCTAAATTCAATAGATCCAAAAAAAGAAGGTTTAAACATGATTACTTGTGTCGGCGATTGGGATTATGCTAAAAACACCTTTAATAAACGCGTAATGTTGAGAGCAGTTCGAAAATTATAATTTGACCCAATAATAAAAATGTGCTATGATATGACTCTAGCACATTTTTATTATTAGAAAAGAGGTGTTGTTTATGCCGAACTTTAAAGAGAAAGTTGCATTTTTTGATATTGACGGAACGATTAGGACAAAGCCGTTGCCGGAAAGTTTATATGAAATTCTTATCCGTGATTATAAATATCGTGGGAATAATTTGGAAAAATATCAAGGGTTTCAAAAGGAAATAAAAGAACTTCGAAAAGCCTATAAAACTTCCGAAAATAATTCTGATGAATTGTTTGGGCAGTATTGTCGAACCGTTGTCGCTTTTGCAATGATAGCCTTAGAAAAATACACTTCTGAAGAAGTTCGTGAAATTGGTCGGAGAGTTGTGGTTGAATATTGAGGTAGTCAAGACTATGTTTCTACGCTAAATATAATTAATCTTTTAAGGTTAGAAGATTTTAAGCTAGTTGCTATTTCCGGTTCACCAAAATTTTTAGTGGATGCTTTTGTTAAAGAATACGATTTCTATATGGGGATCGGTCAAGACTACGAAAAGGACGACCAAGGAATTTTTAGAGAAACTAAAATTCGGACATTCGAAAACAAGCATATGTTTGTTGAACAAGTGTTAGAGAAGATGAGTAGAAAGCCATTAGTATTCAACAGAGAGATTTTTTTTGTTGTTGCGGCAGGTGATACTCAGGGTGATTTTTCAATGATGAAATATGCAGATAAAGCGTTTGTCATAAACCCTTCAATAACTTTTTTCGATCAAATTATTGATTTTGTAGAAGAAGATTCAAGTAAATCCGACGAGCGTTGTAAATTTACAGTAATTTCTGAAAGGAAGCGACGACCGGTTATTGAAAATATTCTTCCAAATGCCGAAAAAAAATCACCAATGATTAGAAGTCTTGATAGTTTTGAAGTGTGGATTCATAAAGAACTTCATCGTTGGATTTAGAGCTAGCGGTCTACGGATCGCTTTTTTTATTTTTAAAATTTTAAAAAACCCTTGACTTTTTAAAGATAATAGGGTAAAATTGTATAGATTTATGGCTCAAAAGGAAGTAATAAAATTGGAAGGACGAATCGTGGAGGCTTTGCCAAACACGCAGTTTAAGGTTGAACTTCAAAATGGGCATACAATCATCGCTCATATTAGCGGAAAAATGCGAAAACATTATATTCGTTTAGTTCCGGGCGATAAGGTTGAAGTAGAGTTGACCCCTTATGATCTTACTAAGGGAAGAATCAGCTTCCGCCTAAGAGACTAGCAAGTTCAAAACAGAAAAAAGCCAAAATTTAAATGGCTTATTATTTCTATGGGGATTTGCAGATAATATAAACCTAAAGGATAAGGAGTTTTTATACACTTATGAAAGTTCGTGCAAGTGTTAAAAAAATCAGTCCAGATGACATTTTAGTTCGCCGAAAAGGTCGACTACGTGTTATCAATAAGAAAAAACCTAAGAATAAGCAAAGGCAGGGTTAAGTATGGCTCGAATCGCAGGGGTAACAATCCCAGCAGAAAAGCAAGTCTGGATCGCTCTTACTTACATTTATGGTATTGGCGAAACAACTTCGCGAACCATCCTTGCGGCGGCTAATATTGAGCCGACCACTCGGGTGAAAGATCTCACCGAGGCTGAAGAACAGAAGCTACGTGCAATTATTGATAATGATTACACTGTAGAAGGTGATCTGCAACGCCTCGTGGCAAATAATATTAAACGTCTAAAAGACATTAACAACTATAAAGGTATGCGACACAAAGCAGGTCTACCTGTAAACGGTCAGCGCACACGAACGAACGCACGAACTCGAAAGGGTCGCGCAATCGCCGTTGGTGGAGCACAGCCAAAAGCAGCAAGTAAGACTTGATTTAAGAAAGGGATAGAATTATGGCAGAAAAAGTTAGTCGTAAAAAACAGCGCCGATCTGTTCCATCAGGTCAAATGCATATTCAAGCTACCTTCAACAACACGATCATTACTTTTACAGATAAAAAAGGTAATGCTCTAGCAGCAGCGAGTGCTGGTGCGTGTGGTTTCCGCGGAAGCAAAAAAGGTACAGCTTATGCAGCGCAGGTTGCAACTGAAAAAGCAGCCGAAAATGCACAGGCTCTTTATGGCCTAAAATCAGTAGATGTTTTCGTTAAAGGTGTGGGTCTAGGTCGTGATTCAGCGATCCGATCACTTTCAAACGTAAACATTACTGTTGAAAGTATTAAAGATGTGACTGGCGTTCCACATGGTGGCGTTCGTCCAAAGAAAGCAAGGAGGGCTTAATTTATGGCAAGAGATAGGTCTCCGATTGTTAAACAATCACGCCGAGAAGGCTACGCCCTTCATAGAAAAGCTGTCAAAATTATGGCACGTAAGAGCGGTATTCCTGGTCAACATTCAGGTTCTCGACAAGGAAAACCAAGCTTGTATGCAATTCAATTGCGTGAAAAACAAAAAGTTCGACGACTTTACGGACTTCTTGAAAAACAATTCGCACGATTGATGAAAGAAGCATCACGTCGTGAAGGTTTGGCTGGTGAAAACTTGCTACAACTTTTGGAACTTCGTTTAGATAATGCTATTTATCGTGCAGGTTTCGCAACTTCACGTCGACAAGCTCGCCAATTGGTGAGTCACGGACATTTCTTATTAAACGGACGACGCGTTGATATTCCTTCAATTCGTTTGAAATCTGGTGATGAGATTGTTGTTCGACCAAAAAGCCAAAAATCTGGCTATTTCACAAATCTTGAAAATGTTATTGCTGATGTAGCACCAGCGCCACTTAGCTGGTTGAAGGCTGATAGCAAAAAGATGACAGTTTCTATTACTGGTCTTCCTAAACGAGAAGAAGCAGAAGCTGGAATCAATGAACAGCTAATCGTTGAATACTACTCACGATAAAAGGTAAGGAGCTAAAAGTTTATATGTCAAAATTAATTCACAATCCAGCGCTTGCCGAAATTCAGGATTTAAGCGATAATGTTGCAACTTTTGTTGTAAAACCGCTTGAACCTGGATATGGTAATACGCTTGGAAACAGTTTGCGCCGTGTGCTTCTTTCAAGCATAAATGGTGCAGCAATAGTTGCTTTTAAGATTGACGGAGTTAGCCACGAATTTACATCTATTGAAGGTGTAAAAGAAGATGTGGTTGATATCATGTTAAATCTTAAAAATATCAAATTTAAAGCTCATACTGATTCACCTGTTGAGCTTCGACTAGAAAAAACTGGTGCTGGAGTAATTACTGCTGCAGACATCCAAACTAGTGCGGATATGGAAGTTGTAAATCCGGATCAAATTATCGCAACTATTGATGATGCAAAAACTAAGTTTGTAATGGATCTTGTAGTTGAATCTGGACACGGATATAAAACGATTGAAGAATCGAGTGAAGACCGAATTCACAGTGATATGATTGCGGTTGACGCTATCTTTACGCCGGTTTTGCGAGTTCGTTATAAAGTTGACAGTACTCGTGTTGGGCAAGTTTCAAACCTTGACAAGCTCAATATAACTATTGAGACTGATGGTTCGTTGTCTCCTCGAGAAGCTTTCGAACAAGCATCTGCAATCCTAGCAAACCAGTATACAGCTCTTGCAGGATCTACAACAATTGAAGCTGCTCCAGCTCTTGGCGAGGAAGCTGAAGACGAAGCGAGCGAGCTTCATACATCAATTGAAGATCTAAACTTGACAGCTCGAACAACAAATGCGCTTGTTAACAATGACATTCGCACTGTTCACGACTTAGTAAACCTTACCGAACAAGATTTGCGTGAACTTAAAGGCTTTGGAAGCAAAGCTTTGGATGAAGTAAAAGATAAAATAGCGGAGTTAAATTTATAATATGCACCGACATGGATATAAAGGGCGAAAATTTGGTCGTGAACGCGACCAACGCCGAGCGCTCCTCAAAGGCTTAGCGACTTCGTTAGTCATTCATGGCAAGATTGAAACAACTTTGCCAAAAGCCAAAGAGACTTTGCGCTACACAGAAAAGCTTATCACTAAAGCTAAAAAAGGTGATTTACATAACCGTCGTCAAGTTATGGCCAAACTTGGTAATATTGACGCAGCAAATAAATTAGTAGATGTTATTGCACCACAACTTTCAAAACGAAATAGTGGACATTTGCGAGTTGAGCGAACTCGAATTCGTCGAGGTGATGCCGCAGAAATGGCTACAATTGAATTTGTTGATGAAATTAAACACGAAAGTGAGGATAAGTAAATGGCAATTAACGCAAAAACTTATTCACAAAAACCAGCTGAAGTTAAACGAGATTGGATCTTGATTGATGCTGCTGAATCGGCTACACTTGGTCGACTTAGTGCAAAAATTGCAACTTTTTTGACAGGTAAAAACGAGCCTACATACACACCACACACAGATGGTGGAGATTATGTAATTGTTATCAATGCTGAAAAAGTTAAAGTTACAGGAAATAAAGAAGAAGATAAGATGTATTATCGACACAGTGGATTTCCTGGTGGTCTAAGTGAAGCTTCTTTGAAAGAATTGCGCGAAAAGAATGCTGCAATGATTATAGAAAAAGCAGTTTCAGGTATGCTTCCAAAGAATAAGCTTCAAGCTGAACGAATGAAACGTTTGAAGGTTTATGTAGGTTCAGAGCATAACCATTCAGCTCAAAAACCAAAGAAAGTTGAGGTTAAGTAATTATGGCTGAAGCTAAATATTTCTACGGTCTTGGCCGACGAAAAGCTGCAACTGCTCGAGCTCGACTATATTCAGGGAAAGGTGGCCTTACTATTAATGAAAAACCTGCACTTGAATATTTTGATGGAAACAAATCAATGCTTGCTGAAATTACAGATCCACTTGCATTGGTTGGTAAACAATCAGATTTTGATATTACAGTAAAAGTTAACGGTGGTGGTTTAGCTGGTCAAGTTGACGCTATTAAACTTGCTATTTCGAAAGCTTTAACTGTTGCTCATGCAGATTTGCGACCAGTATTGAAAAAAGCAGAATTCTTAAAGCGTGACCCACGTGAAAAAGAACGCAAGAAATACGGTTTGCGATCAGCGCGAAAACGAGAACAATTCTCAAAGCGTTAATCTATATAAGAAACAATCGTTCGAAAGATATTCGAGCGGTTGTTTTTTTATTGCTAAATAACCAAATAAGACAACGGGTACACTTTTAAAAAAATACAAAAAGTGGTATACTTGAATATATGGAAAAGATATCAAAAGAAGAAGTTAAGCATTTAGCGGAGCTTTCAAGTATTTCGTTAAGTGATGATGAAGTTTCTAATCTTCAAACTGATTTGGGAAATATTGTTGAATATATTGAACAACTTAGTGAACTTAATACAGATGGTGTTGAGCCGACTTATTCGGTTTCGAAAAATCAAAATGTTTGGCGAGAAGATGAAATTAATGATTATGGTGTTAAGCGGGCTGAGCTTTTGAAACTAGCTGGCGATAATGTTGAAGATAATCAAGTAAAGGTTCCAAAGGTTTTGTAGGAGAATTATGACGAATATTTTTGAAATTAGAGAACAAGTTCTATCTGGTAAAAAGACGGCTGTTGAGTTTGTAGAAGAAGCATTAGTGAAGGCTAAAAATGCTAAGGAATTTAATGCTTTTACAAGTTTAATTAAGGATAGAGCTTTAGAGCGGGCCAAAGAAATTGATGAAAAAATTTCGAAAGGTGAGAAAGTTGGTGAATTGGCTGGAGTTCCTTTTGTTGCAAAAGATAATTTCTTAGTGTTTGGGTCACCCTCAACAGCTTCAAGTAAAATGCTTGAGCATTTTATGACTCCAATTCAGGCAACGGCTATTGAAAAATTAGAGAATGCTGGTGCAATTTGTATCGGAAAAGCTAATCTAGATGCTTTTGCGCATGGTGGATCAACAGAAAACTCAGCTTTTGGTGTTACTAAAAACTCAGTTGATGAAACCCGTGTTGCTGGTGGTTCTTCTGGTGGATCGGCGGTAATTTCAGCATTAGATATTGTTCCGTTCACTCTTGGAACTGATACGGGTGGTTCAATTCGTCAGCCAGCTAGTTTTAACGGTGTTTATGGCGTAAAACCAACTTATGGAACCGTTTCTCGATTTGGTGTTGTTGCGATGGCCTCTTCAACTGATACGATTGGTGTTTTTGCTAAAACAGCTAAAGAGAGCGAACTCGTAATGCGTATTATGGCTGGTCTTGATTCTCGTGACGCAATGACCTTGCCTGATTTTTGGAAAGAAGAAAAGGCACCAAAAAAGGCAAAAATTGGTGTTGTTAAAGAGTTTTTGAGCGAAGGTGTTGATCCTGAAGTTCGAAAGGTAACTGAAAACTATATCGAAAAAATGCAAAAAGCTGGTCATGAAATTGTTGAAGTTTCACTACCTATGAGTAAATATTCTTTGGCTATTTATTATATTGTGGTTCCAGCTGAAGTTTCTTCTAACCTAGCTCGGTATGACGGAATTCGGTATGGCTTGCGTTCAAAAGAAGCAAAAAATCTTAGTGAAGTATTTGGAAAATCTCGTGATGAAGGCTTTGAAGTTGAAAACAAACGCCGAATTATGATTGGTTCGTATGTTCTCTCGAGCGGTTTTTATGATGCGTATTACTTACAGGCGCAAAAAGCGCGAACAATCTTGATAAATGAATTTAACAAGTTATTTGAGAATGTAGATTTTTTGGTTGGTCCAGTTGCTCCAACACCAGCATTTAAGATTGGTGAAAATGTACACGACCCTATAAAGATGTATCTTGCTGATGTCTTGAATGTTCCTGCGTCTCTTGCCGGTCTACCCGCCATATCTGTTCCTGCGGGTAAAACAGAAGCTGGTTTACCAGTTGGCGTGCAGATTATTGGAAAAATGGAATCTGATTCAAAGATTTTAGCGCTTGCGGATAGTCTGGAGGAAAAATAATGGATTTAATAATTCTTTCAATTTCAATTTTAATATGTGCTGGACTTTTATTCTTTTTTATTGAAATAACTAAAACTGAAAAAATTCAGCTCGATAAACTTAAATTTCAGGGTGACTGGTTAAAAATTGAAAATTCTATTAAAAAAGACGAGCCAGCAACTTGGCATTTGGCGCTAATTAATGCCGATAAGCTTGTTGATACGGCAATGAGAGAATTGAAGATTTCTGGACAAACAATGGGTGAGCGGTTGAAAAATGCAAAAAACAGGCTTTCAAGCCCAAATTCAATTTGGCACGCGCATAAACTTCGAAATGTGATTGCACACGAAAATGATGCACAAATTAATTTCGACCAAACTCGCCGCGCAATGAATAGCTTTAAGCAGGCTTTAAAAGATTTAGGAGCAATTTAATGGAAGATATTTTAAAAAAATATGAAATGACAATCGGTATTGAATGTCATGTTCAGCTAAAAACAAAAACTAAGCTTTTTAGCGGAAGCGATAACGATGCTCGAGATAAAACGCCAAACGAAGCGACTTCGCCGATCGATTTCGGTTTGCCTGGAATGTTACCAGTTTTAAACAAAGAGGCTGTGCGTTTGGCAGTTCGAGCAGGAAAAGCTTTGAATGCGAAAATTGCAAACGTGAGTCGTTTCGATCGAAAACACTATTTTTATCCAGATCTGCCAAAAGGTTATCAAACGTCACAACTTTATCAGCCAATTATTGGTGCTGGTGAGATTATTGCACCACTCCCTAGTGGTGGTGAAGTAAAGGTGAGGATTGAACATGCGCATCTTGAAGAAGATGCTGGAAAACTAACCCACTTTAATGATCATTCACTGGTTGACTTAAATCGAGCTGGAACACCTTTAATCGAGATCGTTTCTATGCCAGACATTCATTCAGCTGAGGAAGCACGAGCATATGCTGAAGAATTGCATAAGCGAATGGTTTTTGCAGATGTGACGAATGGTGATTTGTATCAAGGAAATATGCGTTTTGACGTGAATATCTCGGCACGAAAATTTAGTGAAGAAAAGCTTGGAACGCGAACTGAAATTAAAAACTTAAATAGTTTTCGAAGTGTAGAGCGCGCAGCTCAGTATGAATTCGAACGTCAAGTTAAATTGCTCGAAAAAGGTGAAAAAATCAAACAGGAAACGCGTGGTTGGCTTGATGATGAACAAAAAACCTTCTCTCAGCGCAGTAAAGAGGAAGCTCAAGATTATCGCTATATGCCAGATCCAGATATTCCACCAATTGTTTTGAGCGATGAAGAGATTTCGAAAATGCAGGCACGATTCCCAATTATGCCAGACTATTTCAGGGAGAAATTTAGTATTTTTGGGCTTGATAGTTCTGTGGTTGAATATGCTTTGAGTGATTATCGAATTGCTGAGCTTTTACTTGCAACTTGGGGTGATGGTCCTTGGTCGAATGGGCAAGAGAATGCAATGGAAACGATTAGAGAATTCTTGCCAGAATATACTCTTGAAGAACATAAAGAAAATATGAAGCGAATTTTTAATTGGTTTGCCTCAACGCCAAGCGAAGAACTCGATCTGGATAAAGTTTATAAAGGTTACGTTGGTCCTCGTCGATTAACTCTTTTGGCTCATCTAGTGCACGATAAAAAAGTAAGCTCTAATGGCGGCCATCAAATTTTCTTGGCAATGCTTGATGACGAAAATCTAGAGTTTATGCCAGAAAAGATTGCCGAAAAAATGAATCTACTTCAAGTTTCAGATGAGAGTGCTATTGCAAAAATTGTTGATGAAGTTTTGGCGGATTCAGCTTCGCAAAAAGCAATTGAGGATATTCGAAATGGTAATGATAAGGCGATTGGATTTTTGGTTGGTCAAATTATGAAAAAATCGAAAGGTAAGGCAAATCCAGCGCTAGCTCAAAAACTAATTCGTGAAAAAATATAATAATTCTAAATAATAACTACACTTTATTTTAAGGGGTAGTTATTATTTTTTAGAAAAAACTCTTGACATAAGAATTATTTTGTGGTACAATACTACCAGATTTGTAAAAAATCAAAATAAAAATAATAACAAAAATAAAAAACAACAAAGGAGAATAATGAGCTCTGCCGCAGAGATCTTAGTTATATTTTTATCTGTAGCGCTTGCGATTTTTATTACATTAGGAATAATTACTTTTATACTAGTTATTCGAGTAACTCGTCAAATCGGTGACGTTGCAGAAAAAATGCAAAATATCACATCAAGTATAGATAGTATTGCGCAAAATGTTGCACAAGTGACATCGCCAATAATTATCGGAAAAACAGTATTAGATATGTTTAATAAATTTAAATTTAAAAAAGGAGAAAAATAAATGAGTAAAAAATTTGGATTAGGATTAGCTATTGGTGCTATGGTTGGTGCTGTTGCAGGAATTTTATCAGCCCCAAAAAGTGGTGAGGAAACTCGAAAAGATTTAAAAACAAAGGCTAAAAAAGTGGCTGATATTGCAACAGAAAAAACTGCAAAAGTTGCTTCAGATGCTGGTGATTTTGTTGAAGATACTAAAGAAAAAGTTGGTGAGTTTGCAGAAACTACCAAGCAAAAAGCTGATGAAACTGCCGAAAATGTTAAAAAAGAAGCTGCTAAAATCCAAAAAAGAGCTTTAAACACAATTGACGGTGCAAAAAAAGGTTTCGAAAAGAAAGTTTAATAGAAAAATATAATCAAAAAAAGACGGTTGAGATTGCCGTCTTTTTTGTTGTTGTTATTGTATTATAGAACTAAAATAAAGTTATTTTTACCTTTTTTAACTATTCCGCTTCGACTAATTTCAATATCCTCATGGATTTTTTCACCATTAAATGAAATGGCATTTCCAGAAATAAGTCTTTTTGCTTCACTTTTACTTTTTGTTGTTTCTGATTTTACTAATATATCTGTAATAGCTTGATTCTTAGTAGTTGAAGGTAATTCGTTTTTAAGGATATCTATTTCTTCTGAGGTTAATGAGTTGAAATCTTTTCCACCAAAGAGTACTTCTGTTGCAGATATAACATTTTTTGTAGTATTCTCGCCATGAACAATTTCAACAACATTTTGTGCTAAAGCTTTTTGAGCGATTCGTAGGTGAGGATTATTAAGATGTTCTTGTTCGACAGATTCGATCTCTTCTTTTGTTAGAATGGTAAGGATCTTAAGATATTCGAAAACACTTTGATCGTCAGAATTCAATAAAAATTGATATAGTTTAAAAGGTGAAGTTTTTGAAGAATCCAGCCAGAGTGCTCCTCCTTCTGATTTTCCGAATTTTCGCCCTGTTGAACGGTTTATTAAGAGAGGAGCAGTCATTGCAAAGACTTCATCTCCTTCTTTTTTTCGAATTAGATTTACTCCAGAAAGAAGATTTCCCCATTGGTCGCTTCCACCAATCTGAAGGGAAACGCCCTTATTTTTATGGAGATACCAAAAATCATAACCCTGAAGTAATGTGTAAGTAAATTCAGCAAAACTAAGACCGTTACCATTGTTAATTCGGCTTTTAAAGAAATCACGACTAATAAGCTCAGCCATATTGAAATTTTTCCCCGTATCACGAAGGAAAGGTATTAACTCGATTTTTGAGAGCCAATCGGCATTATTTACAACTTCAAAATCTTGTCCGGCAAAGAGTTTTGAAACTTGGTTTTTTAGTGCTTCGGTATTTTTTGTGACTTTTTCAGCAGATAATAAATCCCGTTCTTCTGTATCTCGCATATCACCAATCATTCCGGTTCCACCACCAATGAGAAGAATTACTTTATGTCCATGATCAAGAAAACGTCGAACCATCATGTAAACACTTAAATGACCAATATGAAGGCTATCTGCAGAAGGGTCAGCCCCAAGATAAATTGTTAGCTTCTCTTTATCTAAAATTTCTGGGTCTTTAAAAGTGGTTTGATTCCAAAAACCTCGCCATTTTAACTCTTCTGATAATTTCATTTTGTCTCCTATTATTTGATTATATAATATATATTAACATAAAAAGGAGTTTTTTTCCATTAAATGAGTTTATAAAGCATCTTGAAATGCATAAGCATGTGTGGTATAATTATAGTCAGTATGGATAGAAGAAATAGACTTAATAAAGAAAAGAATTCTACCGAAAAGCGTGTATCTTCAAAAAGAAGTAGTGCATCAAAAAGGAAGAATAATCTAGGTTTATATACAAATTTAGCACATAGAATGAAGGAAAAGAAAGATTCTAGAGCTCGTGAAAGAGCAGAATATCTTGCAAGTTTACCTAAAGATCCGATAAAAAGATTTTTTTATAGGCTGCATCCAAAACGAGTTTTGAAATATTGGTTTAGTAAACAAGGCTTATTTATGGGCTTAAAAATTTTAGGCGCAATAATTATTCTTAGTGGAATTGCTATTGCTGCCGCTTTTGCGTATGTTTCGAAAGACCTAAATCAGATTAAACCTGAGGAATTGGCAAAACGAGTTCAGACAACGGTTTCTAAATATTATGATCGTAATGGCGAACTTTTGTGGGAAGATAAAGGGTCTGGAGATTATAAATTAGTTGTTGAAAACTCTGAAATATCTGACTATGTTAAAAAAGCTACGGTCGCTATTGAAGACCGGGATTTCTACAAACATAAAGGTGTTGATTTGACGGCTATTGTTCGAGCTTTTGTTAACAACTTTAAGGGTGGTGCTACACAAGGTGGTTCAACCTTAACCCAACAGCTAATTAAACAAGTCTATTTCTCAAATGAATCAAGTGATCGCGGTTTAAGTGGTATTCCTCGAAAAATTAAAGAGATGATTTTAGCGGTTCAAGTTGAACAAATGTATAATAAGGATCAGATCTTATCACTATATCTGAATGAATCTCCTTATGGTGGACGACGAAACGGAGTTGAATCGGGTGCTCGAACATACTTTGGAAAAAGCTCTAAAGATTTGACTCTAGCAGAAGCGGCTCTACTAGCTTCTATTCCTAATAACCCAGCAGTTTATAATCCTTATAATAGGGAATTTAATAAGAGCTTAGTTGAGCGTCAGCATAAAGTATTGAATGATATGGTTTCTTGTGGTTTTATTACCGAGAAAGAGGCTAAGGAGGCTAAAGATTTTGATATTTTAGCAACTATTAAGCCAGAAAGAGATCAATACGCAAATATTAAAGCTCCACATTTTGTGCAAGAGGTTAAAAAGAAGCTTGAAGAGAAACTTGGCGTGAAGGTTGTTGGTGCCGGTGGTCTTACTGTAAAAACAACAGTAGATCTTAAAGCTCAGTCACTTGCTGAAGCAGCTGTTAGCGCAGGTGCTAAAACACTCTATATCAGCGGTGCTGACAATATTGCTATGACATCGGTAGATGTTGCTACCGGTCAGGTTATTGCTCAAGTTGGTTCGGTTGATTACAATAAAGAAGGTTATGGTCAAACAAATGCTTCAACTTCATCTTTAGACCCTGGATCAAGTATTAAGCCAGTAGTTGATTATGCTGCTCTATTTAATAAAAAAGATACTGTTTATACACCAGGTACTATTCTGAAGGATGAAAATATCGATTCTCAATATTGTGCTGGAACTTATGGCGCTTGTCAGCTTAGAAATGCCTCTAAACAATTTTATGGAAGCGTTCCTATACGGTTTAGCTTAGGAAACTCCTTAAATATTGCTGCAGTTAAATCTTTAACTATTGTTGGAGTTAATGATGGTGTGAGCGTCGCACAACAGCTGGGTGATAAATCTTACTGTAAGAATAGTAATGCTGGTCTCTCTGCAGCTATTGGTGGTGGATGTTCAGTTCATCAGGATGAGCATACGAATGCTTATGCTTCTATCGCTCGTGGAGGTGCATATAAAGAATTAACTTACTTTACTGAAGTTAAAAATTCTTCAAATCAAAAAATCTATGAATGGAAAGATGAATCAAAACAGGTTATTGATCAACAAGCAGCATATGAGCTAACCGATATACTTTCTGATGCTAGTGCTCGAACAACAACTTTTGGTGGCCAAAGTCGAAGTTATGGATTTGTCGTTCCTGGGGTTTGGACTGCTTCAAAAACGGGAACAACCGACAATGGTAAGGACGCTGCTAAGGACTCATGGATGATGAGCTATTCACCTGTTGTTGCTGCTGGTGTTTGGAGTGGAAATCATGACGGACGAGCATTAAGATCTTCAGACAACAGCTCTGTGCGTCGGGTAATAAATGACTATATGAGCTCTGTACACAAACAGGTTTATGCTGCAAACGGAAAATGGAAATCTGGGGATAGGATAGAAAAACCTGCAGGAATTAGAAGTTGTACTATAAACGGAAGAACTGACATTTGTCCTTCTTGGTGGGATAAAAATAAAACTGGTTCAACATCTAAAGAGATTGAGTTTGATAACATTTCGAAAAAGAAAGCTACGAAATGTACTCCTGATTCAACTCGCGTTAAACTAACCGTATTTGAAACAACAGATCCTGTTTCGAAAAAGAAATCAATCACTGTTCCAGATGGCTATAATATTAACGAAGAAGATGACGTACATAAGTGTTCTGATAGTCAGCCAAGTGTGTCAGGTGTTTCATATTCGAGGCATCCAAATTCAAACACGTACAGAATAAATGTTAATATTAATAAAGGTAATTTTGATATTAGCTCTGTTGTGGTAAAAGTTGACGGCGCTACTATTAGCACTGCCGTCCCAACTGGAAATACTTTGTCTACAGATTATACTTTCAGCAAAGCGGGTCAGAATATAACTGTTGAAGTTTCTGACTCTGGTGGATATAAAGTCTCAAAGAGCTACACAGGACCATCTTCGATAAGTTCGAATGGTGGTTCTAGTGACTCTGGAAACTAAAAAATAAATCACCCTTTGATGGGTGATTTTTAAATTTGTCTTCGACTTTGCATTGCGTGAATGATAGCTTGAATGAAATCTCCAATTCCTCCAGGTATATTTACAAAAAAATTAAGTAACCAAACCAAGAGAAAAATAAGAACTGTTGCACCAATTACGCTACCAAAACCAAATGCTATTCCACGAAAGAAATTAACTTTATAAACTGTCCAACGGTTAGGGTATATATCATTAAAAACTTCTTCAAGAAGTCCAATTTGGGCACCTCTAGTGTTGTCGTCAGAAATTTTTTTCTGAGCATTTTTTAAAAACTTATTCATCGGGCATATTTTACCACAAAAAAACAAAAAACGCAAGCACTTTGATTTTCTTTAAGATAAATGATAAAATGGTAAAAAGGAGCTATTGTGAATAACGAACTAAAAAATGCTGAAAATCATTTATCGAAATCAGCTTTCGAAAATCTTAAAATTTGGTTTTTTGATGAGAGATATGAAGAATTTCATACAGAAATAGAAAAATTAATCATTGATGAAGAATGGAAAGAGTTAGAGGATTCTTTTTTTAAAGTTTTGGAATTTGGAACCGCAGGACGACGAGGAAAAGTTGGTGTTGGGCCAAACCGGATTAATTTAATGACTATTTCGGAAAGTGCTCAAGCGCTAGCTGATTATTTAAAATTAAAAAAAGAACATAGCTTAAGTGTTGCGATTGGTTGGGATGTTCGAAATTCATCAAAAGAGCTTTCGCAAAGATGTGCTGAAGTTTTAGCAGCAAATCAGATTAAAGTTTTTTATTTTGATTCTCCGCGTTCAACTCCAGAGTTATCATTTACTGTTCGTGAACTTAAAACTTCGGCTGGAATTGTAATATCGGCTAGCCACAACCCACCTCAAGATAATGGAATTAAGGTTTATTGGAATGATGGGGCGCAGGTTTCTTCACCAAATGATAAAAATCTAATGAAAATTGCACAAAATATTAAAGATATTAAAATTGGTAATTTTGAAGAATTGAAGCAAAGTGGTAAAATTCAAATTTTAAGTGAAGAAATTGATGAAAAATATATAAACACAAATACTAAACTCTCCGTAGGAAAAAACCGAAATGCTAAGATTGTATTTTCTCCAATTCACGGAACTGGCTCGACAAATCTTTTGCGAACATTAAAATCTGCTGGTTTTAAAGATATTACTTTGGTTGATGAGCAGATGAATTTTGATGGAGATTTTTCAACATTGCCAGATAAAAAGCCAAATCCTGAAAACCTATCAGCAAACAAAATGGCGATCAAAAAGCTTAAACAAACACGCGCAGATATTGCGCTAACAACAGATCCAGATGCAGATAGAATCTGTGTGATGAGTCTTGAAAAAAACGGTGAAGTTCGAAGTTTCTCGGGAAATCAGAGTGCGATTTTAACTGCAGATTATCTGCTTTCGAAAATCCATGACAAAATAAATAAATATGAGAATTTATATTTTAAAAATAGAAGGTTTATTTGTAAAAGTTTTGTTACTACTGATGCTCTGAATGCTTTGGCAAAAAAATACGGCGTTAAAATTTATGATGATTTAATGGTTGGTTTTAAATTTATTGGTAAAAAAATCCTTCAAAAGGAATCTGAGGGAGAAATTTTTATCGCTGGATTCGAAGAAAGCCTTGGCGGATTAGTCGGTGATCAGACTAGAGATAAAGATGCCGCAACGATTGGACTAATTATTTCAGAATTAGCTTCGGATCTTCAAAAAGAGAATAAAACTCTAGGTGAGAAATTAGATGAAATTTATTCAGAAATTGGCTTTTTTACAGAAAAAACGGAGTCTATTGAATTTTCTGGTTCAGGTGGGTTTAATAAAATGCAGGAAATCATGCAAAAAGTTAAAAGTGGTGAAAAAACTTTTGGTGCAACAAAAACTAGAGATTTTGAGGGTTTGATAGAAACCGATGTTGTTACGGGAGAGAAAAGTAAATTTAATATGCTCGAAGTTGGTAATGCTGTTAGTTTCGAATTTATGAAACCTGAGAATAGAATTACAATTCGCCCAAGTGGAACAGAGCCAAAGATAAAAATTTATGCTCAATGGCTGTTTGATAAAAAAGAAGATTGTGCTAAGATTGAAGAAGTTATAACAGATTTTAAGAGGAGAATTCTAAATGAGTGTTAAAAGATTGATTAATGATTTTAATCCTGAACACTATAAACTTTTATTGGATTTATCTCAAGCGGATAAGCGTAATTTTAAGGGAAAAGTGCAGATTTCTGGAATAGTAAAAAATGAAAAGGAAATTTTTCTTCATGCAAAAGACTTAGAGATCAAAGAAATAGTTTTTTTAGATGATAAAAAGGCAACTTTTTCTAAAAATGGAGATGAAGTTAAGATTGAAATAGATCAATTTAATTTTGATCAAGATGATAAAATTAATTTTGAAATTAGTTTTTCGGGTAAAATTACAGATGCAATGCATGGTCTCTACCCTTGTTATTATAAGGAAAACGGTGTTAAAAAAGAGCTTTTTGCAACTCAATTTGAAAGTCACCATGCGCGAGAGGTTTTTCCTTGTATTGATGAACCTGAAGCTAAGGCAACTTTTTCATTAGAGATTGTTTCGCAAAAAAATGTTGAAGTTTTATCGAACACTAATCCTGAAAAAGTAGAAGATTTTGAAAATAATAAGCTTACCAAATTTGAAAAAACTCCACGAATGTCGACCTATCTTTTGGCATTTGTTTTGGGTGATCTTCAAAGAGTTTCGAAAAAAACAAAAAGTGGGGTTGAAGTTTCAATTTTAGCAACTAAAGCTCAAAAATCTAGCCTGCTCGAGTTTCCACTAGATTTTGCCGCGAGAGTTTTAGAATTTTATGAAGACTTCTTTGATCAAAAGTTTCCGCTTCCAAAATGTGATCACGTTGCCTTGCCAGATTTCTCTAGTGGTGCAATGGAAAACTGGGGTTTGATAACTTATCGCGAAACTGCTCTTTTAGCAGATGAAAAATCTTCAATTTCTTCTAAAAAATATGTAGCATTGGTTATTGCTCATGAAACTTCACATCAGTGGTTCGGAAACCTCGTTACAATGAAGTGGTGGGATGAATTATGGCTAAATGAGTCATTTGCGACGATGATGGAATATTTTGCGACAGACGCATTAGAGCCTGAATGGAAAATTTGGGAAGAATTTGCGGTGAATGAAGCTATTTTAAGTTTACGTCGTGACGCAATTGACGGAGTTCAATCGGTTCACGTTCCTGTTCATCATCCAGATGAAATCGGTACGATTTTTGATGGTGCGATTGTGTATGCAAAAGGCGCGAGATTAATGAATATGCTTCGAGAATATATTGGTGATGAAGCTTTTAGAAAAGGTTTGCGTGAATATTTTGAACGTTTTAAATATAAAAATACGGTAGGTGAAGACTTGTGGCGATGTTTAAGTGAAGCATCTGGAAAAAATGTTGCAGATTTCATGAATCCGTGGCTTCTTCAGAGTGGCTATCCAAGTGTTTTTGTAAAGAGTAGCGGTGATAATAATATAGAACTTTCGCAAAAGCAATTTTTCATCGGTGAAGGCAAAGATACTAACCGAATTTGGCCAATTTTATTGCGTTCAAATCAACCTAATTTACCAGAAGTAATGAATCAAAAAGAGCTAACTTGTCAAAAAACAGGTGATTTTGTTCAACTTAATAAAGGTAATGTTGCGCACTTTATTAGTAATTACGAAGGTGAACTTTTCGAAAAACTTCTAGAAAAGGTGCAAAATGGTGAGCTAGATACGGTTTCGCGACTACAGATCTTGCAAGAACGATCATTACTTTCAAGAGGTGGTGAAATTTCCAGTGTTGATTTATTGAAAACTCTGCAATACTATAAAAATGAAACTTCTCTAAATGTCTGGGATATGATTAGTATCTTGATTGGTGAATTGAAAATTTTTGTAGATGAAGGATCTGAAAGTTCTCAAAAAATGAAGAATTTTGTTGGTGGTTTGGCAGGATCAGAATTTAAGCGACTTGGTTTCTTTAAAAAAACCGGTGAAGACGAGGAAGACACACAAAATCGTAGTTCAATTCTTGCACATATGATTTATGCAGAAAATAAAGAGGCAATTGATGGCGCTTTAGAAATCTTTGCGAAAGTTCAAGATATGGAAGATATTGATTCTGAAATTCGAAGTTTAATTTTAACGGCAAAAATAAGATTTGATGAAACTCCAGAATTGATTGAAAAGCTTATTGAAGAGTATCAAAACACAACAAATGTAGATTATCGCGACGACCTTATGATTGCTTTAACCGCAACTAAAAATCCTGAAACGGGTAAAAAATTACTCGAAAAGATGCTCGAAGACGATGTGATTCGTTCGCAAGATGTTTTGAGTTGGTATGTTCATTTGCTTCGAAACACGAAAATTCGAAAACTTGCGTGGGTTTGGCTTCGAAATAATTGGGATGTTATTACGCAAAAATTTGATGGAGATAAGAGCTATAACGATTTTCCGCGATATTCTGGTGTAATTTTAAGGACGCGAGAAGAACTACAAGAGTTTAAAGATTTCTTTGAGCCATTAAAAAATGACCCAAGTTTGACACGAGCAATTGAAATGGGTGAGCGTGAAATTTCTGGACGAGTTGAATTAATCGAACGAGACAAACAGCAAGTAGAAGATTTCTTAATGAAAATATAAGCAATATAAAACCGACCAAAATACTCAAAGGTCGGCTTTATTATTTTTTAAGAAAAATCGTTCGAAATTTACCATATTTTCTGGTGTAATTTCATCTGGAGAATCATCTTCTAATTTTTTAAGTTGTTGAATGATTTTGCTTTTATCCATTTTTGTGCCAATTAAAACCAGCTCAGTTTTAGGTTCTTCGTCTTCCCATTCTTCAGTGGTCATATTGACGGTTTTTCCAACAGTTTGCACCGTGAAACTTTGTTCGTAACCCTTCATGCCAAAATAGCAAATTCCTTTCATTCTAAAAAGATTTTGAGGAAGATTATCTAAAAAAGTATTAAATTTTTTAGGGTCGATCGGCTTTTTTGTTTCGAAAGAAATTGATTCAAATTCATGATGTATATGGTTTTTGTGGTCATGGGTGTTTTCTATATTTTTCGTAAAAGGTTTTTCATCCCAAGAAAAGATTATTTTCGAATCAATCTGTGAATTTTGACTATAAATAATGGGTGCTTGCGAATTTAACTCGCGAATCATGGATTCAATACTATTGAGCTTATCTTTCGAAACTAAATCGGTTTTATTTAAAACAATAATATCGCTCGCCTTTAAGCATTTTTTAAAATGTGTTGGAAAATCCCGACTAGCATTTTCGAAATTTTGAGCATCGATAAGGTAGATATTTCCGCCAAAGTAGGAATATTCATTTCCAGAATATTGTAAAGTTTTAAGAAGGTCGTAAGGTTCTGCGATTCCGCTAGCTTCAATTAATATTGCATCGAGATTAGAATCTTTATTAGAAAGCTTACTGAGTGGCTCGCTTAAGCCATTACTTCCAATCATACAACAAATACAGCCGTTGCTGAGCTCGATAGTTTGTTGATTTAAATTGCCAGAAAGGAGCTTGCTGTCAATATTTATTTTTCCAAAATCATTAACGATTGCGCCTATTTTTAGATCAGGATTAGTTTTTAGCAGATGATTTAATAGTGTTGTTTTTCCGGCGCCCAAAAAGCCAGAAATCATTATAACAGGGATTTTTCTACGGCTGTTTTGCTTTTTTTGAACTTCGATTTTCGAAAAATCATCAAAAATATCTTCCGAAAAGTTAGTTAAGTCGAAATTTTCGTCCATACAATAAGTTTAACAGATTTTTAAAAACCAAGCAATGACTTGATAAATATCAAAAAGTGTTGTATAATATGTAAGTTACTCAGAAGAGTAAAGAAAATTTAAAAAAGAGGTGGACAATTATGAAAATTTCCGAAGTTTTCGTAGCTCTAAATTTTCAGAGTTCTAAATTTGATGAAGTGAAAACTAACACGAGTATTGCTAAAGAAAGCTCGTGGTTGGATAAGCCGGCCAAGCTATTCTTCAAGAACAGCAAGATAGCTTATAAAATGATAGATATCTGTATTGCTATTACAGTTGTTCTATTGCTTATTCTGTTGATAAAACAGAATAATAGATTAGCTATTTACGATGTCTTGGTAGTATTTATTCTTGGCGTAATCAGATATAAGATCGGTATTTTTGGATATTGGTATTTAAACAAAGATTTGCCAATATTTGACGGAGAACGCTATGGAAACGATAGAACTAACTTAGTTTGGTTTAATGTTTTTCCAAAAACGAAAGAAATCGAAAAACCTTCGAAAAAAGAGAGAGAAGTTTTTGAATATTTGAGAAAAATTAACAATCAAGTTAATAAAAAGGTTCTTGAATTTTATCTCTTTTTTATAGTGATGATGTTTGCTTTTTTTATGGCTATAGCGATCGCTATTGCTGAAAACAGCCCCACTATAGGAGGATTTATTGCGTTTTTTATTGTACTTTTGGGTGGAGCTATTG
>CAKUZG010000008.1 GCA_934717805.1 uncultured Candidatus Saccharibacteria bacterium | reverse complement strand
AAGTAATATATTCCTACATAATAAAAATAGACACATACATTAATTCTCTTTTTTTTATTTTTTAAATTTTAACACCAGAAGTTTAATAATGTAAAACCACGGATGAAAACCTTATATTAAGGAAATATATGCTAAATATTAAATTATTTAAAACAGTATACTATATAGAGATATAAGAATCAAAATGAGACAATTTAACTATTAATTAAAATGTATGAGTATATAAATATAAATTAAATGTTATAGATGAATACACTTAATCATCTTACAAGATTTAAGCATTTGTCGTAAAAGATATATTGTGCGACGCTTGACATAATTTCTTTATTTGATAAAATGATCATGTAATATAAAAATAATTTTAAATTTAATTAAGGAAAAATTACATGAATAAAGAAAATTTACTAAACGAAGATAATATTATTTCGGCACTTTCCCGTTTGTCTATTAAAACTCAAGAATCGCCAAAAACTGGCAATGTCTATACTACTATGACTTTGCATTTTAAAAATGGTCTTGAAATCCGTTATTTCGTTGATCCTAAAGATAAATTTGGTCTTAAAGATGCTATTTCTCGAATTTCGAAATCGGATAAAATTGACAACTTTCTAAATGAGGATTAACAGCCTATGTGAAACTTTAACTGTTAGTCCAAAATCGCAAACAAAAAGCGAACAAAAATAAAATAATATTAACTTTAAAAAAGGAGATGAAAAATGCTTGAAACGTTTGGAGCAATCAGCTTTCCAGAAAATTTGAACACTCAAATTATCACTGGAATTGAAAGCGCATTTTCAAACGGTTTGACTTTCGTAGCACCTATTCTTGTAGGTATGGTAGGTATCACTATCGTGCGAAAGGTTATCAACCGCGGAAAGAACGGACGAGTTTAGTCCCCTGCTTTCTCCCAATCCTGAGTATGATTTAAAACTACTCATCTATAATATAAATTTAACAATTAAATTAGCTTAAAATATAACTTAAATTGAAATAAAAGTGATTAGTACTTTATTAGGTTCATTTTTATTTTTTACAAATCCACATCTAGTATAAAAACATCGAAAAAATAGTTTTTTATAATCACTTTTTTATATTTTAAACTTAAGCTTAATTTAATTAAAGGTAAAAATAATGGTTCAAAACGTATCATCAAATGAAGTTATCGGTATAATTTTAGACCTATTTTCTAAAGGTTTTGTTTTTCTATTACCTATCATTGGAGTATTGGCAGGGATTCACCTTATTTATTCAATGATAATGAACGTGCTATTTAGAGATAGACTATAGGAGAAAATATGCAAGATATTTATTATTACACCCCTTTGCATAACAAATTTGTAAAATTCGATGATATAACTTGGCTCATTATCATAATGCTTGCGATTTTAGCATTATATTTCATTAAAAATATGAAAGTTCGACCAAAAAGGTAGTTTATGAAATGGAAAACTTACTATTTATTATTTGGCTTTGCTTTATTAGTTGGTTTATTTACGATATTCGCAAAACCCGCGTTCGCCGTTGAAAGTTATAAAATATCACCTGCGCAAGATAGAGAATTTAAGAGACAATATTATCAAATGGTTTATATACCGCAAGATAGACCGATAAATTTACATTATTATTTTTATGCGCCCGATAAATATTCGAAAAATATAAAACTTATTTCATTTATTTGCGAGAATCTATATGATAATTACAATGATTTATCAGATTGTGGTCTTTATATGGTGCAAGAAGCTGGAAGTTTTAAAATTAAGTTAAAAGCGTCCGCCTATTCGCTAACTGATTATAATCGCGAAACGCAAGAATCTAATTCGCCTTATGTCAATAAAGTATATGATGTCGATCAACCCGTTGAAGTAGCTAGTTATACAGATGAAGATTTTAAAAACGGTCTAACGCTTTTGGGCGGTACAGCCTTAAAGGTCAACAACTGGAATTTGAACGAGGGTGGTTTTTTAGTCGACCCCATTGGTGGAAAAACCGATAATTCGAGCAATAATAATGGCAATAATAGCGGTGGTGGTTTTGGCGATTTTTTCACGGGTATTCGCGATTTTCTTAGAGATTTTTTTCAGCCCATGATTGATTCTATCACTCGAACTCAAAAAATCGTTTTGAGTATAACAGATAATATTATAAAGGGCATTAGTGATTTTTTCGCGCCCATGATACAATCTATCGCAAATATGCTTAAAGCTATTATTGATTTACCGAAACTTATTTTAGATGGCATAAAAAGTATATTCGATGGCTTAGTAAATGTTATTACCACTTTGTTTGTTCCCGCGGAAGGTCAGATAGACACGGAAATGTCTAACTTAAAGTCAATGTTTAATTTTGATAAAATAACCGCTATTTTAAACGCCACCTTTTTACCACTTGAAAAATCAGGTTTTAGGTACGGTTTAAATTGTAATAATGCTTATTGGGACTCTGCGAGTGATTATTTGGAAGAAAATGTTTATGATTCAGGAACTAATACGTTTATGGACAAAATGCACGGTAAGGGTTGGTATTTTAATATTTCAATTTGTAAAGTCCCACAAATTTATATAACAATTGCGCGCGCTTTGTTAATATTCGCGTTTGTTTGGTGGTCGGCGTATCGATTATTCGAATTTGTACCAATCCTTATGGGTTCGGCTTTTATATGGGACAGATGGAAGAAGAAAGAAGAGTAAAACATGATTATAATTTTGTTAATGAAACTATTAGAAGTTGTACTATTTCCGCTATCGGCGTTGGTTAAAACTGTCGATATGGCTATAGCTCCCCTTATAAGCGCTTTGCCATCATTGCGCCCCGTTGTAGCGTTTATTCAATGGCCTTTGGAAATGCTAGCTTATCTGTTAGGTTCGAGAGAATTGATGATTTTTATGTTTACGTTTACAGCTATATTGTTGCCTGTTGAATTAGCCATTTCGTTTATATGGTGGGTTATTTACAAAATACCAGCATTCAGTATTAAAGATAAGTAAAGGTTTAAAATGTCATATTTATCATTTATTAGAAAAGAAACAAAACCGCATATCGACTCAATAAAACAAAACTATATAGACTCAAAAGACAAAGAGTTATTTAGAGCTTCAGGCTTAACTGTATATTGTGGCTGGCAGGGTTCAGGCAAAACCCTATCAGCTGTTAAACACGTTTATAATCTTATGGTTCGCTATCCAAAATCAATTTTAGTTACGAATTTGGAGTTTAATAGTGATTTACCTAATAAAATTATAACTTTTAAAAATCATGATGATCTACATCGTTTATTAGTTGAAATCAATAACGATAAATACGGCGTTATCTACTTAATAGATGAAATACATACGTATTTTAATGCTTTGGAGTCTAAAGATATACCGCCCTATATTTTTACCGAAATTTCACAACAACGAAAGCAACGTAAAGCTATCATTGGTACATCTCAATTATTTTTACGTATGGCTAAACCCTTTAGGGAGCAAGCAAATTATTTAGTTATGTGTTCGACTTACGGCAATATTTTTACAGTTAATAAAGTATATGACGCACACAAACTAACAACAGATTACAGCGGTGCTTTGATTGGTCATTCAGTAAAAACTGGCTTTTTCTTCCATTCTGAAAAGTTAAGAAATATGTATGATACTTTGCAAAAAGTGGTATCAGGAAAAGCAGAATTTGAAGATTTTCAGGTTATCAATTTAGAGCAGAAAAAAAAGAAAGGCTTTCGTGCGTCCGCAAGTCGATGACGCGCGCACGAAAGCCTCGAAACAACCATTATTTAAAGGAGAAATTATGTTATACGAACTAAAAATCACACGTAAATTTCAATATACGTTATATCACAACCGCACCCCTATTGCACATTATAAGACTAAAAAAGATGCGAAAACTGCCCTTTTAGTCATTAAACAACGCTTTGAACTTCTCGATAAATTACAAAAAGCTATGAAAATACAAACAAATTCATATTGTGGAGATACTCACCTATCTGTCTATCAATACTGCCCTGATTTTGAGATAAAACACTATTTTAAAATCGAACGTGAACAAATTGCTTAACTGTGGCGGGGCGTTGCCCCTTGGGGCAACCCTTGTCAAGAGCCACACTTAACTGACAAAACACTATTTAAAGGAGAAAGTATGCAAGCACTAAAATTCCAAACTTCAAGGCTTTTAAAGTCAATGTTTGAAAATAATAAAGATATTAAGTTTAAAGAGATTTCAAGCTATGCTAAAATCTACCCCGATACAATAAAAATTATCAAATATCACCGCCCTATTGTGTTTACGAACTTTTCAGACCGTGGGGTTTCCGCTATTCTCACGAACGAAGAAAACGCCGAAGAGCAAGATTATTTGCAAAAATCAATCAATCGTACAAAAACCAAAATTAGCGATTATGTACTATGTAATAATTTCACTCACTTTGCTACTTTCACCTTTGATCCTAAAAATCCAAAAGTTAAAAACGAAAATAACCGCCACGATTTTAAAAAAATGTCTTCCCTATTTAAAAAATGGCTAAATACTGAACAAGTGAACCACTTTAGGCGACACGGTCATAAATTTAAGTATTTAATAGTCCCCGAACGACACAAAAACGGCGCTTGGCACTTTCACGCCCTATTAGAAAATTACAAAAATGAAACAGAAAATTTTTATACTCGAAAAAATAAATATATAACAGTATCTGAACTTAAAAGTAAAAAGAAAGAAAAAAACCGTAAATTCATCACAAGATATAAGCTTGGGCGTTCCGAAATAGCACCTATTAAAGACAAAACAAAGATGTCAAGCTATATTAAAAAATACATTACAAAAGATCTTATTCAAGACAAAAACGCTAAACGCTACTGGTCAAGTCGAAACCTAAAACAACCTGAAATAATAGAAAATTTCATAACTGAATTTCAAAAAATACCTGAACAATTCCTAACTGCAAAACACGATTACCACGATATATACACAATTCCTTTAGACTCTTCATATTTCAGCTTTTCAAAATACGTAAACAAACTTGAAAATCACTTCAAACGTGAAAAATTACACATAAAAATTTAAAAGTTATCATCTTGATTTATCAATTGATAACTCCCTATTTCAACTTGTTGAAATAGGTTTATTCCTGTATAATTTAAAATATGGATATTTTATTATACTTTCTTGCAATCCCTGTAATTCTTGTAATTATAATTAAAGCTATTGTTTCAGATTCTGCAAATCAAAAAACATCAACAGTATATAGGTATAATCGAAAATACGTTATAATGACCGAACGTGAACAAGAATTTTACAAAAAATTAAAATTAGTTTGCGGTGATTCAATTTTAATTTTTCCACAAATTCACTTATCAAGTTTATTTTTTCACAATGTGAAAGGTCAAAATTTTAAACTAGCATTTAGATTTATTAACAGACTTTCGGTAGATTTTGTTTTAGTCGATTCACGAAATTTTAAAACCCTATTGGCGATTGAACTTGATGATTCCACGCATAACGAAAAAGACAGAATCAAGCGCGATTTAATTGTAAATGATATTTTTAAAAAAGCAAACTTCCCTCTTTTGCGCGTGGACTCAGTCAAAATTGATAACGAAAAATTAAAGCAAATGATATTAGAAAATATAAAAAATGGTGTAAAATAAACAACATTTTTTATGTAATTTTATGTTATAATATTTATATCTAACACTTTTAAAAAGTATATATTTTAACATAAACTTGACAAATGCACAAAAAAGATATATTGTGCGACGCTTGAAATAACTATTGAACGTGAGTGCTCTTATGTCTTCTATAATCAAAAATATTATTTTTTCAAGAAAAAATTAAATTACGTAAAGAAAAATTAAACTTAATAGAATGTTGTTTTACCTATCTCACCCACACATCTTTATATATTTAAAAAAATGAAAATTGTTTCACTATCCTATTTTTTAGTTCAAAAAACGGTTTATAAATTGGTTAGTTTATAGAAAAGATAAATTTTAGCCCTTATAGTAATATTAAGTAATCTATATGAAGAATAAATACCTAGAATAATAATTTAATAATTGTTACACATTAACTATGTCGAATTAATCAAAGCCTAAAAAACTTGCAAACAAAAAGCGAACAAAATAATATTAATATAAAAATAGCTAAATTGTTAGAGGTAGTTTTCGGAGAAATAAAGTATCTAAACTTATTCTAAGGTTAATAGAATAAGACAGCTTGAACAGACTGGTTTACTCCCCTGCTCGCCTCGCTACAAGCTTTTTAATCAAACAATCTTGTGTTATAATGACATCATGAATGAAAAAATAATAAAACCTTTAAATGATAATATAAAAATTGAAGAAAATAAAAGTTTTGCTTCGAAAGATGTTCAAAAAAAGGCTTCAGATACGTATAATGAAAACACACAGAAAGAAGCCCTATCTATTGAGACACGAAATATTTTAAAACAACGATCTGAGCATAGTATCCAGCAAGAAATTGCTAAAATGCGAAAAAATGTTTTGTGGTTAGCGCTATTTTTTGTAATTATGTTTACTATTTACCATTCCCAAAAAAGTAACCTTTCGTTAATGTGGATTATTTTTATTCTTTTACAGATTCCGTACTATATTTTTAAAAGGAATAAAATAATCAAAAAGCACAAAGATGATTTTAAAATATAAAATTATTTATTGCCAAGTTACGGATCCAGTAGTGTTGCCAACGGCGACAATCCAGGTTTGACCGCGGTTCAGTTTAACAGGTGTTCCATCTTTATTTTTAAGTGTTAATGGAGTACTTTCATTTGCTTTAGACCAAATTATTTCAGTAGCTAGGCCGTCTTGAAAAACTAGCCCGTTTCCTGATCCTAAGTTTTCATAAGTGCTGTGATATCTGTCACTAGCTAAGCCGTTATTCATTTTTAGAACAACTATAGACTTTGGTGAAATTTGGCCACCAGATAAATCTGTGTGCGCAACACCAGCCTGACTACGCAAATAACAGTTACAATCGTCTCTATGGATATAAGTTGAATTGTAAGAAAAACCAGATATATTCACTTGGATTTGAGAAGCATTTTTAGCAGAAGCTAATGAATCATTTTTTCGAGAAAATCCTTCAAAATTTGAAGAATTCCAGCCTTTCGAATTTGCTAGTGCGGTTAGATTTGCCGAATTGGTGTAAACATTATGAGGTGCGTAACGACTTCTTGAACGCCAAAAAGTTCGGGAGTTAAAGAACTCATCCATGTCTTTATGTTTACCGTCACGAATTCGTGCAAGTGCGTCACCAGATCCACCAACGTGAGCAATTGAAGCATCAAATCCAGAAGCCCAATCTATGTAATATCCACGAACGCTTCGAACTGGTCCAATTAACTCAGGTTTATTTTGTTGGTATAGAGCCAAAAATCGGGTTATTCCTCCCTCTGCGATAGCCTCAAAAACAACTTCTGCTTGATTTAACCCAGATTGAGGGCGCGCAGGAATTGAATTTTCAATCATTACGCCAAAAACTGGTGCGGTTTCAAGCTCTTTGTTTGCAACTTCTACCCCAGATAATCTTGAATAAAATTTTTCCGGCACAGCTGGTTTTTTAACTTCTGTTTTTTGGCTTTTTGTAATTGTTTTGGCTGGTTTTGGCTGGTTTTTTACTAGCAAAAAATAGATACCAACCGAAATAATTAACAAAACTAAAATAGTAATAATTGCAATGATAATTTTCTTTTTTCTTGATAGTTTCGAGAAAGGCTTTTTATTTTTTTGAGGATGACTAAAATCAACTTTTTTGTTTAAAGTTTCGTTTTTAACAATGTTATTCACCTCTTTTGGGTGACTTTTGTTGATTTCGATCATTTGCCCTCCCGATTTTAAACCATTATACCGCTTATGCTTTTAAAAATCAAGATGAAACTGCTGTAATTGCAGCTTTTGAGCGTTGGTGTTTATTCCAGATCTGCCAAGTTGCAATTTTTGTAGGAATTTCTCCTGACCAAATTTTTATTGGAGATAGTTTGCCAATATTTAAATTCGAATTTAAAGGTGTTGAAAAAACTTCACCATTTTCGGAAATGATAAAATTGTCATTATTTAAAGTTAAAATTTCTACAGGGTAAGATAATGTAAACTTATGCAAAACCTCAACAATATTTGAAAGATTCATTGAAAAAGTTAAAACTTTTGGGTAGAAAATTTTCGAAAAAATTTTTTGAAGTTGCGCAAAACTAGCTAGGATACTAACGTTTTCTTTAAATAGAATTTCGCTAAAAGAATCTAAAAGAATATCAACCGTATCGCGAGTTATAAAAACTGGTTTTTCACTTTCGAGGATGAATTTTTCGAAGAGGATAGCAGTTTCAGAGTTTTTGTTGGTGTCGCCAATAAATAGAATTGAATCAGCCCATTTTTCACCCGCCTTAAAGTCTTCCCATGCTTGATTTGAAAAACCACCAGATTGATTGCTTTTTGTAAAAATAAGTTCATATGAATCAATTTTTATATCTTTTTTTAAACTGTCAGGTAGAAGTACTCGAACCTCCCCTACCCCAGTTTGAAGAGCTGTTTTATGTGCATTTACTAGACCATGAAAGCTCCCTGCCCCGCCCCCGATAATCAAAAGTTTGCCGGCGTGTGCTCGTTGCTCGGGCTTACTCCATTCAATTTCTGGAAAAAGTAGCTTTGAAGATTGAGTGTGCCAAAAATCAAGCATTATCTAGCTCCAAAGAGATTGGACAATGGTCGCTGCCAAGAATTTCATTATGAATTTCAGCACGATTATTTTGTGAATTTAACTCTTTCGAAACTACAAAATAATCAATCCGCCAACCAACGTTCCGTTCGCGAGATTTTGCGAAATGACTCCACCAAGTATAAATTTCGGCTTTTTCTGGATTTTGAATTCGAAAAATATCAACAAGATCTGCTGAAATAAAATTCGAAAATCCTTGACGTTCTTCATCTGTAAAACCGTGTTTCCCGCAATTAGATTTTGGATTCGAAAGATCGATTTCTTCGTGAGCAACATTTAGATCGCCACAAAAAATTACTGGCTTTGGCAAGAAGATTTCGTTTGGATTGTTTTCGAAAATATCAATATTATTCGAAAAATCTTCACAGGAAAATTCGCCAAGCTCTAAACCTTTTACAAAAGCTAAAAATGCTGCATCCCAGTTTTCGCGAAGCTTCAAACGCCCCAAATCATTTTTTGTGTTTGGTGTATAAACAGTAATTAGCCAGAAATTTGTAAATCTGGCCGCACAAATTCGCCCTTCGGTTGAAGAATCACCAAAAGAGTCGGCAAGATTAAATTTATCTAGAATTTGTTGCGGAAAATTTCGCAAAATCGCTTGCGGTTTCTGTTTTGACCAAATTGCTGTTCCGGCGTAACCTTTTCTTTCAGCATGAGAATAAAACTTAAAATATTCTGGATATTTTTCATCAAAATTTTCTTTCAAGATTTGCGTCTCGTCAATTTTGATTTCTTGAAGACATGCGATGTCGGGATTTTTTATACTTAAAAATTCGGCTAAATTTCCTTTTTTTTCGACCGCACGAATTCCGTTAACATTCCAAGAAAAAATTTTCATTTAATACCTCTTTAACATTCTCGCGTTTTCGCGTTCAGATTGGCGACGTTTTAAAGTTTCGCGCTTGTCGTATTGTTTTTTACCTTTTCCGAGTGCAATTATAATTTTAATAAAGCGCGCTTCGGCTAAAATTTTAACAGGCACAATAGTTAAACCGGCTTTTTTTTGCGTGGCAAAATTTTGAATTTGTTTACGAGTTGCTAATAATTTTTTAGGTGAAGTGTCGATTGTGTCAGCTTTTGAAAGTCCTTCACCCTGATTTTTGAGTGAAAAACTGGCATTATTAAGCCACAATTCCTCACCTTTTCTACCCTTTCGAAGCGTTACAAAAGCCCCCTTCAAGCTAACACGACCATCGCGAACTGCACGAACCTCAACGCCGCGAAGGCTCATTCCAGCAACCAGTTCTTCGCCGAGTTCATAATCAAATCTCGCACGTCGATTTACAATATTTTTTGCGTTAGTTTTAGCCTTTTTCATCTAGTTAATTATATCAGATTTTCGTTCTTTTTGCGAATTATTCTTTTGAAAAATCTCGGAGCAAAGATTCGACTTCTTCTGCGGAAGTAACTTTTTGCCATTCTATTTTGACTGTATTTAGAAAAATCTCCTGGCCGCCGATCGCAATTTTGTCGCTTTCTTTTAGGTTTTCAGATTTTGCTTCAATAAATAAGTCAATCTCAATATTTTTGTCGTTTTTAATTGCATAAATGAAATCTGGCGAAGTTGTCCCACCTGTGAAAAGTGGAATTCGAATAGCTCTCTGCGGAATTTTACCAAACACCAAAACTTTTTCAGCTGGTTTAATTTTACTAATCTCCATTTCAGGATTCACAGAATCATAACAAATTTCATTCCACAGGTTACGGTCATCAACTTCAATTTCCGTTGAAGAAAACGCTCCGAGCGCACTTTTCGAAATTTCCTCTACAAACTCTCCGTTGCGAATTAATGAAGTATTTGCAGTAAAATCGAGCTTGTTATACTTAAATTTTTGCGAAAATTCTTCTTCAAAAACTTTCTTAAAATCTCGGATAATATTCGCTAGGCTCGCTGCATTAAAACATTCTTTTTCGAAATTCTTATTTTTTGATAATATCGCTTCGTGCCAAATTTTTGGTGAAATATTCGTGTTTTGCGACAATTTTTTCAAAAAATCGCCATAATGAATTGCTTCCAGAGTGTAACCAGAATCAACGCGTGAAACCTCACTGCGTATTTCTCTTCCGTCAGAAATCAAGCTTTCTTTTTCGTTATAAATTTCGCTTTCACGCAAGTTTTTACCAATTGATTTTTTCGCGATTTCGAAAATTTTATCCTCGCTCAATTCCTCAAATTTAATCATATATCTTTGTGAAACTTCAAGCCACAACTGTTTAATTTTCTCCCAGTTATTTTTGCGAAGTTTAACTTTTTCAGCTGATTTTTTTGGATTGTTTCGAATTTTATCTTTTCGCACGCCAGAGCTTGGCAACAATTCTTGGAGTTTTCCGCTATCGATAATTTTTTCATTATCATCGATAATTTTCTCGTTGGTCAATCTGTTTCGAACTTCTCGCCGACTTTCACCATATTTGATAGAGATTAATTCGTCGATAATATCATCGCTAATTGTTCCTTCAAAAACTTTACCGCCATCAGTGTTGATTTCTTTAACAAGTGTTTCAATAAAATTACTTTCACTGAAATCAACAATATAACTTAAACGAAATTCTTCTTCGCTGAGCCGGCGTCCATTTTCATCGACCGGCAAACGCAATCCGCGCCCGACTTCTTGAAGTTTCGAAATCTCGCTTCCAGAGCTTCGAATTTTTGCAATCACAAAAACATTTGGATTATCCCAACCTTCTCGCAAAGTCCATTTCGAGAACAAGAATCGTCGCAAAATCCACTTCCCTTTTTCGTCTTTAAAAGAAATCAAGCGATTTTTGTTGCGCAAAATATCATCAACTTCATTTTGGATTTGTTCATCGCCCTTCCCGGCAGCATCTTCAGCAAAATATCCACCGTGGCATTCCGCGATATTTTCAATCGATTTTTCGAGAAAATCTTTATATTCGATATTTATTTCTTTTGAGATTGCACTTTCAAGCTTTTTTCGCAAAAGGTTTTCAAAAGTGTTTTTCAACCAACCATCCTCTTTTCGATAAGATGAAATCGAGTCGATAAAGAAGAGCGAGAGTGTTTTAATTTTTGCTGGATTTTCACCAGCATTTTCACGCACCCAGTTTTCGCGTTCTTTTTCGAAATGTTTGTCTAAGGCTTGCGAAATCATAATTTCTTGATATGAAGCGTGCGAAGTTTTTGGGAAGAGCTTCATTCCTTTTTCGAGTTCTAAACCGCTTGAAAGTGCTTTAGCTCGCCCACCTTCAAAAGTTAAGCCACCTTCAAAACCGCTTGGCAAACTTTCACCTGCAAGAATTTCGAATTCTTTCGCTCCTTTTGTTAGGGTTAATTTTGACGTGGTGGCGCTTTTTACAGTGTATTTTTCATGATCATCGCTGTGAATTTCAGGATAAAACGCATCAACTGCTTTCACTAAACCTTGGTTAAAACTCTCAACAGCATTTAAATCATAGACTAAATTCGAATAATCTTTTTGAACAGTTTTGCTTTTGCCTTTGCCTTTGCCAATTTCAATCTCAGGAAAAGTTGCACCAAAACGCAAAATCAGTTGCGGTTTCAAACTTCCAATTGCTTGAAAAGCTTTTGAATCACGTTTGAATCTGTGTGGTTCATCAATTATTAAAATCGGTCGCGTAGCTTTGATTGCTTCCAGCGGTTTTGAAACGCTCGAGATTAAAGTTTGGTCATATTCTGCTGTCATTGATTTTGAAGTGATCATCGCGTCGTTAATCAATAAACATTTAATCGTTCCGTGCTGATTTCGCGTTCCCTCCAAAAAATCCACCAATTCGCTTGGTAAGGTTTTTCGCCCTTTTTTGGTATTAAAAGCTCCGGCGTTAATTACACTTAGATCAATTTTTACATCAGGATAAAAAGTCGAAAAATATCGTCGCGCATAATCTGCTGAAATAAAGTTTTTCGCGCCTTCTTTAATCGCCAAGCTTGGCACAAAAATAATGAATTTATTCAACCCAAAATTTTTATAAAGTTCATACATCGTTTTTGTATAAACAAAAGTTTTTCCTGTTCCGGTTTCCATTTTAATGTCGATAATATTATTCGAGCTCAAATTAAAACTACTTGGTTTTGTGCTTTTTTCGACAAATTTTCTTACATTTTCGGCGCGTAATTTAATTGTCGGATTAGCGTAAACATATCTAAAATCCGGATCACTTTTTTCATCAAAATCACGGCAACCTTCCATCGCGCCAACAATCGCATCAATCGCTTTTTGCTGGTGTTCCAAAGTCTCCAAATAAATCGCCATTAGTATCGCTCCAAAAGTTCAATCTTATTACTTTTTTCGAAAGCCGTTCGAAGGTTTGTTTTGAGCTCGTTCAGTTCATTAAAAGCAAAGCTATACGGAAAAATTACAATTGACTGCACTGCTAATTTATTTTTACCAATTGTGTTTAAAAGTTCGCGAGTAGCTTCACTGCTCCAGCCCGTCGAGATCAAATATAAACGTTGTTCAATATAATGCGCTTGATAGCCTGCAAATTCAACAATTTTTAGCGTTTGGCTAAATTCAAAACCGTCGTCAATCAACCAAGTTTGCAAAATTGCTTTTTCGCCACCGTCAAAAGTGGTGGTCATATCTTCTGGGAAAGCCACAATCGCATTCGGATCAAATTCTTCCAATTTCAAAAGTGCGTTTTCGTCGTTTGGTGTGGTGAGGCGGAAGTGTTTAAAGCCAGAATTATCACCAATTTTGGTGGCAGCGCGAATAATTCTCTCGCGCGAAATTTGATCGATAGTTTTGTAGCCAGCCTTTTCAGCCTCGCTATTTTTTGAGACTTTTTCTGGTAGCTGCACTAAAATATATTTGCGATTTCCGCCGTCTTCTTTATTGAGCTGCATCACGGCGTCGGCGGTGGTAGCCGAGCCGGCGAAGAAATCGAGAACTACTGCATTTTTATTTGTAGATAGATTTATTAAGAATATTTCAAGCTCAACTGGTTTTGGATTTGAGAATAATCCTTGCATTTCGAGTTCAGTAAGGCGTTTAGTACCTATAGAATTGAGAAAGTTTTCATTTAACCAATTTTTTTCACGTTGGTATTTATTTTGATCTTCGCTTGGATTGTGGTAGTGTTTTATGTATATTTTTCCATTTTTATAATATAAGTCATTTTTATCACTCTCAAATTTTTTAGGAGACCACATCCAGCACCCCTCTTGTCTTTGATGCATCCCTGGGAGTACTTTAATTGAATTATTAAACGGTTTATTGTCTATAATAGAATTATCAAGTGAAACATATATTGGATAATACAAGTTTGGTCGTGCTGCCCTTGTTCCATGCGGTCCATTATCTTGTAGAGGTACTATATAGAAATCTCCTCGATCATCTGTAAGTGGGTATTTTTTTTGTCCTATAATTTTTAATTTTAAAGGTATATTTTCTCGTTTTGAATACATAATAACATAATCATTAAGCTTTTGGATTTCTGCATCAGATTTTGTTGTAGCCGAAGATCGTGTTTTTCTGGGCATATTTGCTATAAAATTATTCTCTCCAAATATTTCTGTCATAAGCATATTAAGATTTGCTTGCTCGTTATCATCAATTGAAATAAAAATCACGCCAGTATCACTCAAAAGTCGCTTTGCAACCAGTAATCGCGGCAATATAAAAGTTAGCCATGCGCTGTGCGAACTTTTACCATTTAGCGCACGCACGCGTGAAATTTCTTCTTCAGTTAAGTTGAGCTTTTCTTTAAAATCATCATCAGAGAATTTAAAATTATCAGCATAAACAAAGCCGTCACTACCGGTGTTATATGGCGGGTCGATATAAATCACATCAACTTTGCCAGAATAAGCGTTTTCAAGGTGTTTGAGTGCATCCAAATTGTCGCCCGTAATGAAGACGTTTTCACTGTTGGCGTTCTCTGGCTTTGAATTGTGCGCGGTGTCTGGTGTGATGATAGTTTCGGTTTTTAATCCAGCTTGAAGCTTAGCATAATCTTTACCAACAAATTTTAATTGATAGCCATCTTTAATCTCATCTTGGTCGCGTTCTTCTGGAGGAATTTCAAAAAGCTCATTGTGAACTTTAGCTGCCATAAATCCGCCGCCAACAAGCTTTTTAATTTGAAGTTCTTTTTTCTTGAGCTCTTTAATTAGCTCTTCGTTTGAGAGATTTTGAGAGAGATTTTGACTCTCTCTCTCTCTCTCGATTCTGTTCCGCTATTTTCGTTCATTTGTTGTTCTCCTTGATTTTTTAAACTTTCTATAATTTTAGCATAAAACTAATTAAAAAGCTATTTAGGCTGTTCTTTTATCGTTTTGAAGCGAGTCTTTCGCAAATTCTTCAATAAAATCTTCACAAATTTCAAAAATCTGGGATAGTTTTTCGCTTTCACTTTTTGAAAATTTTGCCAGAACAAAATTCATTGCGCCAATTTTTGGCAAAAATTCATTTTTGATGCCAATTTTCATTCGTGCAAAATCTTCACCAAAAACTGAAATTAAAGATTTTAAGCCGTTATTTCCGGCCGAACTACCGCTTTTTCGAACGCGAATCACACCAAAATCCAAATCGAGATCATCATGAACGGCCAAAAAATCTTTTCGAAAATCCACTTTATAAAAATCGCAAATCGCCCGCGCCGAAAAACCCGTTTCGTTATAAAAAGTTGTTGGTTTAACAAGCAAAACCTTTTCGCCAAAAAACGAAATCTCAGCAATAAAAGCTTTAAATTTTGGCTTTTCTTGAAACTTTACGTTAAACTTTTTTGCTAAATAATCTGCAAATTCGAAACCGGCATTGTGGCGAGTTCCATTATATTTTTCGGGAAAATTACCTTGAAAAAGTATGATTTTCATTTTATCCTTTCGAAAATCGCCCCAAGCGCGGGGCGAAATTTATTGATTTTTTTGAATTCGAGCGAGCTTTTCGTCGCGTTTGCGTTCGCGTTTGTTTTGTGTGTCGGTAGCTTTTTTGAGCGCACCCGAAGCCTTATTGATAACTTTTTTACCAGCTGAAATTCTTGCGCGGTTTTCTTTGATTTGTTTTTCGTCTCTAAAAGAAAACTTAATTGGCGTTCCGGAATAATCAAAATTCTCGCGAATCAAGCGTTCCAAATAGCGTTTATAACTCCAGTGAACAAATTTTAAGTTTGAGCCGTGAATAATAAACCAAGGTGGGTTGCTGTCGCTTTGTGAAATGTAGCGCAATTTTGGATGTGTGTTTTTCAGACCTGCTGGCGGATGGGCTTGAGTTGCTTTTTGTAGAAGCTGATTTAAGATTGAGGTTTTTGCAAGTCGCGCGCGGTTACGGTGAACTTTTAGAATTAAATCGTAAATTTTTGTGACATTTTGGCCGGTTTTTGAGCTTGTGAAAATCAGCGGTGCCCAAGGTGTAAATTTAAAGTAATATGCGATTTTTGGCGCCAAAGCATCGCGAGTGTAGGCGTCTTTTCCTTCAACGCTGTCCCATTTTGAAACCACGATGATCATTCCTTTTCCGGCGTCGTTAATTAAGCCGGCAATTCGTTGGTCGAGCTGCGTATTAAGCTCGTTTGCATCCATTAAAAGCAAACAAATATCAGCTTCATCAATTGCATTCAAAGTTCGAAGTACTGAGAATTTTTCAATTCCAACTTCTTGTTTTCCAGGTTTGCGCATTCCGGCTGTGTCGATAATTTCGATAGTTTTTTCATTAAAACGAATGGTGGTGCGATTTGTGTCACGCGTTGTTCCCGCAACGTTCGCTACAATCGCCTGCTGTTTTCCGGCCATTGTGTTAAAGAGATAAGACTTCCCAGCGTTTGGGCGACCAACCAAAGCTACACGAATCACATCTTCGGGTTGTTTTTCTTCTTTAACTTTTGGAATATTTTCAGCGATTTCGGTCAAGAGTTCTTCAACGCCAGCATTATGTTCAGCAGAAGTTCGAATAATCGGTTTAACGCCAAGGCGCAAAAATTCTTCATTCGGCAAGTTCCCTTTTAAATCAGTTTTATTTAGAACCAAAATTACAGGCTTTCGAGATTTCAAAGCTTTTTTTGCAATCAAGCGATCTTCGTTCGAAAAAGGTTTAGTGCTATCAAGAACCACTAAAATTAATTCACTGGCGTCAACTGCATCTTGAATTTGTTCTTGAATTGTCGCTTCAAATTCATCGTTAGGATCTTTTAATCCGGCCGTATCAATTAACCAAAAGGCTTGATTTTTATATTTAACTTTACCAAGAACGCTATCGCGCGTTGTTCCGGCTTCTCGTGCAACAACGGCTTGTTGAGCACGAATCATTCGGTTAAAAAGCGAAGATTTTCCAACGTTCGCTTGACCAATAATTGCAACTTTAGGGAGATTTTTCGACATAGTAAAATAATTATAACATATTTTTGTTTAAAATTCAAACTTTCGAAAATTAAAATCCAACTTTAATTTTTTGTTTTCGAAGATAAATTTCAGAAATTGCAAATTGTAAAAATCCAACAATTGCGGTCGTAACAAAAACGCCAGTTAAGCCAAGATTAAAAGTTTTGAGAAAAATGAAAATTCCGACAGGTGTCAAGATACTGCTCGATAAAGCGTAAATTATCTGCATTACCCCGTTAAATTTTTTCAAATACGAACGCGTAATCGAGAGTAAAATATAATAGCGAATCTTTGAACCAACTTCAATTGCGAATAAAATCAAAATCATTGGATTAAGAATTGCATTTTTTACTGCTGAATCGTTCGAAATAATATTTACCCAAATTGGTGCCGAAAACCCAATCGAAATTGTAAGAATAATGAAAAGTTTTAAAGCTAACCGCCAAATAAATTTATTATTTTGATAAACTTCTTTTTGAGTTTTTAAGCCTAATTTTGAATTGTAAGAAACGTCAACATTTGCAAGACTTGCACTTGCATCAACTACACCTTCAAGAAAAGCACCAATCGTATAAATCCAATATCGGGCTGAAACGAATGATGGTGAAAGATGTAATAACGAAGATGTTGTAAAAATCGCGGCAATTCGTGGTGCTAATCTGCGAACAATTTCCCATTTTGTGTTAAGCCAAAGTTTTTTGATCCATTTTATATCAATTTCAAAACCATTTTTAAAGAAATTTGGGCAAGGTTTTGCAATCAAGAAATAAATCAGTGGTATAGCATTCGCTAAAAAACAAGCTATCATCATTCCATTTGCACCCCAGCCAAAAACCCATAGCGCCAAAAATGATCCGATCGCCATCGTCCATGTTGTTGCGTGGTCGAGAAGCATTGCCTGTCTCGTTCGAAAAGTAGCTTTAAGATAAGCAGTGATCAGTATCTGGCTCGGGCAAGCCAAGAAGATCGTCGCTACGCAAATTCGCCAATATGGAACATAAAATGTAAGAAGTTCTTGTGAAACACCAAGTGAATTTAGTAATTCTCCTGCAAAAATAAACGAAATTAACGCTGGTGGTGTTAAAATTAAGTAAATTAAATAGAGCGCATTTTTGAGGGGTTTCGAAGCTTTATCTGCACTTTTATTCACCATATAGGCTGGCAGATTCGAAACTAAAGCTGTTCGAACGGCATAATACGCACAAGAAAGCACCACCCAAAGTGTATCTGTTACGGCAAACATTGTGAGTGATTTTTGTGCATAGGCGACATTTGGATACCAAGCCATTACTAGCGCCCAGTTTGCTTCGACAAGGTTATCAGCAATCGTACCGAGAAAATTATCGAAAAACATTTTTCGAAGTTCTTTTTTGGTTTTTAACATATTTAATTATTTTATAATTTTTCAAAATGAAAATCAATATTGAAAATTTGCTTTAAAAGCTAAAAAATGATATAATAAAAATCCAAGAAAATTTTGGAGGTGCAGAAATGCAAGGACTTTTAAACAAAAAACCTTTAGATGGGCAAAAATTTAATATCGCAACGATGGATACGCGAAAAACTATTGCTGAAAAGACGCGTTTGAAAATTGAAGAAGCTTTTTTAAGTGATGATCCGTATCATAATGTTGAAGTTTTTCGAAATCTTTTTGAAGTTGATGGCATACTTAGTCTTCAGAATCCGTTCGTTGAGAATGTTGAACCAAATAAGTTTAGAAACTTAATGACGATTCAGCAGCTTGCGATAGTGGATGCTTCTAAAATTGGATATTTTGATTTTAAAAATAAGCAGACAATAACTGAGAAGATTGCATATGCTTGTCGGCGATCTAGCCTTGATAAAAAAGACCAGATTTTTAAAAATCTTCAAGAATATTTTGAAAAAATCTTAGATCTTTTCTGTAAAATTATGCTTGACCCAGAAATACAAATAAGTTCTGGTTATGCAACTTTGTTGTTAATGAATGCCCTAGAAGTCTAAGGTTTAAAAAAGGCCTCAAGTGGAGGTCTTTTCTTATTGTTTTTGAACTTTTTGAAAACTGCCAAATTTTAAATCTTTCGGTAAGGAGTAGTTTCCGAAAATAGTTCGGTGTAGTTTTACAACTTCATAACCAACTGCTGAAAAAGTCCTGCGGATTTGTCGGTTTCGCCCTTCACTCATAATAACTTTCCAATTTTTTCGCGAATCGTCAAGTCTTTCGAGTCCAAGTTGTGATTTTCCATCAGGTAAATTTATTCCAAAATCTGCAATCATTTGTTGATGAAGTGGTTGGAGTGGTTCATCTAATTCTACAAGGTATTCTTTAATCTTTCGAAATTTAGGATGTGTCATTTGAAATGCAAAATCACCATCGTTCGTTAAGAGTAAAAGTCCGCTAGAGTCTTTATCGAGTCGGCCGACAGGTTTTAAAGAATGAAATTCTTTAGGTAAAATTGCATAAATTGTTTCGTTTTCACCCTGTTTTTTTCTTGAGCAAACATATCCGCGGGGTTTATTGAATAGTAAGTAAATTCGTTCTTCGCGACTGTTTGATACTACTTTATCACCGATTTTTATAATATCGGCAACTTTAATTCTTGCTCCTAGTTTTGCCGTTTTTCCATTTATTGAAATCTTGCCTTTTTCAATTAACTCATCTGCTTGTCTACGCGAAATTCCCAGCTGTAAAGCTAGGAATTTATTTAGGCGTTCCGTGTTTTTATCCACGATTTACTGAACTCCAAAAGGAGGTTGTTGTGTATTCGAATTCGAAAGATTCTTGGTTTCACTGTTCAAAATATCATTAATTTGCGAAGCAAGATTTTCTTCATCATTTCGGTTGAGTGGTTCTAAAGGTTGAAGAACTTTTTCTCCAGTTACAGCTTGCACAGCTTCTTGATGAACTGGCGATGCCATATGAGGCTGATTAACAAAATCGCTGATTGGATGCGCAGGGGCTTCAATGCTTGGTGTTGTATTTCCTGCAGTAGATTGAGCTGTTGAAACTGGGCTCTGTACTGGTGAATTAACTGCCATCGGGCGATTAACTGGTTGAATTGGTCGCACAGTAGTATTTGATACAGGTTGAGGTTGTTGGTTTGCAAAGCTAACGGGAGTTGGGCGTTCTCGCTCAAACTGAGCCAAACTTGGAGCTGCTGCTCGAGCCGGCGTTTGTAATGGTTGAGCAGGAGTGGTTGAAATTGCGGGCTGCACTGGTGTTGTAGGTGCAGCTGTAAAATTATTCTGTTGAACGGGGTTGCTTTGTTGAGTACTTGTAGCTACCGCTTGTTTTTGAGCAGTTCTTTGTTCTACGGTTAAATGACCATCTTGAAGAACGTCGTGGACTGTTCGAACAACATCCTCGATACCAACCTGAGACTTAACTAGATATCGATCAGCACCAAGAGCCTCTCCTCTTCTTCGTTGATCTTCACTAGAAAGCGCTGTCATCATAATAACTTTAATATTGCGAGTTTCGGTTGTTGACCTTAAAATGTCAAGCATGTCAAACCCAGAAATCTTTGGCATCATAACATCGCTAATAATTAAATCTGGGCGTTCCTTAATTGCCATCGCTAGAGCTTCTTCACCATCTCCAGCTGATACAATATCATACCCCTCAGCCAATAATCGAACGCCATAAATCTCGCGCAAACTTTTATCATCTTCTACTAGTAAAATCTTTGTCATATTGCTCCTATTATACTACTATTTTTATAAAAAATCTATACTTTTTAAGCTTACTTTTGTCTTTGCGCCATCATTTTTTGAGCGTACTCAATTTTCATCCGTTCAATATCGCTCAATGTTGGTTGAGCTGTTGTTTTTACTGAAGTTGTTTGCTGGAAATTCTGGTTTACAACTGAAGGATTGGCCTGTTGAACCGCTTGAGCTGGCTGTGCAGGTTGCGGGTTGTAATTCTGTTGAACCTGTGGCTGTGGCTGCGGTTGTGGTTGTGTTTGCGGTTGCGGTTGTGCTACGTTTTGTACAGCTGGTTGCGCGGATTGAACCGGTTTTTGCGCTAAAGGATTGAAACCACGAATCGCACCGTATTTTGCGAAATCTTGTTGCGTGATGTTTCTTTGAGCCTGTTGAACCACTTGAACTGGCTGTGAAATGGATTGTTGCGGTTGTGAAACTGGCTGAACTACTTGAGCTTGCGCTGACTGAACCTGTGAGTTTTCATTTTTCTGAACATTATTCGAAACAGCAGGTTCAGCTGGGGTTGTAGCAATTTGAGGTGTAAGCTCCTCTTTGTTTGAAGACTCGCTTGTTTCATCTTGAAGAATTGCGTTAATATCGCGGTCGGCCTCGTCAATTTCGCGTTGGTTGCGTTTTTGTTCAATTTGTTTGTGTTCTTCAGATTTTTTAGCATCCTCTTTTGTTTTTAAGGATTCAGCATTTTCACGAGTAATTCGTGGTAATCTTACGGTAAAAACACTTCCCTTTTTATATTCACTCTCAACAGTTAATTTACCGCCGATTGATTCGGTTAGTTTTCTTGATAAGAATAATCCCAATCCAGTGCCATTAATTTCGCGTGTTTCGGAATTGTCTACACGATAAAATTTTTGAAATAAATGTGGTAGATCTTCGGCAGGAATACCAATTCCGCTGTCTTTAACAGAAATTCGAACACTATCACTATCGCCGGTTACATTTACAGCAACTGTTCCGCTAGGTGTGTATTTTATTGCGTTTTCGAACAGGTTATTTAGAACCTCATGCAAATGGTCACGATCTGCGTGAATAAAGAAAACTGGCATGATTGTTTTTTCACCCGCTACATTATGGTCTGGCATAAAGATATATTCCAAGCCTTTATCTTCTGCTTTTGGTTTTAAGCCTTCCCAGATATTTCGTGAAAAATCTGTTGCATCTAAAACAACGGGTTCGTTTTTTAGTCGTCCGTCTTCAGCTTTTGTGATGTCTAGCAAATCTTGAAATAATTGACCAAGATGTTGAGTGTTTTCATGCGCTTTTTCAAGAAAAGATTTTGCACGGGCATCAATTGTGGCTGTTGCTGGGTTTAAAGCAAGCCCAAGATAACCTTCAATACTTGCAACAGGTGTTCGCATTTCGTGGCTAGCAGTTGAAATAAATTCAGCTTGTTCTCGGTTATCGCTTAGCTCTTTCGAAATATCACGAAAGACCACAACCACTCCAGAATTTGCTCCGCCAATTCAGTTAACCGCCAAAAAGATTGGTGTGATTTTTCCGCTCTGAGTTTTAATGAATAGATCTCGTGTTGTGAAGTTTTCGTTAGTTCGTAAAACGCGATTAACTGGATTTGAAACATCTAGCATTTCAGCGCCGTCATTATTAGTGATTTTTAGCACCGAGTTAAAAACCAACCCAGCCGCATCACTTCCGCTCCAGCCAGTAATTTGTTCTGCAGCTGGATTAATAGCTAAAATATTACCTTTTTGATCAACAGCCAAAACGCCGTCGTCTACAGCGTCTAAAATTGCTTTTCCGTCGCCCAAAAAACTACTCGAAGTATTTTTCGAAACTTTTTCTCCCGGTTTTTCGTTAAAAATATTTTTTAAGTTAAACATAGCCCACTTCCTTAATGTAAATAGTTTAACATAATCGCTTTCAAAAATCAATAAAAAAGCGAGTATTTAACTCGCTCTGTTTTAATATAATTTCGCAACCACCACATCACAGCAGTGCAAATTATTGTTGAAGTTCTGATAATAAAAATTATTAATTTTGTTATGAACTTTTATATAGTCATCTGAATCTTCAGAATTGCCTTTCAAGTTATGCTCAAAAATTTTCAAATACACCTTTCTGATATAACCGCTGAATTTTTCTGCGCGCTGCTTTTTTGCTTTATTGAGAACAACTTCTATTTTAGCTCGGGCTCGTAATACCGCATCTCCCATTGTAGTTAATTCTTCTTCTTGAGAATTAAATGCTTCAATGCTTAAGTCTAGCTCCTTTTTTTGAAGTTCAAGATCCATTAAATGGATTGCATGTTGGTTTCGGCAGATTGTTCGGCAAAGATTGAATGCATAAGCTGGAACAATTTCCGCAGCGTTCAAAACCTTACCATCTTTCAAAACTTCACCATCATAACCATTCACTGCAAATGAACGAGGTGATTTTGTATTCAAGAATGCGTAAGCACCACTAATTTTAGGTTGAGATTTAGCCCATTCATCGATTCTATAAACCAAGTAGCTAGCGCAACCTTGATTTTGGTAATCTTCGAGCGTGAACATTGAACCAATTTCACCAAGATATTGACGAAAAGAATTCAATTGCGGTTTCATCATTGAGGCAGAAGCGATAACCTTATCGGTTTTTTCGTCGAAAAGCAACGCAACGCAGGCTTTTTCCATAATGTCATCTGGTGACATATTCAAAACTGTATCATCTTGTTTTGTTAGGTTTGAAAGCCACAATGCAATTTCACCCTGTTGATCTAAACCTAGATCATGTAAGAAATAAAACGACCATTCGTCATTTGAAATCTTTTGCATAACGTTTAAGATACCTCTATCCTTAATTTTCATTTTTCCACCTCCAAAGTGATTTTTTCTTTCGAAAATCGAATAGATTTTGTAATTATATCATAATTTTCACTAAAAAGCAAGCAGAAAAAACCAAAATAAAAACCGCTCTTTTGAAAAGCGATTTTTAAAAAATTATTTTGCGGCCAAAGCTGCTGCAATTCGTTCGCGGCGTTTTGCTTCGCGGCGTTTTTCAATTTTTAGTTTTGCGCGCAAAGCTCGTTTGCGATCTGCTCCGTGCCAACTTTTATGTTTAGCCATCTATTTCCTTTCGTTAAAAAATAAAACAATTCTAAATAATTATAGCATACTTTTTTGAGAAATTCAAACTATCAAGCTATTTTTCCATACACGATTCTTGAAACGTTTTGATAGTAATTTTGCACCGCATGATGGAAGTTTCGAAGTTCAACACCTTTTAGCTCAAAATAATGTGGACCAGCCTCTACTTTTATCACTTGATCTTTTCGAAGTTCGTACCTAGTTGTGTTTTGATGAACTCTGCGTCTTCCGTCAATCCATTCTTCGTGATAAATCCAAGAGTTATGATCTAACACAAAAAACTCGCGTCGAGTACCGTGTAAAATTGGCCCAAAGATTTGTGCACCAACTTTGCTTTCAAGATCAATCAATGCTCGAGAAATATCTTGCGGATTCTTCTTGAATTGATTAAAGAGATATTTATAATAAAGCTGGTTACTCTCGTGTTTTTTTGCTTTTTTTAAGAAAGATTTTCTAGTATATTTTAGATGCGTATTTCGAATTTCTTCTTCAGCGATGTTTCGAAGATATAAAATTTGTGCACTTTTTGCAAACATTTCATCAAAAATATTAACTTGTTGTGCTCTTTCTCTTTGCGGTAAAGCGGTCTTATGAATCTGTTTAACAGGTTTTAGAGGCATTTGTTTTGGCAAATCATAGGCAATTTTTATTCTTGGCTTTTTTAAAGCTGGCTCTTTTGGAGCTTCTGGAAAATACGGAATTTGGTATAAACTTTTGTCAGAATTGTTCATTTTTTGCCTCTAAATATGTTTCAATTCTAGCATATTTTTATATTTTTGTCAATAGGCTAAAAACGCTAGATATTGAATAGTTCCTCAGTATTTTTAGATGTAATTTTAGCTACTTCTTCAGCTGGAATTTGCCGTTTTTCTGCTAAATCTTCAACCACTAATTTCGAAAACGCAGGTTGATTTGGTTTTCCGCGTTTGCCTTTTGGCGCCAAGAACGGTGAATCTGTTTCAATTAACATTTTTGAAAGTGGAATGTTAGCAAACATTTCTAGTTCTTCCGGTTTTTTCACAAAAGTAGAAATACCGTTCACGCCAATGAATAAATCTCGTTTTAGGGCTTCGTTCAAATTCTCTTTCGAATCTGTAAAAGAATGCAAAACTCCACGGATTTTACCGTTTTTCGAAACTTCATCAAAAATTGGCCAAAAATCTGCAAAAGCTTCACGAACATGAAAACTCACCGATAAGTTTAGCTTTTGCGCAAGTTCAAGCTGGGCTTTTAAAATTGTTTTTTGTGCTTCACGATTTGAATTTTCATAAAAATAATCAAGCCCGATTTCACCAATTGCCACAACTTTTGGTTTTTTCGAAAGCTGTTCGAGTTCTGTAACTAACTCTTTTGGATTATATTTTTCTGCTTCATGCGGATGAACGCCAATTGCCGAGAAAAGCTCAATTTTGCCAGAATTTTCAATTGCAAAATTGACTGCAAGTTTTGAATTTTCAAGATTTTCACCAATACAAATTGCTTTCGAAATTTCAGCATTTTGCATATTTTCAAAAACTTCATTTTTCTGAATCGGAAAATCTCTATCGTGAATATGACAATGTGAATCAATAATTTTCATTTTATCCTTTCGAAAAGTTGAAACCTCAGCGTTAAGCCGAGGTTTTTATTATTTTTTAAGTTGCTGCTTATTTTGGGCTGCTGCAATTTTTGCGGCACGTGGGTCTTCGGTTTTAAGATAAATTTTTGGGAAAAGTAGCCCAACTTCTTCGTCACGAATTACACCGCTACCAAAAATTGTTTGGAGTTTTTCAGCTGTGTCGGGCATGAAAGGTTTGAGCATTTCACCAATCTGAAGAAGTCCTGAAACTGAGTGTGCAAGAACTTCTGCTAAGTGATTTTCTTCATCTTTGTCTTCTTTTGCTTTTTTGGCGATCTCCCAAGGTTTTACGCCTTCAATATACTGATTATGTGCGCGAACCAGTCCCCAAGCTTCATCAATAGCTTTGTTGAACTCTAAAGCTTTCATGTAGTTGTTGTAAGTGTGGCGGTCGTGTTCGTCGCGAGGAATTTCACCAATTACACCAGATTGATACCGCTTAACCATGTTTGCTACGCGCGAGGCCAAGTTTCCTAAATCATTACCCAATTCGTTGTTGTAGGCGTTTTCGAATTTCTCCCAAGTGAAATCGCCATCATCTTGAGTTGCAACGTGGCGCGAGAAATAATACCGAAAAGCATCCAATCCGTAATTATCGATAATTTCGTTTGGATCAACCACGTTTCCGATAGATTTACTCATTTTCACACCATTGCTTGAAATGTGACCGTGAACTAATAGAGTTTTTGGTAGAGGTAGTCCGAGACCGATTAACATTGCTGGCCAAATTCCAGCGTGAAAACGCAAAATATCTTTACCAATCACCTGCACATTTGCTGGCCAAAAATCTTCCCATTCAGGAATATCAGGATAGCCAATAACTGTTAAATAGTTCGCTAAAGCGTCAATCCAAACATACATAACTTGTTCTGGGTCGCCAGGAACTGGAATTCCCCAGGTTAGATTCTTTTTTGGTCGCGAGATTGAAACATCTTCAAGCCCACCTTTCAAAAAGGTTAAGAATTCTTTTTTTCGATATTCTGGCACAATTTTCATTCTGTCAGATTCAATTGATTCAATAATTTTTGGCGTAAATTCTGAAATTCGCAAATAGTAATTTTCTTCCGAAAGTCTTTCGAAAGGTTTTTGGTGGTTTGGGCAAATTCCGCGTGATTCAGCTACTTCTTTTTCGGTATAAAAACTTTCGCAACCCGTACAATACCAACCTTCATAGGTGTTTTTATAGATATAAGGTTGGAGTTTCATCCAAATATATTGTGCCGCTCCAACATGGTGCGAATCTGTTGTTCGAATAAAATCCGTATAGGTTGTTTTCATCTTGTCCATCAAATTTTTAAAATTCTGAACAGTCCCATCAACATATTCTTGTGGAGTTAAGCCTTTTTCGGCTGCTTTTTCGGCAATTTTATTACCATGTTCATCTGTTCCAACTTGAAAACGAACTTCGTTTCCTTGTTGTCGTTGATATCTTGACCAAATATCGGCGATTAAATAATCAAGTGCGTTACCAATATGGGGTGCACCATTTGCATAAGGGATTGCAGTTGTGATATAAAGTTTTTTCTTCGTCATACTGCTTATAATTATATCATATAATGGCAGCGAACACAAAAAAGATTAAAAACGACTATTTACTAAAAAATAATTTTGAAATTTTTAGCCAATCGTTAATTTTTAAATCTTGTGCGCGTAAATCTGGCGAGATTTCACAATCTTCTAGAATTTCAGTAGTTTTTTCTTTCGAAATTGCAAGATTCGCACTCAAACTTTTCGAAATTTTTTTGCGTTTTGCGGCAAAACCAGCTTTGACAATTCGAAAGAATTCTTTTTCAGAAATTTGGCAATCGTTTTCGAAGTTGAACTTTTCAATTAGGTTTTGTTTTTGCGCTTTTAAAATAACCACTTGAGAATCAACTTTTGGTGGTGGTGTAAAAAACTCTCGTTCAACGATTTGGCCAAGCTCAGTTTTTGCATAAATTTGCGATGCGATCGCTAAAATACTTAAATCTCCAGGTTTTGCGCAAATTCGTTCAGCAACTTCTTTCTGGACTAAAAGTGCGGCAACACTCGGTTTATTTTTACTTGTGAGTAGTTTTTCGATAATTTTTGAAGTAATGTAATATGGTACGTTTGCGGCAACTTTGTAGTTTTTTGGTAGTTCTGAAAGGTCGAAATCCAAAAAATCCGCATTTTGAACGGTAAGATTCTTTCCTGGAAATTGTGCTGGCAATTTTTTCGCCAAGTTTTCATCAAACTCGATTGAAAGAACTTCACCCGAATCGCCAGCATATCTTAAGAGCGAAGATGTTAGTGTTCCAAGGCCAGGGCCAATTTCAAGCACAAAGTCACCCTTTTTAATTTCAGCTTCTTCAGCGATTCCATCTAAAATAAATCTATCGCGCAACCAGTGCTGCCCGAGAGATTTATTATTTTTTAGATTTGAATTCTCTCTTTTTTTAGATTTTTTTTGACTAGATTTCTGATTAAAGCTAAGCTTTACCACGAATGACTCGCTTTCCAGTGAGCGTATGCTGCCGACCATGAACCGTAACGGCTTGTTGCGTAAATTGATGCTGAACGTAGTTGACAAATAGGATCGCTCAAAGTTGCACCTGAACAACCATGGTTATTTAGATTAGAAATAGATGTTTGATACAAACCGTAATATTGTCCATTTCGAGCAGTTGGTCGCCAAGTTGATTCTTTGGTGATAATATAATCAACGTATCCGTAATCACTAGCAGAAATTCCAGCTGCGGTCATCCAATCAGTGTGTGATCCGGCAGGAAGGCTAGTTTTTGTTCCAACGACTACCACTTGTTTTTTAGCAGCTTTAACTTCAGTTTCATTGATTTTTTTGCGTGAAACTTCTTTACCGTTTTGCATATCAACTTCATAAGTTACGCTTTTAACACCTTTTTCACCAGCTTCTTTAACTTCTTTATAGCCAGAATCTTTATTGGCATCTTGAATTGTTTCAGTTTGAAAATCTGTTGGTTCTTCAACGGTTAAAGTTTGCTTACCGTTTCGCCAAATTCGAAAACTCAATCCGTTCGAAATTTGAGTTTTTAAGTCGATCGAAATTCCGTCGTCTTTTCCAAGAACAATTTTCTTCTCTTTTAAGAAATCTTCAACAGTTTTAGCTTGTGTTCTAAAAGTTTCAGTCTTTCCAAACAAATCAACAGAAATCTCTTTAGCGCGAGTAATTTTTAGCGTATTTATCGAGCCATCTTCAAGAATGTTTCCTGATTCCTCAAAAGCAAGTTTATCTTCGTTGTAAACATTCAAACCAGCCTTTTGGGCGATTTGGCGAGGAGTTTGTGCGGCAGTTAGAATCTTTGTTTTTAATTCGCCGTCTTCAACAACCACCGGTTTTGCACGGTAGATATTAATGCTATATTCGGCACCAGTTAATTCTTCATCAAGCCCCGGCTCAACGCTATCTTCTTTCGAAAAACTGATTTTTTGTGCTTTAAGCGCTTCTCGAACAGTTTTTGCATCAGTTTTGAATGAAGTTTTTTGGCCATTTTCAAAAACAGTTAAAATTTTGTTTCCCTGACCTGTAGCTTTTGCGGAATTTTTACCTGCAACTGCAAAAATATTCAATAGAAGTAAAAATCCGAGCGAAGCAAACCCCGCAATTAAAAGTTGTTTTTTGTAAAAATAAATTGGTTGTAAAACTCGCATTGTTAATAGCAATTATAGCAAATAAAATTCGAAAGGTCAAATTTTTAGAGTTTTTCGAGGCGGGCAAATTCGGCATTTAGTTTTCGAATCTTACCGTTGCCAAACTCAATTTCAACCGCCAATCCGTCAATATCTTTAACTATACCGGCACCAAAAGCGGGGCTTTTCACGCGATCGCCAATTTGTAAGCCACATTCATCAGAATAAAAATCATCAAACTCTTCAAAACTAACCTCTTGGCTATAATCGTCTTCTTTCGAAAAATCATTCCAACCGCCAAAATTCTTTTTCGGTAGCTCCAGCTCGGCATCAGTAATAAAACGGCTCGGACTAGAATAATTCCGTTGGCCAAAAACAGCTCGTGACTCGGCATAACTTAAAATTAACTCTTCTCGCGCGCGTGTCATCCCCACATAGCAAAGTCGGCGTTCTTCTTCCAGATCGTCTTCACCTGCATCAAAAACTCGGCTGTGCGGAAAAATCCCCTCTTCCATTCCCGCCAAAAATACCACTGGAAATTCCAAACCTTTCGCGGCGTGCAAAGTCATTAAATTCACTTCATCGCCACTTTTTGCATCAGTTGAACTCATCAGTGCAGCGTCTTCCAAAAAACTCGCCAAATCTGCGTAATTTTTTGTTTCACTCACCAAGGTTGAAAGATATTCACTCCGTTCGGTTGCTTCGGTTTCGGTTAATTTTTCATTCTTGCCGTAATTTGTTCGTTCTAAAATTCTCTCAATAATTTCGCTCGGGTTTGATGAATTTTCGCTTAAAATTTGGCATTCGCGAAAAATCTCACCCAAATTTATCAATGAATTTCGTGCGCGTGAAGTTAAGGTTGAGAGCTCTCCAGCTTGAAGTAAGCTTGAAATCAAATCCAAACCGTTCGAACTTTGCCAGTCCAAGAATTTCGAAAGGCTCACCGCACCCAAACCGCGCGCCGGCACATTCACGATTCGCTCAAAAGCCACACGGTCGAGTGGATTATAAATCACTCGCAAATAAGCCAAAATATCTTTAATTTCTTTGCGGTCATAAAAGCGTGTTCCACCAAAAATTTTATACGGAATTTGATACCGAATCATCGCTTTTTCGAAGTTATAGCTTTGCGCATTTGTTCGATAAAGAATCGCGAAATCGCTGAATTTTCGTGCTCCAACAGTTTTAAAACTGAAAATCTGGCCTGCAATTTTCGCCGCTTCTTCGCTTTCATCGCGCGCACTTTGCACCAAAACGGGTTCGCCTTTACCGAGTTCGGTAAAGAGTTTTTTATCGGTTCGGTTGTGGTTTTTCGAAATTACGTTATGTGCGGCGTTTAAAATATTCTCAGTTGAACGATAATTTTGCTCCAGTTTTATTACTTTTGCACCCTTGTAATCTCTTTCGAAATTCAAAATATTCGTAAAATCTGCGCCACGCCAAGAATAAATGCTCTGCCAGTCATCACCAACCACGCAAATATTTCGCTCGGCGTTCACGATCATTTTAATAATCGCATATTGCGCCGCGTTCGTATCCTGGTACTCATCAATCAAAATGTGGTTAAATTTATTTTGCCAAAATTCGCGGATTTCTTTATTTTGTTGAAGTAGTTTTACCGTTTCAAAAAGCAAATCATCAAAATCTAGCGCATTCGCTTTGTTCCGTTCTTTTTCGTAGCGCAAAAAAATCTCAGAAACTTTTTGCTCAAAACCCCAGTTTGCGCTGTTTGCAAATTCTTCTGCCGTTAAAAGCTGGTTTTTCGCATTCGAAATTGCACTCGAAACACTTTGCGGTTTCAAACTTTTTTCGTCAATTTGTAATTCTTTCATGATTTTTTTAATCAAGCTTCGTCGATCGTCTTCATCATAAATCACAAAATTTGGCGCCACGCCAATCGCTTCACCTTTAAGTCGCAAAATCTTCACACAAATTCCGTGAAAAGTTCCCATCCAAGGCATAAAAAATCGGTCGTTCGCGTCGCGATTAAGCAAATCCGCCAAACGTTCACGCATTTCTCGTGCGGCTTTATTGGTGAAAGTCACCGCCAAAATCGTTTCGCTCGCCACACCGTGCGCAATCAAATTCGCAATTCGGTGCGTTAAGGTTTTGGTTTTACCACTTCCCGCGCCCGCCAAAATTAGCATCGGCCCGCTTAAAGTTTCCACCGCCTCTTTTTGATTTTTATTTAAGCCTTTCGTAATATCCATACTTTCGATTATAGCATAACTTATTTAGATATTTCCATTTTTTTCGAAAGTGTGCTAAAATATTTTTATGGAAAATCACGCTTATTCTGATAAAAATCTTGAAGAATTCTTGCAAAAACATTTTGGTATTAGCTTTGGGATTGAAGAAGTTATTTCGCGCAATCTTCCGGTTGGTTATTCGGCCGAGGCTACCATTTTTAAAAGCAAAAAAGGTCGCGTCTATGCGTTCATTTCAGTTGAAGCGCGTGCAACTTTGGGTGATATTCAATATATTCTTTCAAAAATGAACTTAAAACCGGCTTATTTCTTTCCGCCAAGTGGTTTCGAAAACTATTTTTTTGAGCGTGCAAAAGTTCAATTTTTAGAGGTTTTTCCGGGCCGGCATGATGTTAAAGATTCCGAACTCCGCTATTACAAAAAACGCGTTTCTTACAACCCTGCTCTTGTTGAAATTGCTGAAATCCGCGATGGCGAGATTCGTTGTTTTAATTCCGATTCAATCGGTTCTTGGCGCACAGCGCAACGATATTCGTATAAAAAAATTTTAATGCAATAATTTTTTAGATATAAACCACCAAATTCTTAAAAAATTCTTAAAAAAGCCTTGCAAAATGATTGTGCTTGTGCTTTAATGGTTGCATACGGACAGACCGTAAATAAAAATACTAACAATAATTGTTCATTAGAAAGGTGGAATTTCATATGAACCTAATCAATAAAAACAATAAAAAAGGTTTCACAATCATCGAAGTTGTGCTTGTGCTTGCCATTGCAGGTCTTATCTTCTTGATGGTGTTCTTGGCATTGCCAGCATTGCAACGATCACAACGTGATACACAACGAAAGAACGATGCTTCACGCTTGCGCGCAGCTGTAACAGACTATAGTTCAAATAACCGAGGATCATTGCCTTGGACTGCTGGTGGTCAAAACCTTAAGGGTTCCAGCTTCATTTCTAGCTATATCTTAGCAAAGGATTCAAGTAACTCTAATGATAAAGGATCGTCATCATTCAATGACCCTTCGACAAATAATGAATATGACGTTATGACAGCAGAGGGCGCTCATGCTGCACCAACCGCTCCTGGAACTATGATTGTTTCAAACAAAGCTAAATGTGGTTCAGATGGAGCAATTGAAAAGGGTAACTCAATCGTTGTATCAGTTAAAACTGAAAACGGTGGTGGTAACTGCGTAGAAGGATAATCAAATCTTTCTAAACTAACCAATAAAAATAACTCTCGCAATGCTGACCTGACATATAGCAGTTTAGTCAAATGGGATAATATTAGCGAGCCTAGTTGTTTGGCTCGCTTTTTTCATTGTTTAATTTTCCGATGAAATTGTAGTAAATGTCAACCTGAATAATTCGATTGCGTTTCGTGCCAGTTGGTTTATGAATCACAATCTTATCAATCAGCTCATTCACTATCTCAACGGTTAGTTCTGGTAGCTTTGTATATTTGGAAATTCTCATCATAAACTTGGAGATATTCAAGCTATCTTCTTGTTGTTTGGCGAGTTTTTCGGTTAAGTCAGAAATGGAAGTTTGGAGCTGATGCTGTTCTTCTTCATAGCTCTGGCTTAGTTTCACAAAGCGTTCATCTGAAATTTTACCAAGTAGATTATCTTCATAAAGCTTCTGAATGATGCTGTCAATCTCTTTAAA